>CAYFWJ010000113.1:0-9208 GCA_964346755.1 uncultured Ectothiorhodospiraceae bacterium
ACCCCTGCCATGAAACGTCAACACGCCCTAGGCCGGGTCGAGATCCGCTTGTCCCGGAGTCACCGATCGCAGTCGTGGCCACGCCCACCGCATGGACGCCGGGGACGATCGGCGCCGGGACGCCGACCCGGCGCGCCTGCTCGCGGACCGCGTCGCGATCGGGATCGAAACCGGGATCGTCGAGGTGACACGGGGCAAGCGATCCGACCCATCGGGACCTCCTTGGGCCCAGATTGAGGGGTCGGAAGGCGACGGCGGAAAACCGTATCCGGCAGGCGGCCCCCGGTGATGAGGGGCGCCACGGTGGATCCCACGGCGTGGGGCCAGGTCGCGAGTATCGGCGGATGGGCTCAGGATGCCCCCCTCCCCCTAATGGCGCGAATTTCCAATCGTAACCGGCTTGGGCCGGGCTCGCCACGAATCCCAGGTTCCCGATCGGATATGCCCCGCGAATCCTCCGATTCATGCGCGTGCGGGTTCCAAGCCCCGGGCTCGGGGCCTGGGCCCGCCCCGGGTCATGACGATCTGGGGTCCTCCGGAATCGGCTGCCCGCGCCGCAGCGCACGAACCCAGAAACGGGCGGGATGAATCGCGTCCAGGACAGGACCCGGAAGGGGCAGTGGCTCGCCCGAGACCTGGCCGGCGAGCAGCTCGCCCGCGAACGGGGCAGTGACGATGCCCCGTGCCCCGTGAGCCACGGAGAGGTACAGCCCCGGTCGATAGTCGGCCGGGGGGTAGCGATGCGTGGGCCGGCCGTGATGCAAGCCCGTGTAGGCCTCCGCAAACGCCTGACCGTCGGGGATGGGCCCGACCATGGGCAGGTGGTCCGGGACGCTGGTGCGATGAGCGACCCGCGCCTCGAGGGGCGGGGCGATCCCCGTGGCCAAGGCCGGGAAGGCCTGCTCCAGCGCGGCCTGATTGGCCTGATCATCCGGGTAACGCGGGGTCAGATCCGGGTCGTCGAGGTCGAAGGTGGCGCCGACCGCATGCAGGCCCCCGCGATGGGGCGTGGCGTAGGCCCCGAACGACAATGGCACCCGGAGTCCGGCGCTCGCCGGCGTTGCTCGAAAATGGCTAACCTGCCCGCGCACCCGACGCAAGCCCCCGGTCACGGAGGGGACCAGCGTCCGCGCCTCCGCGCCGTTGGCGATCACCACGACATCCGCCTCGGCGATGACCTGGCCCGCCGTATCCCAGGCCCGCCACCCGGCCCCCCTGAGGGTAGGATCGGCGGGTGTGATCGCGGCCACCCGAGCTCGGATCGGCGGCGACAATCCACCGGCCTGCAGCAGGGCCCGACACAATTGACGGGGATCCAGCGCCCCGGCCGCGGGGAACCATAAGCCGCCTTGGGCCAGCGACGTTCCCACCCGAGCCGACGCAGCCGGACCCGTCCGCTCGTCCGCGAGGATCCCCTCCAGCCCGTGGGCGGCGATCCCCGCCCTGAGCCGCTCCGCCTCCTCGGGATCGCCGAACACTTGCCACAGGCCCGAGCCGATGGCGTCGACCCAATGACCGGCCCGACGCAGTCGATGGAGCCGATTGACGAGATCGCCGAAGGCAGCGAGGGAGAACTGGCTGCGGGCGGTTACCCCCTTGGTGATCAGCGGCAGGTAGGTGCCCGCGAGGTTACCGGAGGCGGCACCGGCGATCCCGGCCGGGTCGGTGAGGGTCACCGACCAACCCCGGCGGGCCAGTCCCTCGGCGGCACCGCAGCCGGCCAACCCAGCACCGATGACCAAGGCCCGACCCCGGGGGATCGCCGGGGGGTTCGGCAGGCGATACCAGGGGGGCGCCGTGGGGTCTGGTCCCGGATCGTCGGCGTTGTCCGGCCAGGTCCCGACGAGCCGTTCTCGTTTCCCGGCGAATCCCGGATGTCGTTCCAGCGTGAATCCAGCCGCCTCGAGCCCACGCCGGACCTGGCCGGCGGCGGCGTAGGTCGCGACGGTGCATCCCGGTCGGCTTCGGGCCGCCATCGCGGTGTAAACGCGGGCATCCCACATGGCCGGGTTGCGCGCCGGGGCGAAGCCGTCCAAGAACCACGCGTCGACCCCGCCCCGGAAGGCCTCGAGGCCGGTCTCGATCGACTCGAAGATCAGGAGGACGCGTAGGCTCGGATCCCCCAGCTCGAGGGTTTGGAATCCGGGGACCAATGGCGGGTAGGCCGCGAGGAATCGGGCACGCAGCCCCGCGAGTTCGTCCCAAGGCCGAAGCGCCCGGGCCGCATCATCCGGCGTCAAGGGGTGTCGTTCGATCGCGACATAGGTCAGGCGCTGCCCCGGCCGTCGTGTCCGGCGCCAAAGGGCCCAGGTGGCGAGGAGGTTGAGCCCGGTCCCGAGGCCGGTCTCCACCAGGGTGAAGGTGGGTCGGTCCCGCCAGCGCTCCGGCAGGCCGTTACCCGAGAGGAAGACACATCGGGTCTCCGCAAGCCCGCCCTGGGCCGAGAAATAGCGGTCCTGATAATCGACCGCGTAGGGCGAGCCGTCGGCGAGCCACGTCAGGCGGGCAGGTTGTAACGCGGCCATCCCGAGTCCCCGTCGTACGACTAAAAGGCGGATTCTAAACGCCTTTGCGGGGCGATGTCACCCGCGGCTGGGGTGTTACACCCCGCTTCGTGCCCCCTGGATCCGACTCGGGATGCACCGAGAAAATTTCTGAAAATGGGCCTTATCGGAAGTCTTTTGACGACTTTTGAGGTGGCTTGATTCAGTATCGTTACATCGCATAACATTATGTAACGATACGACCCAAGTTAGAACAATCGGATTGGGGTTCGGCCTGAACCGGAATCGGTAATATCCGTCCGGATTAAGCGAAACAAACGACAACGGCGCGGAGGGGATTCGAATGGGGCAAGTCGATCGAGAGGCCGTCTTCGATGCGGCTCGGGGGATCCGCGATCGGGGCGAGCGCCCGAGTGTGCGGGCCGTATTGGCTGCCCTCGGGAGCGGCTCATCGACCACGGTCCACAAATACCTACGGGAGTGGCAGCAACAGGAGGAGGCGAAGAAGGACCGGCCGGCTATGCCGAGCGCCGTACGGGAGGCGGCAGAACAGCTGTGGGCGGCGGCCCTCGAGGCCGCGCAGGAGGAATTACAGCAAGCGTGGGCGCAGCTACAAACGGAGCGCTCCGAACACGAGGTCGAGCTTGGTCAACTCCGGGAACGGTTGCAGCACGCGGAACAGCAGCGCCGAGACCTCGAGGCGAAGCTCCAGTCAGTCACCCAGGAGCAGGAGGCGCTCCGGGGGCAGTTGCGGGAGACCGAGCAGGCCCTCGCCCAAGCCGGGGCCCACGAGCAGGCGTGGCAGGAACTCGGTCAGGCCCATCGCGACGAGCAGCGGGAGATGCTGCGGGCGCTTCAAGCCGAGGGGGAACAGCGGATCGAGGCCCTGCGGCAGGAGACCACCGCCCGGGAAGCCGAGTGGCAACGCCAGCTGGAAGCCCAGCGGAGCGCCCACGCGGAAGCGCTCGAGCAACAGCGGGCCTGGGCCGAGGCACAGGTCGCGTTCTGGCAGCATCAGGCCGAGGCCTGCGAGACGGCCCACCGGGAGGCGAAAGCCGCCAACGACGCCAAGGCCGAGCGACTCGCCGCGTTGAATGGCGAAGTGGAGGCGGCTCAAGCGGAGTTGACCTGGCGGCGCCGGGCGCAAGAGACAGCGGAGGAGCGGGAACAGGCGTGGCGTACGCAGCTCGAGCGCGAACGTCAGTGGTGGGAACGTGTCGTCGAGGGCGGGATCCGATTGAATCGTCGACCCCCGGAGGGCGACGTTTAGCTCTCGCCCGCAGCCCGGCGGGTGGGGTTGAAGTCGGCGCGGGGATCAAAGCCCATCTCCTCGGCCATCCGCGCGTAGAGCTCCCGTCGCTTCGGGGTGTTCGCCGGCGGCGTGACGATCTTGATTCGCACGTATTGATCCCCGGCCGGGTTACCGGGCAAACCTCGCCCCTTGAGTCGCAACCGCTGGCCGGATTGCGCCCCTTCCGGTAAACGCAGGTTAACGTCGCCTGCCAGGGTCGGTATCGCCACTTTGTCCCCTCGGGCCGCTTCCCAAGGGGCGACCGGCAGATCCAACGTCAGATCCCGCCCCTCAACCGAAAACAGCGGATGAGGCTCGAACGCCACTTTGAGATACAGGTCACGTCCTGCCGACCCTTGCCGGGCGAGGCGGATCTGCTGACCCTCCGTGACCCCGCGGGGGATACGCACATTCAGAGTCCGCGATCCGCTGCTCCCCGAGGCAGCGGCCGCCGGGGTCGTCACGCTCACGGTCCGATTGCCGCCATAGTACGAATCTTCTAGGTCAAGCCGGATGGTCGCTTGCTCTTCGGCGGGCTCCCGGGCCGCGCGGCTGAAGGCCTCTCCCCCAAACGCATCGCCACTAAAGGTCCAGGTGCGACGGCCGGCACCGCCCCCGCCCATCTGGCCGAACAGAGACTCGAAGAAATCCGAGAAATCCCCGGAATTGCTTTGTCCTTCCGCCCGAAAACCGGAGGCGGAGCGGCCGAAGCCGCCTTCCCAACCCGGCGGCGGATGGAAGTCCTGGCCTTCTTTCCACTGGGATCCAAAACGATTGTAGGCCGAACGCTTTTCCGGATCGCCGAGCACCTCGTAGGCCTCACTGACCTCTTTGAACTGTTTCTCGGCGTTTTCTTCTTGGCTTACATCCGGATGATACTTGCGTGCAAGTCGTCGGTAAGCCTTTTTGATAGCGTCCTGGGTGGCGTTCCGATCGACTCCAAGAATCTTATAGTAGTCTTTATACTGCATGAAACGCCCTCGTTTTCCCGTACACGTCATCTTCAACCGGCACGACGCGATCGGGCTTGCGATGAGCTCAAGCCCGAGTCGCCACCCCGCCATAATCCGCACCGAAGCGCGCCCTAACACCCATTACCCATGGATCTGAGGGGCTTCCAGCTGCCCTCGAGCGGGTTTTTAGGTCGATTCAGGCGTCATCCAACGTGCCGCGAACACCTTCTCCACCAATAGAATCAAGAAACAAGGGGTCGAGTCGCCAAGCTGTGTGTTTATACCCCATATCGAAAGGCTACCTGTGGCAAGTCGCGAAGTCCGGGCTATGGGGCGCAGCCTCATCCAACCTTTGAAGACGAGGCCGACCCGGGTCACCGCGGTGACCCGGGTCGTTCATGCCCTTGTCATTCGGGGCTTATGTCCCTGACGGGCCTGCATCGGTGCCCAAGGGAATCCGTCATCCCTGGATCTCGATCCGTCGAGGTTGCGCCTTTTCACCTTTCGGCACACGGATCTCCAGTACGCCGTTGTTGGTACGGGCTGTGATCTGGTCCGGATCGACCGTATCCGGCAGCGTGAACCGACGCAAGAAAGACCCTCGAACGCGCTCGACCCGTCGGAAGCCCTTCTTCTCCTCCTCTTTGTCGTGGGCTCGTTCACCCTTCAGGGTCAGAACCCCTTGCTCCATGGTGACTTCGATGTCTTTGGGATCAACGCCCGGTACATCCGCGCTCAGGACGAAGGCATCGGGTTCCTCGCGGATATCGACTGCCGGTGCCCAATCACTGGCGCTCAGCCCGGTTTCGCCGTTGCCTCGATAGCCGGGGCTTTCAAACAGTCGGTTGATCTCCCGCTGCAGTTGATTGATACCCTCGAACGGCTCATAACGCATCATCGCCATCACAATCACCTCCTCGACTTGATTGATGTTCAACGATTTGCCTTATTGGTACGACCTAACGACCTCCAGTCTTCGATATGCGAACGGCTTGGGCGGTTTTCAAGAGGCTTGGCAAATCCCGCTCAGGCCGTTTATCTTGGAACTCGTCTTTCCCTTATTCCCTCATATGAGTCGTGGCTTGCGCGTTTTCAAGGCCATTCGAATCGTTCTCAACCCCCTTCGGATGGTCGGGGCCGCGCGTCATCAGTCGTTCACAAAACGCGAAAACCATCCTTTTCGGGAGGCTTCGATTTGATTAGCACGTGCACATCCGCTCGCGGATTCAAGACGGCCGTGGTAGCCCTCGGGCTGCTGGTGGGTTCCACCGCCTCGGCGGGGATCCCCGTGGCTCTGGGCGATTCGGCCGATGGTCAGATACCCAGTCTGGCCCCGATGCTCGAGGAGGCGACACCGGCCGTGGTCAACATCTCGACGGAGAACGAGCTCAATAAAGAAGAGAACCCGCTCTTCCGAGACCCCTTCTTCCGCTACTTCTTTGATATGCCGGAGGAGGAGATGCCCCGGCAGCGGCGCCGGAGCCAAAGCCTCGGGTCCGGCGTCATCATCGACGCTGAGAAGGGTTATGTCATCACCAACCACCACGTGATCCAGAAGGCAGACACGGTCAAAGTGACGCTTCAGGATGGGCGAAGCTTCGAGGCCGAGCTCGTTGGCGCCGACCCGGAGACCGATGTCGCGTTGGTGCAGATCGACGCCGATGATCTCACGGCCGTCTCCTTCGGCAAGGCATCTCGGCTCGACGTCGGGGATTTCGTCGTCGCGGTAGGTAACCCGTTCGGATTGAACCAGACCGTCACCTCGGGGATCATCAGCGCCCTCGGGCGGACCGGTCTCGGCATCGAGGGGTACGAGAACTTCATCCAGACCGATGCCTCGATCAACCCCGGGAATTCCGGTGGGGCATTGCTCAATCTCAAGGGCGAGCTCATCGGGATCAATACGGCGATCATCGGACCCAGCGGGGGCAACGTCGGCATCGGGTTCGCGATCCCCGTGGATATGGTCCGGGCGGTGGTCGATCAGCTCATCGAATACGGCGAGGTGCGCCGGGGCGTGTTGGGGGTCTACATCCAGGATCTGACCCCGGAGCTCGCCAATGCCTTCGACATCAAGGATGCCCAGGGCGCGGTCGTCGCGCGGGTCATTCCGGATACTGCGGCGGAAGAAGCCGGCTTGAAATCCGGTGACGTGATCACCGCCGTCAATGACCAAGCCATTCGGGACGCCGCGCATCTTCGCAACGTGATCGGCCTGATGCGGGTCGGTGAGGAGGTATCGCTCCGGGTCGTCCGCGATGGCGAGCGATTGAAGGTCAGCGCGACGATCGGTCAACGCACCGGCGAGACGACGGCCCAAGCAAGCCCGGAATCCTTGGATAAGCGGCTTCAAGGGGCCAAGGTCACGAGCAACCCCGAAGGCAACGGGGTGCAAGTCGCCGAAATCGAGCAGGGTAGCCCCGCATGGCAAGCGGGCTTGCGGACCGATGATGTCATCGTGTCGGTGAACCGTCAGCCGATCGCGAATCTCGAGGCCTTCAAGCGTGTCTTGGGGCAGGACCCGCAAACCCTATTGCTCCACGTCTATCGCGGCGACAGCGCCCTGTTCCTGTTGATCCGCTAACCCCATCGATCGAGGAGCGGGCCATGGGGGTACCGTCGTGCCCCCTGATGGCTCGACGGGGTGCCAGCCGAAGGGGCCGTGGTCGGCCCCTCGCTGAGGTCATCAGCGGGGCGGCCCACCGCGACCGATTCGGCCTCAGCGTTCGTAGTCGTAGCCTTCTTCCTCACGCCATTCCCATGGGGGTTGGGGATCCCCGAACTGCCAGATACCCCGCCCGGCGGCCTTGGCCTCTTCCAATGCCTCGCGAATCGACTCCGGCGCGTCGACATCCGGCTTGATCCACGCGTAGCCACGCGCCACGAGCTGAGCGTTGATCAGGTCTCCTTCCAGGTACACCTCGGATATCAGGTGCTTGAACTGCCCCTCCCGTAAGACGCGGACACGCACCTCCTCACCCGCGACTAATTCGTCAAGGACCCCCCGGGCCTGTTGCCCGTCCGCTTGATATTTATCCGGCGCATCGATATAGGCCAGCGTGACTCGGAGCTGACCGGAACGGTGCAAGACCCGCAATGTATCTCCATCCGTCACTTTGATGACGCGTCCATCATAGACTCGGGTCCGGGATGAGGTGTCGGGGGGTGCGGAGACGAGCGGTACGACGAGGAGCGACAGCACCAGCCATCGCCATGATCGGGCATGCATAGCGTAAGACCTTCGTTCGATGTTTCCTGCGGGATTTGGGGCGTGTTGCGAACCGCTGATGACGAAGTATCGCAATCGGGTTATCGCGGGTGGACGGTACACGATCTCGCGTGATCCGGTCGATGCAAGGCCGACCGGCCTCCCCGGACCGCGAACCCTACGGGCCTTTCCCCTCGTGGCGGGCCAAATTGACTCAAGCTGGGCGACGGCCGGCGAGGTATCACTCCCCAACCGCAGCCCGTCCCTCACTGCGAGGCTCCCTTGCTCCGCTAAGACCCACCCGGCCGACGTCCAGCGAGGCGGGACTCAAACCGGGCTCGATGCACCCCATGAGGTCTCAGTAGCCGTAGCCTCCGCCCGGTCCACCGTAATACGGGCCGTATCCGGGTCCACCGTAGCCTCCGGCCGGTTCGTCTTGGCTGCTGTTCCCGAACGGCATGAAGTCCCCGAAGTCACTGAAATCGAAGGGGAATCCGCTGCTGCCGCGGTCTTCCTCGTAGTAACCGCCGGGCCCGCCGTAGTAGGGTTGGCCGTAGCCGCGCCCATACGCCGGTCCCCCGCCATAGCCGCCGTAGCCAGGCGCGTAAGCCGGACCACCGCCCGGTGGGGCATAACCGCCCTCAGGCCCGTAGCTGGGGGCATAGCCACCGTAGTTCGGGGCTGCACCATAGCCCGGAGCGCCATAGGGCGGCTGGGCAGGCGCCTGAGGCGCATAGCGAGGTTGCGCGTATTGGCCTTGGGGCATCGGCTGATTGTAGCCACCCCCACGTGGGGCCTGCTGGGGGGCGCTGCGCTGTCCAGAGGCACCCTGATTCGGGGTCGAGCGATCGCGGGGGGCCGCATTCCCTCCGCCGTCGCGCGGCGGATACTCGGGGAAATCGCCGTAGCGTTCCCCGCTCGGCTGCGGGAAATAGTAATCGGAATTGCCATTGGAGCCATCCGAGGAAGGCCCGTAACCCCCCCCGTAGCTGGAACCATTACCCGCGCCTTGGGCGGCCACGGTCGCAGATAAGCACAAACTGCCGCAAAGTACGGCGATGCGTTGCATCTCGATCAAACGTCGGGTCGTCATACGATATACTCGCCATCTCGGGTGGAGGGGAAAATGAGGTTCATCGTGAACCCCCGAGTCGAAGACACCTTGGCAAAGGTATCCGGTGCGAACACCACTGGAATCGGGGTTCTATTTAGCACACAATGTTCGGATCTCGCTACACGGGCTCGGTTCGGG
>CAYFWJ010000114.1:0-8955 GCA_964346755.1 uncultured Ectothiorhodospiraceae bacterium
TATGAGGTCGTGGGGTGCGGTTGGTGTGCCGAGGTGGGTCGGTGCGAGGGGGTTGCCCGGGTGGGTGAGCCGTCGGGGGACGGGCTCGGGTGTGGGAACTTGTCGGCGTGGCGGGATGTCGGTATCGTCTTGTCGAGGGGCGCCGGTGGCGTTCCTCGGCGATTGGTTGTGTGTTGTCCCGGCGGCTGACGCGAGGCATGCCTATGAGTGATAACCTGCGCGAGCAGCTCCTCAAGTCCGGTCTGGCGTCCGAGCATGAGGCCCGTCAGGCGAAAAGCGAGTCCCGTAAGAAGGGTAAGCGCAAGGGGAAGGGGCAAGCCCCTGAGCGTTCCCCCGAGGCGGATGCGATCAAGCGCCAGGAGGCGGAGAAGGTGGCGAGGGATCGCGCCTTGGCGGAGGAGCGCGAGCGCGCGAAGCGGGAGAAGGCGTTACGCGCGGAGATCTCGGATCTGATCGGGGCCCGGCAGCTGAACGAGTCCCGGGCGGAGACGCCCTATCATTTTGCCGCCGACGGCCGGGCGCGCCGCGTGCGGGTGACGTCCCAGCAGCGCCGCGAGCTGGCCCGCGGCGAGTTGGCGTGCGTGTATTGGAAGGATCGGGGGTATGTGCTGCCTCGGGAGTCCGGCGAGCGGATCCAGGCGCGCAAGCCCGATGTGCCCGTGGTGATCCATGCGCCCCCGCAGCCCGATGAGCGGCCGGAGGAGGCGGAGTTCCCGGTCCCGGACGATTTTGTCTGTTAACGCGCATCCGATGCCGCTCGGGGGGGACCGCCCGTGAACCCGGATCGCTTCGCCAAGCTCAAGGCCGTGCTCGATCGACGCCAGGCGGATCTGACGGTCGTGACCGATCAGGTCCACAAGCCCCATAACTTGGCGGCTATCCTGCGGACCTGCGATGCGGTGGGGATCCCGTTCGTGCATGCGGTCTCGGCGACAGGGTCGCTCAATATCGCCCACGAGACCTCCGCGGGCAGCCGCAAGTGGGTCGAGACGACCCTGCACCCCACCATCGAGGCGGTCTACGCCCAGCTCCGGGCGCGCGATTTTCGGATCGTGGCGGCCCATTTCGATGAGACCGCCGAGGACTTCCGCGCGGTGGATTTCACCCGGCCCACGGCGGTCGTCCTCGGCGCGGAGCTCGACGGGGTGAGTGCGGGGGCGGTGACGGCGGCGGATGTGCGGGTCTACATCCCGATGGCCGGGATGGTGCAGTCCTTGAACGTCTCAGTCGCCGCCGCGACCCTGCTCTTCGAGGCGCAACGCCAGCGTCAGGCGGCCGGGTGCTACGATCAGGTGCGTCTCGACCCGGCCACCTATCATCGACTCCTCTTCGAGTGGGCCTGGCCCGAGGTGGCCGCGGTTTACCGGCGCCGGGGGTGGGCCTATCCGTCCCTGGGGCCGGACGGCGAGATCCGCCGTGAGCCCTCCCCGGCCGACTGAGTCGTTGGCTTTTCCCGCCCATTTGGCATGGAGGCTGCTTGCTTTCCCGTCCGGTGTCGTTGCCGAGTGCGGCGGCGACCGAGCCGCCCCCCGAGAAACCCCACGAGCCAGCCGATCGCGAAGGATCCGAGCAGCCAGGCGATGAGCGGTCCTCGGAGCGAGAGGTTCAGCAGCTCAACCGTCATCGGTTCGCTGTTCTGTAGGGCGACGAGGCCCGCGAGGATCAGGCCGACCAGTCCGATCAGGCGTTTGAGCGGTCGCAGACAACCGGGGCGGGCACTCATGTCGCCTCGATGCCTCGGGGGGTGAGTCCGGGGGCGCTGGGGTGATCGGGCCCGCGGGATCGGTCCCTCGCCTGACACTCGCCGTTAGCCGGCGGCCTCGCCCGGCTTGGGCCTCGCCCCGGGCCGCCGATACCCGCCCTGGGGATGCTGCCGACGGGAGTCTCGATGACCGCGACATACCTGAGTGCCGATGTCACCTGGCTGCTGCTGGCGAGCATCCTCGTGGCCCTGATGCAGGCGGGTTTCACGTGCCTGGAGAGTGGGTTCGTTCGGCTCAAGAACAGCATCAATGTCGCCATCAAGAATCTGGTGGATTTCTGCCTCGCCAACGTCTTGTTCGCGCTGTTCGGCTTCGGGTTGATGTTCGGACCCAGCCTCGGGGGTTGGTTGGGGACGCCCGCGAGCGT
Organism: uncultured Ectothiorhodospiraceae bacterium; assembly: GCA_964346755.1. GTDB lineage: Bacteria > Pseudomonadota > Gammaproteobacteria > CAYFWJ01 > CAYFWJ01 > CAYFWJ01. Next base: position 2,131 of record CAYFWJ010000114.1, read on the forward strand.
CCCCTTCGAATACACCGATCCCGAGGGGATCGCCTTCTTCGTCTTCCAGGCGATGTTTTGCGGGACGGCGACGACGATCATCTCGGGGGCGGTCTCCGAGCGGATGCGCTTCATCGGTTATGTCATCGTAACCGTGATTATCGCCGGTTTCATCTATCCGATCGTGGGGCATTGGATCTGGGCGGGTTTGCCGACGGATACGGCCACGGGCTGGTTGGGTGCCTTGGGGTTCGTCGATTTTGCCGGGTCGACGGCGGTGCACAGCGTGGGGGGTTGGGTGGCCCTGGCCGCCATCCTGGTGATCGGGCCACGGGTTGGGCGCTTCGGGCCTCAGGGGCGCCGGATCGAGGGCCACAACCTGCCCATGGCGGTGCTCGGGGTCTTTCTCTTATGGATCGGGTTCTTCGGCTTCAATGGGGGCAGTGCCCTCGGCCTCGAGCCGATCATCCCGGTGCTCATCGCCAACACCACCCTCGCCGGTGCCGCCGGCGGGTTGGCGGCCCTGCTGGCCAGTTGGATCGTCTGGCGCTACCCCCTGGTAGACCGCATCATCAACGGGGTGCTCGCCGGATTGGTGGCGATCTGCGCGCCGTGCGACCGGGTGGGTGCCGGCGATGCCCTGGTGATCGGGTTCGTCGCGGGGCTGGTGGCGGTCCTCGGGATGCGTCTGCTCGAGCGGTTGTCCATCGATGATGTGGTCGGGGCCATTCCCTCCCATCTCCTCGCCGGCATCTGGGGCACCCTGGCCGTGGCCCTGTTCGCCGATCCGGCGCAATTGCCGCTCGGCTCGACGGGGGAGCAGTTCCTCGTGCAGCTCATGGGCGTGCTGGTGGTCGGTGCCTTTGCCTTCCCCGTGGCGTACGGTTTGTTTCGGGGGCTGGATCGCTATCTGCCCTTCCGGGTCACCGCCGAGCAGGAGCGGATCGGCCTGAATATCGCGGAGCACCAGGCGACCCATGGTCTGTTGGATCTGCTGGTGCAGATGGATCGCCAGGCCCGGGAGGGGGATTTCTCCCAGCCGGTCTCCGCCGAGCCGGAGACCGAGGCGGCCCAGATCGCCACCTTTTATAACGCGGTCTTGGCCCGTTTCCAGACGGAGACGGAGCGGCGGCAACGGGCCGGGGAGCGCCTCGCCGCCCTGGCCAATTACGATGCGTTGACTGGGCTGGCCAATCGGGCGCTCTTTCTCCATCGCTTGGCCCAGCGCCTGCGGGGACAGGATACGGGGTGGCTGTTTTATGTGGATCTTGACGGCTTCAAGGCGGTCAATGATGAGCACGGCCATGCCATCGGCGACGAGGTCTTGGTCCGCACGAGTCGGCGCCTGAACCGCGTACTCCGGCCCGGCGATTGGGCCGCCCGGCTCGGGGGCGACGAGTTCACGGTCATGTTGCGGCGGGGGACGACCCAATGCGAGGCGGAGCGGTTGGCGACGGCCTTGGTGGATGCCCTCGCCGAGCCCATCCCCCTGGCGAGCGGCATGGCCCATATCGGGGCCTCCATCGGCATGGCGGCCCTGCCGGTGGATGACGGGGCGACGCCGGATCAGGTGCTCCACGCCGCCGACGAGGCGATGTACCTCGCGAAGTTGGATGGCAAGAACGGCTGGCGGATCGCCGAGCCGCCGGCCGACATCCCCTGAGCCACCGGGCCCCGAGCCGCGTGCTCGAACCCATCGGGAGTCGAAGTCATGAGCGAACCCCTGACCCTGGCGGCGCTGATCGATGCCGCCCGCGCCCAGATCACCGAGCTCCCGCCGGACGCGGTGGAGGATTGGCAGGCCGAGCACCCGGACCACCTCGTGCTCGATGTGCGGGAGCCCTATGAATACACCCGGGGCCATATCCCGGGGAGTTGGTTGGTCCCGCGGGGTACCCTGGAGGGGGCGGTGGATCCCCACAATAAGCACCGCATCGAGCCCGTGTGTCGGGCCCAGGCGCGCCCGATCCTGGTCGTGTGCGACACGGGGGCGCGCAGCGCGATGGCGGCGGTGACCCTGGCCCACATGGGTTTCGAGTCCGTCGTCAATCTCGCGGGCGGGATGGTGCTGTGGGAGGCGGAGGATCTGCCCGTGGCGCGCGGCGAGTACACCGGGCCCTTGCCGTGAGATCCCGTTGCCCCGAGGGCTGCGACTCGGTAAGGTTGTCGCCTCTCCCGCCTTGAGCGCTGCGGTATGAGCGATTCGACCGACAATCCGGAGGGGCTGACCTACCGCCAGGCGGGGGTGGATATCGCCGCCGGCCAATCCCTTGTGGCGCGGATCAAGCCGGCGATCGCCCGCACCCATCGCCCGGAGGTCCTGGGGGGCCTGGGCGGGTTTGCGGCCCAGGTGCGGGTCCCCGGTGGATATCGGGCGCCGGTCTTGGTGTCCGGGACCGATGGGGTCGGCACCAAGCTGCTGCTCGCCCTGGAGCGGGGGGCCCATCACGGGATCGGGATCGACCTGGTGGCGATGTGCGCCAACGATGTCCTCGCCCAGGGGGGCAATCCGCTGTTCTTCCTGGATTACTACGCGACGGGGCAGTTGGACCCCGAGGTGGCGGCGGCGGTGATCGAGGGGATTGCGGCTGGCTGCGTCGAGGCGGGGATGGCCTTGGTCGGCGGCGAGACGGCGGAGATGCCCGATGTCTACCAGCCGGGCCACTATGATCTCGCCGGATTCTGCCTCGGGATCGCCGAGGCGGATGCCCTGCTCGGCCCGCAGCGGGTTCAGGCCGGGGATGTGCTCCTGGCCTTACCGTCCTCGGGCCCGCATGCCAACGGCTTCTCGTTGATCCGACGGCTCCTGGCGTCCCCCGAGGTGGATCGCGAGGGCCCCTCGCCCCGGGATCCGGAGGCCCGCCTCGGCGACGACCTGCTGGCCCCCACCCGGATCTATGTCCGATCCGTAGCGGCCCTGCGGGCGCAGGCGCCGATCCATGCCATCGCCCACATCACCGGCGGGGGCCTGGTGGAGAACCTGCCGCGCATCCTGCCCGCCGGTCACGGGGCGGTGCTCGAGGATCTGGGCGAACGCCCGGCCCTGTTCCGTTGGCTGCAGCAGACCGGGCCGATCGCCGAGGCGGAGATGTGGCGCACCTTCAACAACGGGATCGGGTTGGTGATCGCCGTCCCCGCCGAGGCGGCGGATACCGCCCTGTCGGTGTTGCATGGGGCGAGCGAGGCCGCCTGGCGTCTGGGGCGGGTGGTGGCGTGCGGGCCCGAGGGGCCGGTGCTGCAGTGGCCGTGAATCCGATGCCGCCACCGGCCACCCCGAACGATCCCTTGCCCCGAACCGTCGTCCTCATCTCCGGCAGCGGCAGCAACCTGCAGGCCTTGATCGACGCCCGTCGCGGGGGCCGACTCGCCACCGAGCTGGTGGGGGTGGTCAGCAATCGCCCCCGGGTGCGCGGCTTGGAGCGGGCCGTGAGCGCCGGGTTGGCGACGCGGGTCGTCAACCACCGCGAGTACCCGGATCGCCCGGCCTTCGATGCGGATCTGATGGCGGCCATCGATGCCTTCGTGCCGGATTGGTTGGTGCTCGCCGGGTTCATGCGGGTGCTGACGCCCGGGTTCATCGAGCACTACGCCGGCCGCGCCCTGAACATCCATCCCGCACTGCTCCCGGCCTTTCGCGGGCTCGACACCCATCGCCGGGCCCTGGCCGCCGGCGTCCCGGTCCACGGGGCGAGCATCCACTTCGTGACCGCGGAGTTGGATGGCGGGCCGGTCATCGCCCAGGCGCCCGTGCCGGTGTACCCGAGCGATGATGCCGAGGCCCTCGAGGCCCGGGTCCGCGCCGCGGAGCATCGCCTGTATCCAGCGACCCTCGAGGCGGTGGTCCGCGGGCGGGTGCGGTGGTGTGAACCCGATCGGATCGGTTGGGATGACCGTCTCCTGGACCGCCCGCTGAGGCTTGATCATGACCTGCACGACCCCGCTCCCTAGTCGGCTCCTCCGCCTCGTCCTCGCGTTTGGGCTGTTGACGGCCGTCGAGCCCGTCCTGGCGGAGTCGAGCCGGGCGCTCCCGACGCGCTTCGAGGTGGAATACAAACTCATCATGTCGGGGTTTACCGTCGGTCGGGCGACGGCCGAGTTCACCCGGGACGACCAGGAGCTGCGGTACCGTTATCATGCCCGGCCGACGCGATTGATCACCTGGCTATTCGACGCCGAGCGCCGCGAGCATTCCCACATGCGCTTCGAAGGCGGGCGCTTGCGGGCCCAGAGCTACTGGGTCCACCAGACGGGGGATGACCCGGTCGACCGTTTCAGTCGATTCGATTGGGGGGAGCAACGGGTTATCACCTACGACGACGATCAACGACGCAGCGCCCGGCTGACCGCGCGCACTTACGACCCGCTCAGTGCCCAGATCGCCATGATGGTGACCCTGCATCCGGATTTCCAACGGGTCCGTTTCGATCTCCTCGATAAGGGGGACCTGGACGACTACCACTTGGATCGGGTCGGTACCGAGCGGTTGAAGACCGCCATCGGTCGACTCGACACCCTGCGGGTGCGTCAGGAACGGGTCGGCGGGAGCAAGCGGGTCACCGATTACTGGCTGGCCGTTCGTTACCATTACCTGCCGGTGCAGGTCGAGCAGAAGAAATCCGGTAAGACCCATTTCCGGCTCATGATCGATCGCCTCGCATGGGAGCCCGAGGGGGCTTCCTGAGGCGTTGTCCCCCGCCCATCGCGAGGACTCGCTATCTATGTCCAACGCCGCATCCCACGATTACGACTTCGACCTCATCGTCATCGGCTCCGGACCGGGGGGCTATCGCGCCTCGGTCAATGCGGCCCTGCGGGGGCTGCGGGTCGCCATCCTGGAGAAGGGCGACTGGGGCGGGTGTTGCCTGAACCGCGGCTGCGTGCCCAAGAAGGATTGGTATCAGGCAGCACGCACCCTGGCCGCCGCGCCCGGTTTCGCCGAACGCGGAATCCGGGGGCAACTCCGGGGGGATCTGCGGGCCGCCTGGGACCATCAGGAGGCGGTTGTCGCCAAGGTCCAGGAGAGCTATGTCGAGTACATGAAGCGCCTGCATATGGAGGCGATCCGCGGGGTGGGGACGCTGGAATCGGCGCATACCGTCCGGGTGAGCGATGCGGACGGTGCGGTGCGTCGGATCACCGCGGGATCCATCATCCTGGCCACGGGGAGCCGCCCGAGCTGTCCGGAGCCCTTCGAGCGGGTCCCGGGGCGGGTGATCGATACCGACGCGCTGTTCGATGAACCCCCGCCGGCCGGGGATCGGGTGGCGGTGATCGGCAGCGGCGTCATCGCCACGGAGTTCGCCTTCATCCTTACGCAGCTTGGCAAAGAGGTCCATTGGCTGGCCCGTTCCCGGCCCCTGCGCCGGGTCCCCTTCACGCCCCAGGCGATCCGGGAGCTGCGCCAGGCCATGGATGCCCACGGGGTGAATCTGCGGGAGGACGTCGCGCCGCGGGCGATCAGCGTGGATGAGGCGGGCGTCCATCTCCAACTCGAGGCGGATGCCGAGCCCCTGACCGTCGACTGGGTCCTGCTCGGCACCGGCCGCCGGCCCAATACGGAGGGGCTCGGGCTGGAGGCGCTCGGCATCGAGGTGGACGCGCGTGGCTTCATCCGCCGCAACGCCTACCTGCAGACCTCGGTGCCCACGATCTACGCCATCGGCGACATGGGCTCGCCGGATATGACCGCCAACCACGCCATGAACGACGCCGCCATCGCCGTGGACAACATCTGCCAAGGCCCCCGGCGCGCGCGAGACGAGCTGTGGACCCCGATGGTGGTGTACACGGCCATCGAGATGGCCCGCATCGGGATGACCGATGACCTGGCCGAAGACGCCGAGCACGAGCCGGCCGTTGGCTTCGCCGCCTTCGAGACCTCGCCCTGTGCCTTGGGTCAGGGCGATCCGGCGGGCTATGTTCGCGTCCTGGGGGATATGGATACCGGCGCCCTGCTCGGGGGCGAGGTCATCGGCAGCGAGGCCGGTGAGCTCATCAATCTGCTCGCCCTGGCCCCGGATCGCGAGACGGCCCTGCATTGGTTGAGTTCGGGGGCCTACAACCATCCCGCCCGGACCGAGGAGCTTGGCAACGCCGTCGAGACCATGGCCCATCAGTTCGGGATGGATGACATGATCTTCGGGCGATGAGCGAACGGTCGGAGGCGTCTGGATGATGCCTGCCCGCGGTCAGGACGCCGACACCCGATGGCCTCATTGGACCGGTCCCGGTGGTGAATGTGAATCCCGTGAGCCCGACTGACGATGCGGTGGTGCGTGGCCGCTATCGACTCCTGACCCGACTGGGGCAGGGGGGCATGGCCGAGGTGTATCGTGGCAAGCTGCTCGGGGCCGAAGGCTTCGAGAAATTCGTGGCCATCAAGCGGGTCCTCCCCCATCGCGCGCAGGATCCGGAGCTGGTTCGCTCCTTCATCGATGAGGCCCGCCTCGCCGCCCATTTGCATCACCCCAATATCGTCCAGATCTACGACTTCGGGCGGCATGGCGATACCTACTTTATCGCCATGGAGTATCTCTCGGGCCAGCAGCTGGGCGAGGTTGCAGCCCGTGCCCGCGAGACCGGGGTCGGGTTACCGCGGCCGTTGATCTATCACGCCCTGGCCCGGGTGTGCGAGGCCCTGGATTATGCCCATCACCTGACGGACTATGCGGGCCAGCCGCTCAACATCATCCATCGGGATGTCAGTCCGCAAAACATCGTGGTTACCTATGCGGGCCAGATCAAGCTGATCGACTTTGGTATCGCCAAGGCCGCCACCCAGACGATGGCCACCGAGGTGGGGACACTCAAGGGAAAGACCGGTTATCTCTCGCCGGAGCAGGCCCG
>CAYFWJ010000115.1:0-8927 GCA_964346755.1 uncultured Ectothiorhodospiraceae bacterium
ACGCGCCACTCCGCGCCCTCTGGACGTAGGGACGTTGCCCGCGGTCGCGACCGCGTTGGTCGGGGAGCGGCCCGTCGCGGCTGATCGTCGCCGAGATCTGGCGGCAGTGCGGATCGAGCCCATAGAGGTATTTTGCGTAGGAGAGGGTACCCAAGGCAGATTCCAGGGCGCTATCGAGGGCGTCGGGCTCAGACCAACACGGGGCGCAGGCCGTGGCGATCGCCGCCATCGGATGCGCGAGGGATTCATACAAGGCCGCCCGTTGACGCGCAACCGCTTGCTGCAGTGACTGACTCATGGTTCGTCCTCCAGGGACTGTACGGAGCGGAACGCCAAGCCGCCGAGTTCCCAACGAACCGAGCGGGTTCAGCGTGCGATGCCCGGAAGCGTAGGGCACAAGCCACTGGCTGACCAATCGTTTTTCTGCGCGCCACAAATCGACTTCAGTCGATTGCTTCGGGGTGCGGCTCTCGGGGGCCGGCGAGCTTGGCGGGCACCGTGCCCCACCACCAGGTCATCCCGTCGCGCTTGGCCTGACCCCAGAGCAACGCCTCGGTACCGACCAGGCCCCGCGCGGGGAATGGCGGTCGATGCCCCCAGGTGATATCCCCGGCCCAGGGCACCCCATCGGCGCCCGCAGACAGGCCCACGCAGATCCGATCGTAGCGCGCCTCATGGGCGGTGAACACGATCCAGACCCGAGACGGCAGCGCCAGGGCCGGCAATGCCTCGGCCCCCTGATAGAGCAGATCGAGGAGATCCAGGAACCGCAAGCGACGGGCCTCACGATCCCGATTCGTGACGCCGTCGGGATCGATGCTCAGGCAGTCGGGCGATTCGGGCAGGGCGCCCGGCCGGGGATCCGCCTCCTGCATCCGCTGGAGCATCCGCAAGCGAAAGGCCTCCAGTCGATCGCTGTAGGTCCCCCGGAAGATGCTGGGGGCCGCGGACGCCAGGGCGTCGAGCAAGCCCCTGGCCCGATCCCCCTGATACGGTATCGCGATTGGCCCATCGGAGGTTTCCAGCCGCAACCGGCCGCTGCGCGGCTCGAAGGACGCCCCGCCGAAGGCGTCCCGCGGCACCCGGACGCGACGTCGACCCGTCATGGGGTACGGGCGCGCGAGCGTGATCCGAACCCCATCCGCGTCCACTTCGGCCTGAACGGGGCGCCACTCGCGACACACTAGCCAGGTGACCCAAAGCAAGAACAGATTCCCGCTCGCCGTGACCCCAACCAGACCGAGGGACTCACCGAGCTGCGGGATGGGCGCCAACGCCAGGGCCTTGAACCAGACATACAAGGTCACGCCCGCCAAGGCCACGGTCACACCCAGCAGCGGGTGGCAGCGCCCCCGAGGATGAGTCCAGACAATCGCCACGTGTGCCTCCGCGACCGAAAACGGGAGTCAGGGTCGTCACGTTGAGTCGACGATCACGGGACGCGCCGGCAGCAACCCCCGAACGGCGTTGCCGAGCCACAGCGCATCCGCCTCGTAGACATCCGCCGCGACCAGGGTCGCCTCCCGTGCGATACCACGCCGCAGGAGATCATCCCGCAGGATCCCCGGGAGGATCCCGGCGCGTCGGGGCGGGGTGAGCAGGAGGCCATCCCGCTGGATGAAGACATTGGTCCAAGTGCCCTCGCAGAGCTCGCCGCGATGGTTTGTGAAGAGGACCTCGTCGACCCCATCTCGGGCCCGATGCGTGCGCAAGACCCGGTCGTAGAGGGGCCGATAGTCCGTCTTGTGCCGCAGCCAGGGGTCCGTTGGATCGAGCGTCTCGGCCGCGAGGCCAACCGTTCGGGTCGATCGATCCTCGAGCTCGAGCGGCTCGGCCTGCCACTCCACTCGCCCTTCGGCATCCACTAGCACACGGACACGCCCGGCCGGCCAGGCGTTCGCTCGGCAGCGGCCCGCCGCCGAGCGCAGTGCTTGGCGAAACGCGGTTGGGTCCAAGGGATAATCCAGCTCCGCGGCGGATTCGGCCAGGCGCCGATAATGGGCCCGCAGGTAGGACCAACCGGTCTCGGCAAACCAGGCCAGAGTCTCCAGTAAGCGGCAATCCTCGGTCGCCGGGCGCAGGAACCGCGCCTTGAGCAGAGCCTCCCGATATTCCGCAGCGGGTTCCGAATCAGCGACAATGCCGCCGCCGACACCAAGCCGTACCTGTTGATCCGGCGTGATCTGTAACGTGCGGATAGCCACGTTGAACCGGGCCGTTTCGTTGGGGCCCAGGACCCCGATCGCCCCGGTATACGGCCCCCGCGAGGCGGGCTCGAGCGCCGCGATGATCTGCATGGCCCGGAGTTTCGGGGCACCCGTAATCGATCCACAGGGAAAGAGGGCCGTCACCAAGCGCGCAAGATCCAAGGGTTCCGCCAGCTCGGCCTGGACCGTCGAGGTCATCTGATGGAGCGATGGGTGGGTCTCCACTTGGAAGAGATCCCGGACCGCAACGGATCCGGGCCGGGCGAGACGCCCCAGATCATTGCGCAACAAATCCACGATCATGAGATTCTCAGCCCGATTCTTGGCATCCGCCGCCAGCGCCTCACGGGCTCGGCGATCCCGGTCCGGATCGGCATAGCGCGGTGCCGTGCCCTTCATGGGTCGGGTCCAGACCCGGTTCCCGGACACCTCGAAGAAGAGCTCGGGCGAGCGGGATAGCAAATCCCCGCGATCGGTGTGGACGAAGCCCCCGAGCCCCGTAGGTTGGTACCGTCGAAGCGCGGCGTACAGCGCGAGCGGATCCCCGTGGAGGGCACTTCGCAGCGCGATGGTGTAGTTGATTTGGTAGACGTCGCCCTCGCGAATGTAGTCGAGGATACGCCGGACACCGGCCCGATGGGCCCGTCGCGAGACCTCGGGCGCCAGCGGGGCTAGGCGGGCGGGCACCCGGCCATCGAGCCACGAGGCCACGGCATTGGCACTCAGCGCATGACGCCCCGCGAAGACACCGAACCACAGGGCCGGCCAGGGTTCGGGCGACGGGGTGGGTAGCTTGGGGTGTCGCATCGCCGCGAGGGGGTAGCCCAGGTAGCCAACCACCCAACTCCCCTCGGCTGCCGCCTGTTGCGCCGCGGCGAGGGCCGCCTCCGGCGCCTCCCCGACCTCGCACATGAGGACCCGCCGCGGATTGGTATAGAGGACCCCAGCCGCACCTGGCGTATCCTCCTCGAGGAAGACCCACGGGGCTACCTCGGAACGGGCTTCGGGGAGACTCGGGGAAGCGTCGCGGACGGCGTGCTGCATGGGGCTTGAAGGTGGGGCGTATCGGGTTCGAAAGGGGCCGTGGCCGGGCCCTCAGCGGATGGGCATCATGTCGAAATCATCCTTGGTTGCCCCACAATCCGGGCAGGTCCAAGTCAATGGAACGTCTTCCCAGCGGGTACCAGGTGGGATACCGTCCTCGGGGCGACCGGCCTCCTCGTCGTAAATAAACCCGCAGATGATGCACATATAGCTCTTCCAATTCGACATGTCGGTCTCGCAATCCGGCGTCAGGTCAGTGGTGGGCGGCTCGCCAGGCCAAGGCGCGGGGCAGGGAGCCGGATCAGGGCGATTTGGCGGTCAGCATCTCGCGGGCATGGGCGCGGGTCTGCGCGGTGATCTCGATGCCACCGAGCATTCGGGCAATCTCTTCCGTTCGCTGATTCCCGTCGAGTAACACGAGCCGGGTGTGCGTGGCCCCATGAGGATCCGTTGCCTTGCTCACCCGCAGGTGGTGATGGGCCTGTGCCGCTACCTGGGGCAGATGGGTGACACACAGCACCTGGACTCGCTCCCCGAGCCCCCGCAAGAGGGTACCGACGGTCTCCGCCACCGCCCCGCCGATCCCGGCATCGACCTCGTCGAAGATGAGCGTCGGCATCGCCGCTTGCCGCGCGAGATGCATCTGGATGGCCAGACTCATGCGCGCCAATTCGCCGCCCGAGGCCACCTTGGTCAACGGTTTGAGCGGCTGTCCTGGGTTTGCGCTGATGCGGAACTCAACCCGCTCGGCCCCGTCCGGATGGGGCTGCTCACCGTCTCGTGACCGCAATGACACCTCGAAGCGACCCCCGACCATACTCAGATCCTGCATCGCTTCGGTGACCGCGGCCCCAAGGCGCTCGGCCGCGGCGCCCCGGGCCTGCGTCAGCGCCTCCGTGGATCGGGTGTACGCCTCGCGCGCCTCGGCCAACCGAGCGGCGAGGCCCTCGAGACGGTCGTCCTCCGTCTGCAACCGCTGGCGCTCGGCCTCGAGGCCCTCGGTCAGCTCCGACAAGGCCTCGGGCTCGACGCGGTGCTTCCGGGCGAGATCCGTGGCCCGGGCGATACGCGCTTCGAGCAAGGCAAGTCGCTCCGGATCCAGCGCCAGACCATCCCGATAGTCCCGGAGCGAATCGGCGGCCTCTTCGATTTGCGCCAGGGCCCCGTGCAGAAGCTCCTGGACCGCCCCCAGGCGCGCATCGTGTTCGCTCGCATCCTCAAGCTGATGGGCCAAGCGCCCCAGCCGAGCGGATAGTGGAGCCTCCTCGCGCTCATAGAGTTCCTCGAGGGCCTGCTCAGCGAGGGCACGCAGGGAGCCCGCGTGCGCGAGGCGCCGATGCTCGGCTTCGAGCTCCGGCCACTCTCCGGGCTGGAGTCCGAGTTCGTGCAACTCCGTCAGTTGAAACCCGAGCAGCTCGAGTCGATCCCGTCGCGCGTCATGGGCCGCTCGGAGCCGCTCCGCCTCCTCGGCGAGTTCGTGCCATTGCCGATGATGGCTCGCCACGGCTTGCGCCGTCTCGAGATGCCCACCGAATTGATCCAGGAGGAGGCGTTGCTGATCCCGCTGCATCAAGGATTGATGGGCATGCTGCCCGTGGATATCGATCAACTGCGCGGCGAGCTCACGCAGGGTGCGCAGGGGGACACTGCGCTGATTGATGCTGCACCGACTCGATCCGCGCCGAGAGACCGTCCGCCGCAACACGCAGGCGGTGGTGGCTTCCAACCCCTGGGCCTCGAGCCAGGCCTGAATAACCGGACGCTGACGCACATCGAAGCGGGCCTGGACCTCGGCCCGATCCGCTCCGGCCCGAATGGAATCACGATCCGCGCGATCCCCCAGGACCAGCCCGAGGGCATCCAAGATAATCGACTTGCCCGCGCCGGTCTCACCGGTCAAGGCGGTCATCCCAGGCTTGAATGTGACGGTTTGCGCCTCGATGAGCGCGAAGTCCTTAATGTCGATACGTTCAAGCATAGGGCGGGATTCTAGGATGACCCGACATACGAACCAATGGCTGCGCGGGGCAATCCGCGCCTCACGGCTTGCCGCCCCAGTGAAGCTTCGTCCTCAAGATATGGAAATAATCGTAGTCCGGGGGATGGATGAGGCGGACCGGCTCCGGGTGGCGATCGATTTGGATACAATCCTCGCTCGCTAATCGCATATTCCCTTGTCCGTCGAAACTGACCTGGGCGTGGGCCCGACTGCACTCGTGCATCACCAGTTCGATGCGACTGGCCGCAGGGACCACGAGCGGTCGGTGATTCAGGGTATGGGGGCAAATCGGCACGAGGAGGAGGGCATCCAAGGACGGGTACAGGATCGGCCCACCCCCGGACAGCGCGTACGCCGTCGAACCAGTGGGTGTCGCCACCACCAGGCCGTCGGCGCGCTGACTGCTGACGAAATGCCCATCGACATAGGTATCGAACTCGATCATCCGGACCGTGTCCTGGACACGAAGGACGGCGTCGTTGAGGGCGGTATGTTCGAACAGGAGGGCGCCGCCCCGGCGTACTTGACCCTGTAGCAAGGCTCGATGCTCCTCCCGGTACTCCCCGGTGAGGATCGCCTCGAGATGCCTGTCCAATTCACGCGGCGAGACATCCACGAGAAAGCCGAGGCGGCCCAGGTTGATCCCGAGCAGGGGGAGACGACTCGGTGCGACCCGCCGCGCGGCCTCCAACAAGGTGCCATCCCCCCCGACGACGATCATCAGGTCGGCGGAGGCCGGCAGTGTGTCCCAATCGAAGACCGGATCGTCTCGGCCCGGTAATTGCTTCGCCAGCATCGCATCGAGACAGATATCCACGCCCCGCGCGACGAGAAAGTCGAGTAAACGGAGAACCGTGGCATCATGGTCCACGTCGAGACTCTTGCTGGTTACCGCGATGCGGTTGAAAGTCAGCACGGATGCTCCTCGGCCGTTCCGTTTCACGTTAGGGTACATGGGCTGGCCGCGTCTCGCGCCGATGCCGCCAGCGCTGGGCCTAACCCGAGCCTTGCTTGACAGTCAAACCATCCCTTGCTAGCTTGCTTGGCACTCTAACCAAGAGAGTGCTAAGCCCATTCGAGCTGTACGACAACGCCATGAACGAGCGTCGATCCGCCCCGGCGATGGATGAGCGGGCTCGCCGACTTTTGAAGTCCCTGGTCGAGACCCACATCACCTTCGGCAAGCCCGTCGGTTCGCGGACCCTATCACGGCTCCCGGGACTCGACCTTTCACCGGCGACGATCCGCAACGTCATGGCCGATCTCGAGGAAATGGGGTATCTCGAGTCGCCCCACACCTCCGCTGGCCGCATCCCCACAGCCCGGGGCTATCGCTTCTTCGTCGATGCCCTCCTCGAGTGGCATCCGCTCGATCGCGACGCCGTCTACGGACTGGAACAACAGATGGAGCGGGCCGAAGGGACTCAGAGCCTCCTCGATTCGACCTCGGAACACCTCGCCGAGCTAACCCGCTTGGCGGGCATCGTGACCCTACCCCGACGTGATGCGGTGCGACTCCGTCATGTCGAATTCCTGCCGCTGAGTGACCGCCGCATCCTCGCTATCCTGGTGGTCAATGAGCAAGAAGTCCAGAACCGAGTCCTGCACACGGAGCGTGACTTCAATGCCGATGAACTGCAGAAGATGGGCAACTATCTGACCGCCCATTACTCCGGGAAGGAACTCGCTCAGATCCGAACGGATCTCGCGAGCGAGCTGGAGCGAGTCCGCGCCGACATGGACCGAATCCGCCGCGAGGCGGTCAGTCTCGCCGGCCAAGTATTCGCTGCGGAGGAGACGGGGGAAGACCTCGTCGTGACGGGTCAGACCCACCTCATGGAGATCGACGAACTGGCGGATCTGCGGCGGTTGCGGGACCTATTCAAGGCCTTCAACCAGAAGCAAGACCTCCTGCACTTGCTGGATCAATGCCTTCAGGCCGAAGGCGTGCAGATCTTCATCGGTCAAGAGTCAGGCTACGATCCGCTGGAGGCCTGCAGTATGATCGCCGCCCCCTACGCCGCCGATGGGGAGTGGCTGGGGGTCATCGGAGTGATCGGCCCCACCCGGATGGCCTACAACCGCATCATCCCGATCGTCGACATCGCCTCGCGATTGCTCGGCACCGCCTTGACATCCCGCTGACCCGCCCGCACTAAATCGATCGATACGCGAGTTAGCGCTTCCCCAACTCACCGCTAAGCGCCGGAGCTCCGACCGGAGTCGACATACCGGGACCGGTTAGTACGCCCGGGCACATGGCCTCGTGAGTCGGAGGGAAATCCATTTGAAAACCGCGACGAGCCAACAGCCTATGACATCGATGCACCCCCAAGCCTCTCACGAACCCGGAACGCCAGGGCAATCGGCCGACGAAAACCCGGAATCCACAAACCCAAGTCCCGAATCGCCCGAGCATCCATCCGAGACGGCCGAAGCCACGAGCAACGAGTCGATTGCCGATACCCCAGGCCATCTGGACAACGACACCGGGGAATCCGCCCCCGAGACCTCGGACGCCGACCCGCAACGTGCGATCGAGATCCTCCGGGAGCAGCTCGCCGAAGCGGAGCAACGGGAACAGGAGAATCACGACCAGTGGCTACGCGCCCAAGCGGAGCTGCAAAACGTCCGGCGGCGCGCCTCCATCGACACGGAGAACGCCGCTCGAACCGCCGTCGAGCGCTTCGTGAACGAGCTCCTGCCGGTCGTGGACAGCCTTGAGTTCGGCCTGGCCGCCGCCCAGCAGGAGTCCGTTGATGCGGAGCGACTCCGCGAGGGCACGGAGTTGACCTTGAAGAAGGTCGAGCAGTTACTCGAGAAATTCGAGATTCAATCGGTCAACCCGCAGGGTGAGCGCTTTGATCCCGAGCGGCACCAGGCGATGACCACCCAACCGACGGACGACGTTGAACCCAACACCGTCGTGCATGTGATGCAAAAGGGCTACCTCCTGAAAGACCGTCTGGTTCGACCGGCACTCGTGGTCGTCTCCAAGGCGCCCGAAGCGAGCTGATCGGCGGGGCGAGGTCTCGGCGGGTCCGTGACACTCGATTCCCTTGGATCCCTGTCACCTTAGCCCCATTTTGCCGTTTAGATCAGATCATCACCTGAGAACACATCACAGACGGTATTCATTAGGAGCATACAACATGGCGAGAATGATCGGCATCGACCTGGGCACGACCAACTCTTGCGTCGCCGTAATGGAAGGCAAGTCGGCTCGCGTCATCGAGAACAGCGAAGGGGACCGCACCACGCCGTCCATCGTCGCCTACACCGAGGACAGTGAGATCCTCGTCGGCCAGGCGGCGAAGCGACAAGCGGTGACCAACCCCCAGAACACCCTCTATGCGATCAAGCGCCTGATCGGCCGGCGCTTCGAAGAAGACACGGTCCAACGCGACATGGACCTGGTTCCCTACGAAATCGTCAAGGCCGATAACGGGGATGCCTGGGTTCGCGTCAAGGACAAGAAGATGGCCCCCCCGGAGGTCTCGGCGCGGGTCTTGATGAAGATGAAGCAGACCGCCGAGGATTATCTGGGCGAAGAGGTCACTGAGGCGGTCATCACGGTGCCGGCCTACTTCAATGACTCCCAACGGCAGGCCACAAAAGACGCCGGTCGAATCGCCGGGCTCGAGGTCAAGCGCATCATCAACGAGCCGACGGCAGCC
>CAYFWJ010000116.1:0-8834 GCA_964346755.1 uncultured Ectothiorhodospiraceae bacterium
GGATCCCCGACTCGTGGGCGAAGGCGTTGGCGCCGACGATGGCCTTGTTGGGCTGGACCGGGAAGCCGGTGATGGTCGAGACCAGCTTGGAGGCAGGGACGATCTGGGTCGTATCGAGTCGCGTGTCGCAGGGGAAGACGTCCTGGCGCGTGCGGACCGCCATGACCACCTCTTCGAGGGCGGCATTGCCGGCTCGCTCCCCGAGGCCGTTGATGGTGCATTCCACCTGCCGGGCCCCGTTGAGCACCGCGGCGAGGGAGTTGGAGACGGCCAAGCCGAGGTCATTGTGGCAATGGACCGAGAAGATCGCCCGGTCGCTATTCGGGATGCGCTCGCGGAGGCGGTGGACGAGCTCCCCGAATTGCACGGGGACGTTGTAGCCCACCGTGTCCGGGATGTTGATCGTGGTGGCCCCGGCATCGATGGCCCCTTCGATGATTCGGCAGAGGAAATCGAACTCGGAACGGCCGGCATCCTCGGCGGAGAACTCCACCTCGTCGGTGTAGTGGCGGGCGTAGGCCACTGAGCGGACTGCCTGATCGTAGACCTGGTCCGCCGTCATCCGAAGCTTGCGCTCCATGTGGATGGCGGAGGTGGCGATGAAGGTGTGGATGCGGCGCAGGGGGGCCGGGGCAATCGCCTCCCCCGCGCGGGCGATATCCTTTTCGGTGGCGCGAGCCAGGCCACAGACGCGGCTCTCGCGGATCGCCTCGGCGATGGCGTGCACGGCCTCGAAGTCGCCTTGGCTGGCGGCGGGGAAACCCGCCTCGATGACATCCACCCGCATTCGCTCCAGGGCCTTGGCGATGCGAAGTTTTTCGTCCTTGGTCATCGAGGCGCCGGGGCTTTGCTCCCCGTCACGCAAGGTGGTATCGAAGATAACGAGGGGTTGGCGCTCGGACATGCGGTCCTCCCAGGGGCCAGGAACGGATTCAGTGGGCTGCGCGGTTCGTCGGCGGCGATACACCGGGCGGCGGAAACGCCCGCGAGTCACCGCGCGACGTCAGGCGCGGGTTCGGATCAGCTGGGTTGGGGGGTCGGTACGCGCTGCTGCCCTGCGGGCAGCAGCCGTCGTCCCGTCAGGCGGGAGGTCAGCGCATGGGCGCACCATTCCCCCACGAGCCGGGAGCACGGCTCAATCCGGCGGAGGATTGGGGGGGTAGACGCCTGGCTCATCGGCACGGTCATTCGCACTCAACCGATAATCTCGGACAATCCAAGGATATCGTGATTCCGCACGAATGCAACACGACGAGGCCGAGTGGATCCCGGGACCGGGGCGCGTTCCCGGTGTCACCCGGAGCGGGTCCCGGGGATTCAGGCCCACAGGGCATCCCGTTCTAGGGCGACGGCCTCGAAGGGCGGGATGCGCGTCGCCTCCTGGCCGGTGGCCGTTTGCAGCAAGGTCCACAACCCCTCGCCTTGCCGGTATGCCTCGATCACCCGGAGATCCGGGTCGATCAGCCAGAGCCAGCCGACCCCGTGGTGGACATAACGCGGCCTCTTTAGGGCGCGATCGTGGCGGGCGGTGGCCGGTGAGAGGACCTCAGCCACCCAATCGGGGGCGAGCCCGAAGCCGGCGGTCTCGGGCAGTTGGGGTAGGCGCTCGCGGCGCCAGCCGGCGAGATCGGGCACGAGGATATCCTCACCCAGGTGGAGCTCCGGCTCATCGAGGATCCACCAGCCACCGGGGCCGTTGCGCCCGTAATCGAAGGGCGGTGTGATCATGACACCGAGGCTGGAGCTCGCCCGGGCATGCCTGGGGCCCGGCCGCGGGTGGCTGTACAGGACCCCATCGAGGATCTCGCCGACGTGGTGCTCGGGGATCCGGAAGAGATCGGCATAGGTGGCCCGATGCTCGGCTGTCGATGTCATGGTCGTCTACCGCGTCGATGGGACCGTCCCGCAGGAGGGTTCGTGGGTCCGGATCGCCCCGTGGATCCCGACCGGTGGTTCCGGCGGGCCGTGCGCGGTCGGCTCGGGGCCGCGGGCCCTAGAATCGCTCGCGATCTGGGCGCAGATCCAGCTCGAAGGTCCAGGCGGAGCGATGCTGTTCCGCCAGGTGGAGATAGGTCTCGGCGATGGCCTCTGGCTGCAGGCTGCCGGCGACGCCTTCACCCCCGGTCTCCTGGGCGCTCGGGCCGATCAATCCGTCGATGATGAGGTGCGCGACATGGATCCCCTGGGGGCCGAACTCCCGGGCTAACGACTGAGCCAGTCCTCGCAGAGCAAACTTGGCCGAGGCGAAGGCGGCGAACCCCGAGCCGCCCCGCCGGGCGGCGGTCGCACCGGTGAACAGGAGCGTTCCCTGCCCTCGAGCAACCATCCCGGGAAGCACGGCCTGGGCACCGACGACCGCGCTCTCCACCGTGATCCGCCAGATCGTCTCGAAAGCGTGGGGATCCAGCTCGAGGAACGGTCCGCGGATCAGCCGGCTGGCGTGATGCACGTAGATCGTCGGCTCGTCCCAGTCCTGCGCGAGCGCTCCCAGTGTCTGGCGTAGGGTCGCCCCATCGGTGAGGTCGCACGGCATCGGCCGGAGCGTCCAGCCCTCCGCATGGGCCGCCTCGGCGAGGGCATCGAGGGGTTCGGCGCGACGCGCGAGGGCGGCGACCCGGTAGCCGGCTTGGCCGAAGCGTCGGCACAGGGCCGTGCCCAGGCCGGGCCCCACACCAGCGACGACGGCGACGGGGGCAGGTTCGTTCATGAAAGACTCCACCGGGACAGGACCCGAAGGGACCCGGGGTGATTCGAGCCCACGGGGTCAGGCCCGACCCACATCCCGGTCGTTGGGGGTTTGGTAGTACTCGCTGTCCTCGGCCAGCTCTCGGCTCAACCGGAGCAGCTCGTGGAGCCGTAGCGAAGCCGTCCCGATCGGCGCGCAATCAGGACACTGGGGGTTGCCGCAGGGCGTGTAGGCATAGAGCCAGTAGTGGATCGCGCCGGCGAGCAACCCATCCGCGATGGCCCGCGGGTCATCCGCCGGTTGGTCATCCGCCAGTTGGTTCCCGAGGTTGACGGTCCGGCTGGCGGCTTCGCGGTATAGGGTGTCGTCGAGGAAATCGTTATCCGGACGCTCGAAATCGCTCATGGGCATGGCCTTGCGGGGGATGGCGCGTCGTGCGGGTACGGTTTCGTGAACGGGCCGCGAAACCGCTCGACACCCGTCGGCTCGGGCGTATGGGCCTCGGTGTGGCCTCCTCGGTGGCGGGCGTTGCCGTCCGATGAGGCACCAAAGCCTGCTCGGCCCGATTATGGACGTGCCGCTGACGGAAGGAAATAGGGCCCGTCCCGGAGGACCCGGGGCGGGCTGGCGTCCGGGATTACAACCGGATGGGCAGGCGACGATGGCGCTGGCCGGTCACTTGGTACAGCGCGTTGGCGACCGCTGGGGCGATCACCGGCACGGCGGGTTCGCCGACCCCGGTCGGGGCCTCGGTGGAGGGCACGATGTGCACCTCGATCGCCGGAGGCATCTCGTTGAGGCGTAACACATTGTAGTTGTGGAAATTGGATTGCTGCACCCGTCCCTCCTCGAGGGTGATCTCGCTTTTCAAGACCGCGGAGAGCCCGAAGCCCATGCCGCCCTCCATCTGGGCCTTGATGATATCCGGATTCACGGGCACCCCGCAGTCCACAGCGATCACCACCCGGTCGACCCGATAATCGCCCCCTTGTACGGTCACCTCGACCACTTGGGCGACGTAACTGTTAAAGGATTCGTGGACCGCTACGCCCCGGCCTCGCCCCTCCGGCAAGGGGGCCTTGCCCCAGCCGGCCTGTTCGGCGGCCAATTCCAATACCCCCCGATGCCGCGGGTGGTCCGGGAGGCGGGCGAGCCGGAAGGCCACTGGGTCTTCGCCGGCCGCCTCGGCGAGCTCGTCGATGAAGGTCTCGACGGCGAAGGCCGTGTGGGTGGAGCCGACCGCCCGCCACCACTGCACCGGCACGGGGACCTGGGGGGAGTGGAGGTCGACCCGAAGGTTGGGGAGGTCGTAGGGGACATTCCGGGCACCCTCGACGGAGGTGTTATCGACGCCGTCTTTGACCTGCGCCGATTCCATGACCGTGCCGGTCATGATGGACTGGCCCACGATGCGGTGGAGCCAGCTCACCGGTTGGCCGGCCGCATCGACCCCGGCCCGCATTCGATGCACGTACAGGGGCCGGAAATAGCCCGCCTGCATGTCGTCTTCCCGGGTCCACATCAGCTTGACCGGGGCCCGCCCTTCAATGGCCTTGACGATGTGGGCCGCTTCGCGCAGGTAATCGGAATGGGGGTTGGCGCGCCGCCCGAAGGAGCCCCCCGCATAGAGCATCGCGATCCGGACTTGGGCCGGTTTCAGGCCCAGGACCTCGGCGATGGCCGCCTGATCGACGGTCTGGAACTGCTCCCCGTTATAGACCTGAACGCCGCCGTCCTCGGTGCGCTCGAGGACGCAGTTCATCGGCTCCAAGGCGGCGTGGGCGAGATAGGGGAAGACGAACTCCGCCTCGAGGACCCGCTCGGCGGATGCTTCGGCCTGCTCGGGATCCCCCACTTGGCGGGCCACCGCGCCGGGCTTTTGGGTCAGCCCCCGAAAGGCCTCGATCAGTTCCTCCGAACCCTCGGTCATGGCCTCGGACTCATCCCACGTGATCCGCAGGGCGTCGCGGCCCTTTTTGGCGCTCCAAAAGTCGGTGCCCAGCACGGCGACCCCCGAAGGGATGGTGACCACGTCCTTGACCCCAGGCACGGCCTTGGCTTCGGTGGCCTCGACGTTAGCGACCCCGGCCCCGAAGCGCGGCGGATGCGCCACCAGGGCCGTTAACATCCCGGGGCGTTGGATGTCCTGGGTGTAAACGGCGGTGCCGTTGATCTTCTCGGGGCTATCCTGGCGCGGTACGCCCTGGCCGATCAGCCGGAAGTCCTCGGGTTGCTTCAGCGTCGGCTGATCTGGCACGGGGTAGGTCGCTGCGGCCTCGGCAAAGGTCCCGAAGCCCGCGCTCCGGCCACTGCCCGGGTGGCGGATCCGGCCCGCCGCGACATGGATCTCGCCCGGGTCCACAGCCCAGGCATCGGCGGCCGCCTCGACCAGCATGGCACGGGCTGCGGCCCCCGCGCGGCGCATCTGCGTGTAGGCGTTGGCGATGGCCGTGCTGCCGCCAGTGCCTTGCATCGGGCCCCAGAGCAGGTTGTTGTAGCGCTCGGCGTCCGCCGGGGCCCCTTCGACGCGCACGTCGTCCCAGTTCGCGTCCAGCTCCTCGGCCACCAGCGTGGCCAGGCCGGTGTAGGTGCCCTGGCCCATCTCCAGGTGTTTGGAGATCACGGTCACGGTCCCCTCGGGGCGGATCCGCACGAAGGCATTCGGCTCGAAGGAGGCCTCGCCGCTGCCTCGCTCGCCGGGCACACCCGGGGCGCCGGGGTTCATGCCCGCCTCGACGAGGCGAACCCCGAGGGTCAGCCCGGCCGCGGTGGCCAGTCCGGCGCGTAGGAAGTCACGACGGCTGACGTTATGAATCGTTGATGGGGTCATGGTGTGCGCTCCTTTCAGGCCAGCGAGGCGGCCGCCGCCTTGATGGCGTTGCGGATGCGATAATACGTCGCGCAGCGGCAGATGTGCCCGGCCATGGCCCCGTCGATGGCGGCATCGTCGGGGTTGGGGTTGTTCTCCAGGAGCGCCGTCGCCGCGAGGATCTGGCCGGACTGGCAATACCCGCATTGGACGACTTCGAGCGCTCGCCAGGCCGCTTGCACGGCCCGGGCGGCCGGCGAGTCGACCCCCTCGATGGTGGTGATGGTTCGGCCTTCCACTTCCGAGATCGGCGTCACACAGGAGCGCACCGGCTCACCGTCCCGATGCACCGTGCAGGCCCCGCACAGGGACATGCCACAGCCGAACTTGGTGCCGGTTAGGCCGACGTGGTCTCGGAGGGCCCACAGCAGGGGCATCGCCGGGTCCACGTCCAATTCATGGCGGGTACCGTTGATCGTCAGGGATGTCATAGGCGCAAGTCTCCCAGGGTCGAAGGCGGAGGGTGGAGCCGGTGGTGGCGCACGCACCGGGACGCGGTGCGCTCGGCTGCCGGTTTGGGCCGGCGCGCTCGGACGCGCGTTCCGGCGCGCTAGGCCAACCTTGGGGCATGGCGGTTCCGTCGTTGGCCATGGGCCCCGGACCGGCCCGTTGGTTGCTTGATCCCGGACGCACCGGGCTCGCGACGCGATGGATCGGCTTGGAGTCGAGGTCACCGGACTCAAGGAACGGCCCGCGCCGTCGGTCGGTGGCCCCCCAACCGGGCGCGTCGTCCTCCAGGGCAACCCCTCGACCGTCGCCTCGACGGACCCCGGCCTGACGCCGGGTCCGATGGCTCGCGCCGTGGGGTCGGGTCGTCGCCCTCAAGGCCTGGCACGCCTCATCGATCGACCCCGCGTATCGATCCGGCACGCACCGGAGGTGGCGGTAACCCTCCCGCCCGTCCGGCCACTCGGGTATGATGCGCGGTTCATGGGGGACGGGCGCATCCGTCGTCACGCCCCGCTCCGGTACGCCCTCAGCACACGATCGACAGCACCCGATGGATAGAGATCACGACGCCCCTCGCCGCAAGACCCTCCTCATCGTCCTCGACGGGTTCGGGGTCAACCCCAGCAAACGGGACAATGCCGTTGTCTTGGCGCGAACCCCCCAGTTGGATGCCTATTTCGCCCGTTACGCGCATACCACCCTCGACGCCTCGGGGCCGGCCGTCGGGTTGCCCCGGGGGCAGATGGGCAACTCCGAGGTGGGGCATCTCACCCTCGGTTGCGGTTGCGCCATCCGTCAGGATCTCGTGCGCATCGACGACGCCATCGAGGACGGGACTTTCCAGACGAACATGGTCCTCAACCGCGCAGCGGGTGACGCCCTCGCCAAAGGACGGCCACTGCATCTCCTCGGATTGGTCTCCGACGGCGGGGTGCACAGCCACGTCCGCCATCTCCTCGCGCTGATCGAATTGTGTCGGGCCCAGGGTGCCACCCCGGTGTTGCACATGATCACCGACGGACGGGATACGGCCCCGAAATCTGCCCGGCAGTATCTGGGTCAGGTTCAGCCGGTGCTGGAAGCGGCCGGGGGGCACATCGCGACCCTTTGCGGGCGCTACTATGCCATGGATCGGGATAAACGTTGGGATCGAACCCAACGGGCCTGGGCCTTGCTCGTGCACGGGCAGGGCCGTGTGGCAGCGAACGCCTCGGCGGCCATCGATGCCGCCTACGCGGACGATGAGACCGACGAGTTCCTCCGGCCGACCCGCATCGAGGGGGCCGAGCGGGTTCGCGACGGGGATAGCCTGGTCTTCTTCAACTTTCGCAACGATCGCCCGCGCCAGCTCGCCGCCGCCCTCGGTCAGCCCGAGTTCGAGGCCTTCGACCGCGGGGATTACACCGGCGCCAAGGTGACCTGCCTGACCGAGTACGACCCCGAGTTCCTCTCCCCCATCGCCTTTCAGCCGGATCGACCCCAGGCCACCGTCAGTGAGGTGATCAGCCAGGCCGGGCTCAAGCAGTTCCATTGTGCCGAGACCGAGAAGTACGCCCACGTCACCTTCTTCTTCAACGGCGGTCGGGAATCCCCCTACGCCGGCGAGAAGCGTCGCCTCATCGACTCGCCCAAGGTGGAGACCTACGATCAGGTCCCGGCGATGAGCTCGGCCGAGGTGGCCGATGCCTTGATCGAGGCCCTGGAGTCCCAGAACTACGCCTTCCTGGTGGTTAACTTTGCCAACGGCGACATGGTGGGGCATACGGCGGTGCGCGAGGCGGTCATCGCCGCCGTGGAGGCCCTCGATACCCAGGTGGGGCGGGTGCTCGAGGTGGCCGAGCGGCTCGGCTATTCGGTGGTGTTGACCGCCGATCACGGGAATTGCGACGAGATGGTGGACCCCGTGACCGGTGAGCCCCACACGCAGCACACCCGCTATCCGGTCCCGTGCCTCATCATCGACCGCCATCCGTGGCGACTCACCACCGGCGCCGGCCTGAGCGCCATCGCCCCGACCCTGCTCGAGCTCATGGGCCTGCCCCAACCCGAGACCATGCGGGGACAATCCGTGCTCTTGAGCCCCATGGACGGGTAGCCTCTCATGGCGGATTTCAAGACCCACCTCACCGGCGCCACCCTGGTCAGCGCCAGTGGCGCCGCCGTGCTCGTCACCACCGAGATCGTCGCCCCCCTGGTCGCCTGGATCAGCTTTTTGCTCGGCGTCGCCGGCGGCCTGTTGCCCGATCTCGATGCCCGCGGTTCCACGACGGTCCGGATCGGGTTCACCGGTCTCGGCGTCGCTGCCGCCACCCTGACCCTGCTCGCCCTCTGGCCCCGCCTGACCCCGCCGGAGGCTGTGGTGCTGACCTTCGTCACCTATATGGCGGCTCGCTACGGCCTCGCCGTCCTGTTCCGTTTAACCACGGTCCATCGCGGCCTCTTCCACTCCATCCCCGCCGCCCTCGGCTGTGGCGTCGCCACCGCCTGGCTCGCGGACCGGGTCTACGCGTGGCCCGCGGAGGCCGCTTGGGTCGCCGGCGCCGCCCTGACCACCGGCTTTCTCATCCATCTCACCCTCGATGAGGCCTACAGCGTCGACATCGCCGGCCGCCGGCTCAAGCGCTCCTTCGGCACCGCCCTCAAGCTGGGGCGCTGGCGGGATTGGCCGGCCACCCTGCTGTGGTATGGCTTCATTGCCTATGGCCTCACTCAGCTCCCCCCGGTGGACCCGCTCATGGGGGGGTGGATGGAGCTCCGGGAGGGCACAGCCCAGGTCCTCGAGCGGCTGCAGACGTTTCGCCACGCCTGGAATCAGTGGTTGTAGGCCCG
>CAYFWJ010000117.1:0-8708 GCA_964346755.1 uncultured Ectothiorhodospiraceae bacterium
CTAGGACTCTTCAGGCGATTCGAGATCCAGTCCCTGCTCGACTAAGGCGACAGCTCGGAAGAGAGCTCGCCCTTTGTTGGTCGTCTCTTCCCATTCTTTGGCCGGGACCGAGTCGTGGACGATTCCGGCGCCGGCCTGAACAAACAGTTGGCT
This sequence comes from uncultured Ectothiorhodospiraceae bacterium, assembly GCA_964346755.1. Lineage (GTDB taxonomy): Bacteria > Pseudomonadota > Gammaproteobacteria > CAYFWJ01 > CAYFWJ01 > CAYFWJ01. The sequence goes on from CAYFWJ010000117.1 coordinate 154, forward strand.
GTCCTTAATGAGCGCGGTGCGGATGGCGATGGCTGTGTCCATGTTTCCGTTCCAGGCCAGGTAACCGACGGCGCCGCCATAGAGGCCTCGCTTGACCGGCTCGAGCTCGTCGATGATCTCCAGGGCCCGTACCTTGGGTGCCCCGGAGAGCGTACCGGCGGGGAAGGTCGCGCGCAGGACATCAATCGCGTCGAGTCCAGATCGGAGGGTGCCGACCACGTTCGAGACGATGTGCATTACATGGGAATAGCGTTCGACGACCATCCGATCCGTAACCCGGACGCTCCCGGTTTCACTGATTCGCCCGACATCATTGCGGCCGAGGTCGATGAGCATCAAATGCTCAGCGCGCTCCTTGGGATCGGCCAGCAGCTCGGCCTCCAATGTCTGGTCATCGGCGTGTGTCTTGCCGCGGGGGCGGGTGCCGGCGATCGGCCGAACCGTGACCTCGCCTGCCTCGACACGGACCAGGATCTCCGGTGATGAGCCGACGACGTGGTGATCGTCCAGGTCGAGATAAAACAGATACGGCGAGGGGTTGAGTAGGCGGAGCCCGCGATAGAGGTCGATGGGCGCAGCCGCAAATGGGACACGCTTGCGTTGAGAGAGGACCACTTGCATCGCATCGCCGTCCCGAATATATCGTTTGATACGCGCAACGGCCGCTTCGTAGTCGGCTTGCCCGAACTCTGCCCGAAAATCGGCTTCACGCACCCGGTGATGGGTCTCGGGTGGTCGAACCGGCGGGCTATGGGCGGTTTGCAGTTGGCTCCGGAGCTTCGCCAGTTGCTCACAGCCGCCATCGAAGGCGTCCGAATCCCTCGGGTCCCGATAGACGATGAGGTGCAAGCGACTCGATAGGTTATCGAAGACGGCGAGTGATTCCACGACCATCAGGAGGATGTCCGGGGTGCCGAGGGTGTCCGGTGGCCGATACCCGGCGAGACGCGGCTCAATGTAGCGGATGGTGTCGTAGCCGAAGTAACCGACCAGTCCTCCGTCCAATCGTAACGGTGGCGTATAACCCTGGGGTACGCGGAAGCGCTTGCGAAACGTCTGGATCCACGCCAGGGGATCCGCGACTGTTTGGTCCTCAATGAGTGTCCCATTGACTCGATACTGCACTCGATGGTCATAGATCCGGACGACGCCCTGGGCCGGCAGTCCGATCACCGAATAGCGGCCCCAGGTCTCACCCCCCTGAACGGATTCAAGGAGGCAGGAGTAGGGGCCTTCGGCGAGCTTGCGGTAGATGCTTAAGGGGGTCTCGTGATCGGCCAGGACCTGGCCAACGAGGGGGATGCGGTTGTAACCGGCCTCTGCGAGCTGCTGGAAGGTGGCACGGTCAATGGGGGAAAAATCCGTCATGGGCATGCTGCCGTCACAGGGGGTGGACTGGCTCGAACCGCCTGAGTCCAACAGGGATCTGCATCGAGGTACGGCGACACCGACCGTTGGGACGCGCGCTGGATTATGCGGGCGGGATGAGTGCCGGGACGTCAGCGAGGGAATCCACCACGACATCCGGTTCATCATCCCGAATGTCTCGCCCGTGGTTGTAGCCGTAGCTGACACACACGATGGGACACCCAGCCGCTCGAGCGGCCCGCACATCGCTTCGCGAGTCGCCGAGCATTAATACCTCGGCCGCCGCACAGCCGAAGTGCGCTGCGGCATGCTGGATCGGTAACGGATCCGGTTTCTGACGTGGCAGGCTATCGCCACTCAGCACCAGGGAGAACGCCGAGGCCAAGCCTAACCGTTCGAGCAGTGGTCCCGTGAAACGCTCCGCCTTGTTGGTGATACACCCAAGCGTAAAACCCGCGGCATGAAAGGCCTCGAGCGCGACCTCGACGCCTGGGTAGATGCGACTGTGCTGGCCGTTATTGCGATCGTAGCGACTCAGGAAAACCGGTTCCGCGGCCGCAAACGCCTCCGGCGTGGCATCGGTCTCCATCTCGCCCGTCAAGGCGCGGTGGATCAATCGGGTCACCCCGTTACCCACCCACCGACGGACCTGCTCCTCGCCGTGGGGCGGACGATTGAAAGCCTCCATGAGATCGTCGACGCTGCGGGCGAGATCCGGGACCGTATCGATTAGGGTCCCGTCGAGATCGATGAGGATGGCCGCCGGTCGGCCTGGGAGCTGGGACTCACCCCGACGCATGGGCGATCTCGCGATGCATCTGCTCGATAACGGCGCGGTAGTCGTCGGCCTTGAAGATCGCCGAGCCAGCGACGAAGGTATCGGCGCCCGCGGCGGCGATTCGGCCGATATTGTCCGCCTTGACCCCACCGTCGATCTCGAGGCGGATATCGTAGCCGCTCTCGTCGATCAGCCGCCGGGCCTCAGCCACCTTGTTCAACACACCGGGGATGAATTTCTGGCCACCGAAGCCGGGGTTCACGGACATCAACAGGATCATGTCGATCTTGTCCATGACATACGTCAGGGCATGCAGGGGGGTCGCCGGATTGAAGACGAGCCCTGTCTTGCAGCCGTGATGCCGAACCAGCTGAAGCGAACGATCAACGTGCTCGGTCGCCTCGGGATGAAAGGTGATGTACGTTGCCCCCGCGGCGGCGAAGTCGGGGATGATCCGGTCGACCGGCTTGACCATGAGATGGACGTCGATGGGTGCCTCGATCCCGTCGTTGCGCAGCGCCTCACAGACCATGGGGCCGATGGTGAGGTTCGGGACGTAATGGTTGTCCATGACGTCGAAATGGATCATATCGGCGCCCGCGGCGAGGACGCTGCGCGTTTCCTCGCCGAGTCGGGCGAATTGCGCCGAGAGGATGGAAGGGGCGATCAGGGGCTTTGCCATGGCTCGGTACTCGCTGAACGGGAAGTCCGAAAAAGCGCCAATCTAACCGATCACCGACGGATTTGCAGCCCCCCAGTCTCATCCCGCGCGTCGGGAGGCGACCGGGAGTCGCTCAGCTATTCTTGATGGAGCAGCCGTAAGGGCGTGTCACGGCGCGGCTCACCGCTTGACCGGCCACGAGCTCGTTAATGGCCTGACGGACATAGTTGCGGGCACCGGGTATGTCGTTCAGCCGGGTCGTCGGACGATCGTCGATACCCCCCATGTAGGCGAGTGTTCCGTCGGTATCGATGACGAACATATGGGGGGTGACTTTGGCCTCGTAGCGCTGACTGATCTCACCCGTCGGGTCGAGCAGCACAGCCGTCGGATCGGCGTTTCGGGTCTCGGTCAGCCGATTGGCCTGATCCGGGGTGACGTACCCCTGGCGACCCGGGGCCGAGGAGATGACCGAGAGCCAAACCACACCCCGCTCGGTCATCGCTTTTTGTAACGCCTGCATGTTATCCGACTCGTAGTGCTTTTGGACGAAGGGGCACTCGTGGTTTGTCCACTCCAGGACCACGATCGAACCCCGGAAATCCGCCAGGGAATGGGTCTTGCCCTGGCTATCGGTGGCGGTGAACTCGGGCGCCGGCGCGCCCACGGCGGGCCCCCCATGGGCCGGACCCAGACCGAGCAGGAGGGTAACGGTCAGGGCAAGGGTTCCGAGGTGATGTCGGGACATGGCAAGACGCCTCACGATGGGATGACTCAAGGTGTAATTGAATCCCGCCCTGTGTGGGCGGGCTTGTGGGCCAGATACGGGGCCAGACACGGGGATGGCCATCGACGAGGGACTCGTTGGCTCGCGTGGATGGCCCCGCTTGACCTCCGAGGGCTGGGGGATTCCCGGCCAAGGCCGCCGACCGGGCCGTCGGGTCAACCGGACACTGAGTTGTCCTCAAGCGCCTGTAAGGCGTTGAAGACGTGCTGCGGGCTCAGGATCTGGGGTAAGACCTGGGCCTTGCCCTCGGGGGGATAGAGCAGATAGAGGGGCACCCCGCTGCGTCCGTAGCGTTCGAGGAGTCGGGTGATCTGGGGATCTCGGTTGGTCCAGTCGCCTTTCATGTAGGTAACCCCGGCGGCGTCGAAGGCCTTGACCACGGAAGGCCGGGCCAAGGTGCTGCGCTCATTGACCAGACAGGTAATACACCAGGCCGCCGTCAGATTGACGAACACCGGATGCCCCTCAGCGCGCATCGCTCGCAAGGCCTCGGGACTGTAGGGCTGCGGCTCGAGCGCTGTGGTGTCCCAGCCGCTCGTGTCGACGACCTCCGGTAAGGGCGGGTAGTCGAGAACGCCCCGGAGGACAACCCCGGCTAATAGGAGCATCGCGATGGCACCGATTCGCAATCGACGGGTCCGTCCCCCCTGCTGGGTTAAACCCCACAGCCAAGCCCCGAGGGCGGCCAGCACCAGGGCGGCGAGCAAGGCCGCCAGGCCACCCGCATCCACTTGCTGGCTGGCGACCCAGACGAGCCAAGCGGCGGTCGCATACAGGGGGAAGGCCAGGAATTGCTTGAGGCGGACCATCCACAGCCCAGGGCGCGGCAGAGCGCGGGCCCACTGGGGTAGGAAGCTAAGCACCAGGAAGGGCAAGGCGAGCCCTAGCCCAAGGGCGAGGAACACGGCCGCCGTCGTGGTCGGCGGTTGCATCAGGGCATAGCCGAGCGCGGCCCCCATGAATGGGGCGGTGCACGGAGTGGCGACCACGACCGCGAGCCCGCCTGTCAGGAAGGCCCCGGTCAGGGCCCCACCGCGTGCGGCCGACGGGTCCGCGATTCGGGAACCGACCCCGGTCAGGCTTCCCCCCAACTCGAAGACGCCAGAGAGCATCAGCCCCAGCAGCAGCATGACCACCGCCAACAGACTGACCACCAAGGGATCCTGGAGCTGAAAGCCCCAACCCACCTCCTGCCCCGCGGCCCGAATGGCCAGCAGGAGCCCGGCCACGACGCCGAACATCACCAGGACCCCGGCGGTATACGCCAGGCCCTGGAGGCGCAGCCGAGGCCGAGGCCCCGCCGCTTGCTCCACCAAATGCAGCGCCTTGAAGGCCAGGACGGGGAAGACGCAGGGCATAAGATTGAGGATGAGCCCGCCGAGGATCGCGAAGAGGAGGGCCGGGGCAAGCCCGAGGGCCTGGTTCGGTGGATGGGCGGGTGGCGAGGTGGCCAGCTCCGTTCCCCCGATGCCCCCCGTGGCCGGGGTGGCATCCGCCGTGGCGTCGAACGCGAGGCCCTGCCGCCCGGTCTCGGTCTCCCAGCTCAGCACCCCCCCGAGACGCTCCAGCCTCCCTTGAAGGTCCCCGCGTTCAAGCACCAGCCGCGGGCCGGATGCGTCCGTTTTAAGGGCCTGAGGGGCGGCATGGTCGATCCAGCCGTAGTCCTCGGGGAAGAACCACAGGGTATCCCGCGGGATCTCGTGGGCCCGCTCGAGTGCCGTCAGGTCCAACGCGAGCCGTGCATCGTCCGCCACGAGCGCGACGGGGGCGTTAGCCTCTGCAGGCAGGCGGTCGCGGGCGGCATCGAGGGCCGATGCCCAGGGAGATGGGGCCGGATCGTCGTGGACGGGTAGACGCAGCGTGAAGGTCCCGGATTCCGGTATACAGGCCTCTTTGCAGACCAGCCACTCCGCCTTGGCGGTGACGGCGACGGGTCCCTGGGTCGCGGCCTTATCGACACGCACCGGGACCGGCAGGATCACCGAATCGCTGTAGCCGAAGTTCATCAGCGGCCCGACGCGGATGGGCTCAGGGACCGGCCAATGGATGTCCCCAGCCTCGGCGGCCTCGGGTAACGCCCAGGTCACCCGGGGGGCACTCCCCGAGTCCCCCGGATTGCGCCAGTAGACATGCCATTCCGGCGCGAGGCCGATCCGCAGCCCGACCCAGGTCGGACCCTGGGACCGCCATCCTTCGGCTGCGCTGATCAGCTGTACCTCGGTGCGTTCGGTCTGTTGCACGGCACTGGCGGCGGGCTCCACGGCGGCTGCCGGCCCGGCGAGCCCCGATAGACCCACGATCCACCCGAGGGACTGGATGAGGCGAGGTCGTAGCCGCCTCATACAATCGAGACGGAACGGTTCGATCAGCGCACGCGGAAGGGACACGATAGCGACTCCGAGCGGGTATCGGAATGGGATCCAGACGCATTCTCGACGTCTAGGACCCATCGACCCCGCGGCCGGTTCAACCGTGGAGCGGGTGAAGCCGCTCCGGGGTCGAGTCCACCAACACCCGTCTCGTTCCGAGCGGCGACCCTAGGCCCTTGGGTGTCGTTCCTCGCCGCCCACACGGCGGCCGCTGAGTTCCGGTCGCGGTCAGTTGGACTCGGCGGGTCGTACCCAGCGTGCCTGGCGTACCCGGTTGAGTGCCGCCAAGGCCTCGAGGGGACGGACGATGGCGAGATCGCCATCGGGGGCCTTGGCCAGTTCCGTCCAGTCCGCTTTCTGGAGGACATCCCGGAGGTAGGCGACCGGGTCGGGCTCGCCCGTGGCGCGATCCAGGGCCTCGAGGGCCAGGGCGATGGTCCGTACCTGATCCGCCTCGCGTAGTTGCTCAAGGGCCCCAAGTTCGATCCGATCCGATCCGATGTGTAGGGCCTCGTGGCCTTTGGCCTTGAAGCGCCCGCCCCGCCCCCGCGGTTCCCCTTCCGCGAGGGAGCCGGCCGCGAGATAACGCCGAGCGGGGGCAACCTGTGACTGGCTTCCCTCGGACGCCCGCCGACAGGGGTCTTCCGCGGCGATGCGATGGGCCTCCCCGGTCACGTCGCGGGGTTCGTAGGCATGGAGCTGCAGCACGACGTCCGCGGCCTCGAAGTAATCGCCGGAACCCCCCATAACCAAGATCACCGAGCATCCGAGATCGGCGTACACGGACCGAATGCGGTCGATGAGTGGGGTGATCGGCTCCTCGCCTTTGGCGACGAGGGCTTGCATCCGCCGATCCCGAATCAGGAAGTTGGTCGCCGAGGTATCCTCGTCCATGAGTAGAACACGTGCCCCCGCTTCAACCGCCTCCTGAACGGCAGCCGCCTGGCTGGTGGATCCGGAGGCCCGGGCCGTCGAGAAGTCATCTGTGGCCTGTCCGCGGGGCAGGTGGTTGATATAAGCCGATAAATCGACTCGATGAACCGCCCGGCCGTCTTCGGCGCGCAGCTTCAAGGCCTCGGGATGGGTCACGACTTGCTCGCGCCCATCACCCGGACAGTGATCGTAGATCCCCTCCTGGAGCGCATTCAGCAGCGTGGATTTGCCGTGGAAGCCCCCGCCGACGATCAGCGTGATACCCACGGGGAGGCCCATACCGGTGACCTCGCCGGCATGGGGGGCGCTCAGCGTGACCCGTCGCGCGGCGGGGGTGGTGAAGGGCAAGGCGTCCTGGAGGGGGCGATCATCCACTCCGGAACGCCGGGCAAGCCGCGAACCGTCCGCCACGAAGGCCACCAATCCCGCGGGTTCCAAGGCCGCACGCAGTGCCTCCTGATCCTCGACGACGGCGCCGTGCTCCAGCAATGGCTCGGGATCCGGTCGCACGGCCGCGGCCGCTGCGCGGGGCAGGGCGTCGGTCAGTAGGCGAGCCGCCTCCCGCCCCTGGATCCGTCGGCCCCGGGCGGGCAAGGCCACCGTGGCCCGGAACTCGATACCGGAATCCGCGAATCGCACCGCCGTTCGATCCAGCACCACCTGGCCACCCCCGCTGATGCCGACCGCGGATTCATCCCCGAGGGCCGCCCTCAGGGCACGCGCCAGGTAATCTCGGGTTGCCCGGCGTCGAGCCGCTCCCTGGAGGGCCGCCTCGGGGATTACGCCCCGAGACCAGGGGATGCGGAGGCGCACGCGCGAGGGGGGAGCAAAGGGGTCGGGTTGAACCCGGTCCACCCCGAGTGCGATCTCACCGAGATCGTGCCATCCGATGAGATCCTTGTACGCGGGATAGCCCTTGCCGTCCCGCGCTCGACATTGTTCGGCCAGAGGGGATGTCATCAGTCGTCAGCAGCCGGTGTCTTAACCGAAGTAATCCGGGGTGTTCCCGGGCTTCCACTTGATATTGCAGCCGATCGAGGGGCGCTGCTCCGCGGGCGCGGGTTGCCCGTTCAACAGGGCATCAGTGGCTGCCCGCAAGTCGGCGCCGGTGACGGGTTCCGTATTGCCGGGGCGGGCGGAATCGAACTGCCCCCGGTAAAACAACTTCAGGTCCCCATCGAAAAGGAAGAAATCGGGCGTGCACGCAGCCCGGTAGGCCTTAGCGACCGTCTGCTCGGCATCGAAAAGATAAGGGAAGGAGTAGCCGATCCGGTCGACGGCCTCGGCCATCCGTTCCGGGGCATCGTCGGGGTAGTTGTCCACGTCGTTGCTGCTGATCGCAACGATGGCCAGCCCCTGCTGCTGATAGGCCCGTGCGAACTCGGCGAAGGCGTCCTGGATGTGCTTGACAAAGGGACAGTGGTTGCAAATGAAGGCGACCAGTAGACCCTTTTGCGTGTCGAGATCGGCGAGACCGATCTCGCCGCCGTTTTTCGGATCCGGGAGCCGGAAATCCGGCGCCGGGGTTCCAAGATCGAGCATGGTGGATGGGGTCTGAGCCATGGGTGTAGGCCTCCCGTCGAGGTCGGTGGAGAATGGATCAAGGGGTGGGCCAAGGCGGGCCCGGCGAGGCATCAAAGCCGCCGCGGGACACCCCGG
>CAYFWJ010000118.1:0-5500 GCA_964346755.1 uncultured Ectothiorhodospiraceae bacterium
GGCAAGCGATGCTATCCTGCCAATACCCCTGCCATGAAACGTCAACACGCCCTAAGAGTTTTGGGGAATCAGCCCCCGATCATGAGCTCCAGACTAAACCAGCCCGATTGCAATCAAACTGCCATGAAATTAACGGGTTGACGGGCAAGAAAATTCAGGCTATGTTTCTCCTCAGAGGGATACGAACGGAGGTGTTCTTGCCCGGATCTCAACGTGGAATCTGGGCAGGTGGATGCAGCCCTCCACACGTGGTCAGGTCATAACCCAAATGGGTCTAGCGGTCAGCGTTCAATCGTCGGTTAATGGAGGAGTTTTTGATGTCACACGAAGCCACAAAATTGGTCGTCATAACGGAAAAAATCCTTCTGAAGGAGATTGCTCGAGTTATCGAGTCAACGGTCTCGAGCGGTTACACGGTCATCGGGACGGGGGGCAAAGGAAACGCGAAGGTTCGCTCCTCGGGCAACCCCTCAATATCGGACACGTTCAATTACATTAAATTGGAGGTCGTAACCGAAACGCCGGATGCTGCGAAGCAGATAGCCGATGAGATCGCGAAGAATTACTTCACGAACTACTCTGGGACGATCTACCGGGAGCCCGTTGAAGTTTTGCATGCGCACAACTTCTAAAACGAAAACAGTCGTGCGTGCGACAGGAGTCGCCGCACGACATCGGCGCCCGAACGAGCCTAGCTACCGACTCCGAAACCTACCCCAAACCCTCAAGACACCTGCAACCCGATTGGACGGCCCAAATCAAGACCTGATAATCGGGAAAACAGAACCATCCGTAATTCATCCCTCAAGCTACAACGAGTTTTTAGCCGCAAAGCTTGGTTACTCATTCGAATGGCCGGATGATATATGCCGATTGCAAAACCGTCCTGAAAATATCTAAAAATATTTCATTTTAATAAAAAATATTGATGAGGTCTCCGCCGGTGCGAGTTGCCTCTAAACCGACGGAGCCCCAAATTTCCCGTCCCTAGGCTGGGAAGACGACCTGAGCAAGCCCAAGATAGAGTGGTATGCCGATTGCGATGGCTACCGGTGTTCCGAGACTCGTTGACGAGCCGACATAGGCGGACGGGTTGGCAGTCGGGATACCGGCCCGAAGGGTCGGTGGGCCCGAGATGTCCGAGCTCGAACCGGCTATCACCGCAAGGAGGACAACACCCCCCGGACTAAAGCCCGTTGTTATATGGGCGATATAGCCCAAACCAAAGGCCATCAGCCCGTGAGTCAAAGGAGCAAAAACTGCATAGACAGCATACCAATGAGCGACTTTGCGAAGTTCGTTTAAACGCTGGTAGGCCTCCATACCCATGACCAACATAAGGATGGACAGAAACCCCCGGAAGAGAGGATCGTAAAATTCCTCTAATACCGATTCGGGACGGGTAATGAGCCCCAGGGCGATTCCAAGCAAAAGGGCCGAAAGAGCCGAACCCTGGAGGCTCTCTTTAACGATCGGCCAGATCTTGACCTTGGTGGCAGACCCATTTTCACGCTTCATCAGATAGAGGTTGGCTAAAACAATGGCTGTGACAAGGGCCGGGATATCCATAAAGGGATAGAGGGCGGGTGCCCAAGCCTCATACTCGATTCCCTCTTCTTTCAAGAGGACAATCGCGGCAGCGAGGGTCGAGCCACTCACAGCACCAAACAGGCCCGCCGTCGCGATCCCATCCTCACCGCGGATACCGGGGAGGAGTGTAAGGGTAAAACGGCCGACAAATACGATCAGAACCCCCATAGCAGCCGCGAAGAGCGCCGGAAGCAGCATGTCCGCCAGATTCGCCTCCCGAATGGCGACTCCCCCCTCGAGGCCCACGGTCATGAGCAACATAAAGACGATGAACTTATAAATCGTATCCGGTATCTCGAGTTTAGTACCGAGCCCGGCGATCACGATGCCTCCGAGGAGGAACGCCAGGGTCGGGGATTGAAGTTGCGCGACAAAACGCGCTGGAAACTCCAAAAGCGCTTCCATCGTGGACTCCTCCAGGATCAAGGTTTAGAGGCGTTTAACGGGTGCAATTCATTGCTCAGGCACGGGTTGGCCGGTGGCTCAGAGCTCATCTTCGAGCCCACGTCCTCCAGGCGACCTAGGTCGCAAGCACTTGAATAAAATGGGCTTTTTGAACCTCGGCCCAACCCCCGAGCACAGCTTCAGCCAAGCGGGATCACGGGCCGCTGACGACGCCATGCGATTTGATGCGGCCCTTGGTCGGAGAGACTACGGGGCGTCAGCGGATGGAGCAATCGATGTTTTCGAAGAGACGACACAACGCGTGTCGATGGGTTTCACATCGCGAACATTCGAGCCCGAGACGCAAAAACCGAGTCGAGATGGGGAAATCCGCTGAATGCAGGCCTTGGATTGTGGGAATTGGACCAACGGGGCAGGGGGGCCACCCAGGCGTTGCAACGCCATGGGTGCAACTTCCGCCGCAAGGTATCGGGCGAACGCCCCGAGTCAACGAAGGACGAGTCGTAGACGAACCGGTCGGGCGGGCACCTGTGGAGTTCTCGACGGACAGCTCGCCCGGGGCTAAGCCCGTGACATAACGAGCCGGGTGGGGACGCAGCGATGATTGATCAAGAGGGGCGGAACTCAGGCGATCGAGGGTGCCGGGCTGGGTGCACCGATAGGCGAATGATCGATCCCCGGTTCCGAAGGGGGAGGAGGTGCGACAGCCTTGTCAGGCTCGACCGCGCATGATCTCGGTCAGCCATCGTTGGATAAACGCTCTTACGGATGGGGCTTGGAGTACCGGAATCAATAAAGGGCCTCCTTAGGTGCGGGTCGTGCTTGAAGACCCCGGTCCGTTGGGATCGTCGATCGACTTCCCTGCCGACGGCTCGGAGGCGTCGGGGTCCGTCGGCTTGTACTCATCCCGCAGCCCGAGCGCGATACACGCCCGGACCAGTTCCGCGAGGGAGTTGACATGCATCTTGCGCATAACCTGGCTCCGGTGCGCCTCGACGGTCTTCTCTGTGATCTGAAGCGCCGCGGCGATTCGGCGGTTCGAGTAACCGTCAATGACCCGCTCGAGCACTTCGCGTTCGCGATGGGTGAGACTCACCAGGTTTTGACGGAGCTCTCGCCGGGTTTGTCGTCGATTCGATTCCAAGGCGTCGAAATCAAGCGCGTCGCGCACCCGGTCCAGGAGTTCCTGTTCGTCGAACGGCTTCTCCAAAAAATCCAAGGCACCGCCCCGCATGGCCTCGACCGCATTGGCGACATTCCCGTACCCAGTCAGGATGATCACCGGCATCTTGATATCCCGTGCCGACATCTCCCGCTGCATATCGAATCCGCTGATACTCGGCAATCGGACATCGAGCAAGAGACATCCGGTCCAATCGTGACGAACCTGACTCAAGAAAGTAATCGGCGACGTGAAGGTACGAACCGTGTGACCGTGGGACTGGAGCAATCGAGCAATGGAATCGACTACCGCGGTGTCGTCATCGACCACAAAGACGGTTGCCTCAGACATGATGGCGTGCTCCCCGAATGGATCATTGCAAGAATCTGGGTTGGAGACGCCCCGGTTTCATCGGCCTTCGGCTCCTAATCAATGGAGCCATTGGCGTCTTCAAGAGGCTGCGTTCGGGGTGAACGCCGACGCCCGGGGCAAGAGTATTCGCAGGCTAGACCCTGCGAGATGGTTCGAGACCTTCGGGGCATCAACGGCCAAAGCCTCCCTCGATGGCGTGCTCAACGCATCGTCCCTTGGGACCCATTCGAGGCCTCCGCCCTGCGCTTCGAGGATCGCAGCGGCGGAGGCGAGCAGCCATCCGATCGGATTGGCCTCATACCCTCTGCCGTCGGCGCGAACCCGTCGCGAATCGGCTGCTGGGGTTATCCCCCGACCCACACCGAGCTCGACCACCCCCGGTTCGGATTCCACCTCACCACGGATCGTGAGTGTCCGTTGCCGATTCGCGGCGTCATCGGATGCAGCACAGGGGCGCTTAGGCATGGGATTAACCCCTGGATCAGGAGGGGAGGCCCTCGAAGAGAATGACCGTGAGCCCCGGGTCGGTCGCGACGGCAATGTCCGGAAGCTCGGTCTGCCATTCGAGCTGCGCCGCATCCAGGTGATCGGTCAAGCGCTCGAGGGGCGGCTGCATAAGCGCCCGCAAGGAATCACACGTGGACGCGGCTCCAATGATCCATACGCGCCTTTGGCTTGAATCCGTTCGACCCCGTTGGAGGCCTGCTCGAGGAGTCGGTCAAGGAGTTCTACGGAATCCGCCGGATGGATGCCTTGGTTCAACCCGCGTCGGAGCGTCCGACCGTAATTGAGAATCGCAGTCGATGGTTGATTCAGGGCATGGATACAATCGGCGACGGCGATCTTCGCCACGATCCCGGCATAGCGAACCGTGTCGCCATTCACTGGGGTGACGACCGGATCCAATGACCCGATTCCCGAGGGCGAATCGTCGGCTTCCTTAGGGCTATCCCGAAGGGTCGTTGACGCATGGACGCGCTCTGAGGGATTGATATGCGGCTTCGATGGATCCATACGCAGCGCGACACGAGGGTTAACAAAACGTTAGGGAAGCCGACCGGCCATAGGACCGCTTTTCTTCATGTAATAGCAAAGCACCCACGTCTTGGCAACTTTTCCAGGATGGATCCGATCGCTCGGGCCCTTCACCCCTCAGGAAACGCCCCCGGGCTTCTCCTTGGAGAACTGGATGATGACACTGGCGGGCGTGCTAAGTTTGGCGCATTGTGTCGAAGAAGGGCCCCGATCCCGCGTGGAAGTCCCGTCCCCGTTCGCATGGTCGAATGATCCAATGGCCCCTGACTCCAAAGCCGCCGCCCCAGGGGCGCATCACCAGACCAACCCCAAGCTGACTCGAGTTCGGGCACGGGTTGCCGAACTCGAGGCGCATTGGCTCGATCAAGGCGACGGGGTTCAGCGATCCGCGGCCCCGTCGGCGAACGTGCGGGCAAGGACACGTGATGCAAGTGGGCAGCTCTTCGAGCAGGCCCCACTTCCCCTACTCGGTCTGAGTCGCCGAGGCCGTATCGTGCGGGCTAACCGTCAAGCTACGGAGGCATTAAGTAAGCGGGCCGTCCAGACGCCTTAAGGGTGTACCTTTGATCCGGTTCCTCGCGCCGGCCTGCCGACCCGCCTTTTGCCGCCATCTCAAAACGGCCGACGCAACCTCGAATCCGTCGACCACCGAAATCATGTTGATCGGCCCGGACCAACGAACGCAGCCCGTGGCGATGCGCAGCCAGGTGGTCAGCGGCATGGCACCGATCCATCTCGTGTGTTCCCTTGTCGACATCAGCGAAGGACACAGCGCCGAGCTTCAACAGCAGCGGATATCAACGCTCGAGACCGAGGCCGCGGCAAAGGTTCGTTTCCTGAGTGAGCGTACTCAGCCATGAACGGCGCACGCCACTCACACCCGTCACCCATTTGTTGGCTGCCATGCGACGGCAGACCGATTTACCCGACCGGTTT
>CAYFWJ010000118.1:5600-8699 GCA_964346755.1 uncultured Ectothiorhodospiraceae bacterium
CCCCCGGGGCCCCTCGAGACCATCCGAGGAACTGAAGGGCGCCGGACGCCCGACGCCGACGCCCGCGTGGGCCGCTCCATCAATCCCGGGACCCGGGCACCACCGTCAACTCCACGCGCTCACCGTCGCGGCGGACCACTAGGGAGGTGGATGCCCCAATCTCGAGGTCGGCGAGGATGGCCATGAAGTCTTGGATGGTTTCGACGGGATCGCCCGCGAGCTCAACCACGACATCGCCGGATTGAACCCCGGCCTGATCGGCTGGCCCCCCCTCGACAGCGCCTTGCAAGGGCACACCGGCGTCCACCTCATCGCCATAAGCCGGGATGGTCCCGAGGTAGGCCCGGAGGTGTTCGCGGCTCATCCCCCCGTGTTCACGCTCGACCCGAGCGTAGGCGGGACGGGTTGCATCCTGGGCGAGCCCCGTAGCCAGCTCCCCCATCAGGGCGCCGATGCGCGCGAGGCCAGGGTAATTCAGCTGATCCGCGGTATCCCGGGGCGTCGAGTAGTCTTCATGAGCCCCGGTGAAGGCATTCAGTACGGGGACACCGGCCACGTAGAAGGGCGTAACGTCCGTCGGCAGATAGGGGTCCCGGTTGACGCTGATCGGAAGCCCCACGGCGACATTAGTCCGCTCGATCCAACCGAGCCAGTCACCGCTCGAACCAACACCTTGCAGATACAGGCTGTCGTCCAGCCGACCGATCATGTCCATATTGAGATAGGCGACGACCTGCTCCGGGAGCTCCTCGCTCCCACCGTGGACCTCCACGTAATGGCGCGAGCCCAGGGTGCCAAGCTCCTCCCCGGACCAAGCGGCGAAGGTGATCGGCCGCGCGAGCTCGAGATTACCGGCCGCACGCCGGTCCGCGAGGGACTGCGCCAGGGCGAGCAACGCCGCCACACCGGAGGCGTTGTCATCCGCGCCCGGGTGAAGCTGACCGCGCTCCTCGGGACGGGCCAACGAACCCGATCCGGTGCCGTCGCCCAAGTGATCCACATGGGCGCCGAGCATAACGGCCGGCCGGCCATTGGCAGCCGCCGTCCCCGCGGGCAACCGCGCGATGACGTTACGGCCGGATCGGGTGGCCCGGGTGATCTCCAGATGGGCCCCAAGGGTTACCTCAGGCAGGGTAAACCCGGCGACCGACTCCCCGGCGTCCAGGCGCCGCTGCAGATCCGCGAGCTCGCGGTCCGCCCGCGCCACCCAACGCTCGGCGACCCCATCGCTGAGGGCGACCGCGGCGATACCGCTCGAACTGGGCACGCTCTCCCCGGCGAGGGGCGCGAGTCGTTGCTCGGCCTGGGCCGCCGGTCCCGTCACCACGATCAGACCGACGGCCCCCTGGCGCTTGGCAACGGCAACTTTGTAGGAGATATCGCTGTAATGGAGCAGATGTCGACGCCAGTCCGAGGGGATGTCCTCGGGCAAGAAGCGGAACACCAGGGCCCACTTCCCCTCGACATCCCGATCGGCGTAGGAATGGTAAGCGGGGTGATCATCCGTCGCCGGTGCCTCGATGCCGTAGCCAGCGAACACCACCGGGGCATTCCCGACACTGCCAGAGGTCGCCACGCCGAGGGGCCGCCAGTCCGCGTCCTGGCCATAGCGCCGGGTCTCGCCGTCGACGGTCGCCTGGAGAACATTGGTCTCCCCGGCACGGACCCCAGCGGTGAAATCAAAGGATTGGAAATAGGTCCCTTGATCCCCGGCCGGTTCCAACCCAGCAGCCCGCAGGGCCTCTGCCACATACTGGGTCGCGCGCTCGGCCCCGGGCGTCCCGGTTCGGCGCCCCTCCATGGCGGGATCCGTGAGCGATGTCACATGATTGCGTACCGTGTCCTCGGCGAGCGCCCGAGTCCGCGAGGGGTCCATCGGCGGCGGCACAGGGGCCGCCCCATCAACCTCTGCGGCTTCGAGGCCGAGCGCGCGCCGAGCCGCCGCGTCATCCCAGCGCGCCATATGGATCTGGCTCCGCCCGAGCGAGCCCCTTTGTGAGGTCCAGGCCAGGGTCTCCCCATCGGGGGCAAACACGGGCAGGCCGTCGAAGCCCTCGGTGAAGGTGACGCGAACCGGCTCCTGTTCGCCCGCATCGTCGACCAGATAGAGCTCGAAGTTGCCATAGCCCTGGGTGTTCGTCGAGAAGATCAGGTAGTCACCGCTTGGATGGAAGAAGGGGGCCCAGGAGAGATCGCCCAGCTCCGTTATCTGGCGTGGCGCCCCCGAATCCAGGCGCAGGGTATAGATCTCCGCGCTCCGGCCATTCGGTGCAAAACGCCGCCAGGTAATGCGCTCGCCGTCGGCGCTGAAGAAGGGCCCGCCGTCGTAGCCCAGGGCCTCGGTCAACCGACGGACATTGCCACCGTCGCGATCCATGAGGTAGAGATCCAGAAGGCTCGACGGATCCCGCTCGAAGGCGGCCTGCTCCGCCTCGGCGAGACCCCCCTGGTAGGCCCGCCGGTTGGAGGCGAAGACGATGTGCTCGCCGTCGGGGGAATAGGCCCCCTCGGCATCATAGCCCCGGGTCTGCGTGAGGTTCTGCCGCTCACCCGTCTCCAGGTCCTGGGCATAGATCTCGTAATACGGGTCGTAGTCCCAGCTATAGCGACGTGATTCCCCGGATTCCCGAGCCTTGAACTCGGCCTGCATCTCGGCGCGGGCCTCGGGATCCTCATGGGTCGAGGCGTATAAGACCTGCTCCTGACTTGGATGGATCCAGGCACAGGTGGTCTTGCCGACGCCCGGGGACAGCCGCTCCGTCTCGCCGGTGAGCAGGTCCATGAGATAGATCTGGTAGAAGGGATTCTCCGGGGACCGCTCCGATTGGAAGACCATGTGGCGGCCGTCAGGCCCGAAATACCCTTCACCGGTGCGGCGTCCCGCGACGGTCAATTGGCGCACCTCGGACAGAAAACGAGCCTCGCCCGAGGATTCCGGGCTCGCCCCTGTCGGCTGGGTACTCAATGCCAGGGCGATACCCCCGGCCAGGATCAGGACCGGATGAACCGGGTGGTGCATGAATGAGCTCCTCGAGGGCGTGGGTTCGAAGGAAACCGCATTTAAATGCGTTTAATTCTCAATCGTACCACAGAACGACA
>CAYFWJ010000119.1:0-8484 GCA_964346755.1 uncultured Ectothiorhodospiraceae bacterium
TCCTCGTATCGAAACAGATGCACGGGCTCGGCCCCGTAGGCCTCAACATAGCCGTGGTAGATCGCCAGGAAGCGCAGCCCCAAGGCCTCGACGGTGCGCATCCCGTTGACCCGGTGGCCGAGGCGCTCGCGCAACGCCCCGTCGCGATAGTTCAAGAACACCTCGATCGGACCGCAACGTCCTTTTTGGAGGGATTGCTTGTAGGCGGAGTACAACCAATCGGCCTGATCGCGCACGAAATACACGATCTCAGCCTCGGGGAAATGGCGTTTCAGAACGGCCCGGTTGCGGGCATGGTCCTCATGCTCCCGGTACATCTCGCCGGCGAGACCGGCCTTGGCGATCACGAGCCGACGGGGGTCCTGCTGCTGCGCCCGAATGGCTTCATCGAGGGATGCCGCGAGCGTCTCATCGTCGGGCCGGCGCAGGCAGGCGGACAAACGGCTCGCGATGGGCTCGGGATTGTAGGCAAATTGCCGTGTATCCAGATGGGCGAAGACCTGATGTTGGAAATAGCGCGTGGCGGTCTTGTGGAGGCCGATATGGATCAGGGGAGGTACAGTCGACATAGGACGATCACTGACGTTTCCAAGAGCGGGCGAGGCGGCGAAGAACCCGAAGCGAGTAATCGCGTTCACCGACACTGCCGTGATAACGGGCCAGGGCTGCGGGCCAATCGCCGTTCTCACGCTCGAGATAACGACGCAGGATGCGGCAGCCAAAGCGAATATTGGTCTCGATACGGAGGAGGTTGGCCTCCGGCTCGCCGAAGACCTCCTTCCAAAAGGGCATGACCTGCATCAGACCGCGGGCGCCAGCCGTGGAAACGGCAAAACGATCGAAACCGCTCTCGGTCTCCATCAAGGCCAGCACGAGTTCCGGCGGGACATCCTGGGCCGTCGCCTCGCGGTGGGTCGTCACCAGGATCTCCAAGCGCTCCGTCGGATCCGGTACCCAGGCGGCCAGGCGCCGGCTCATATCCATCAGCCAGACCTCGGCCTCGAACCGATCAGGGAAATGGGTCGCTTCGGCCACCGCCGCCTCGAGCTGGGCCCGCGGGAGCTCCGCCGCCCCGGACAACACCGGGAGGCAGCCGATGAGCCCCGCCGTGACCCATCGCCGTGCGCATCGGGCCCCGACGACGCCCCGGGACCGAGTCCGTTCACGGGGGATCAACGTCGGGTCCAGTCGTCACGCGACCGCGCCCGATCGGCCAATCAGAAGATCCCGACCCCGAGATAGACCCCGGCCGTTACCCCGTCGACCTCGACATCGGTGCGGACCGGGCCGATATCCTCGAGGAGAAGCCCCATATTGCGATAACCAACGGACGCCCCGAGCGTGGCGTTGGCGATGAAGCCGAGCTTGATCTCATACCCGGCCTTGATCTCGTAGTCCCAAATCCGGTTGGTGTCGAAGGCAAACCCCATGCCCTCGCCCGTGGCAAAGAAGTTGGTCTGCGGTACGTCCACCCGAGCGCGCCCGTAGACCATGGGCATCCCACCGGTCACATCCCGTTGCTCCGTCCCCACCGTCTCTTCGGAAACCTCCACGGTGCCATCGAAGATCTTGGCATTCAGACCCAGATCCAGGTTGACAAACGGGATGGGTAAACCGTAATAAACCGTCACATCATAGTGATCGAGATCGATCGCGCTGTTCACCGTGGTGCCCGCTGTGAAGCTCGTGCCACCAAAGTCGAAGGTATCCCCGACCCCGGTCGCCCCGGTCACCTTCAACCGGTTGAACCGCGCCTGGATCCCCGGGATCAACGGAGGGGTATCGAAGTCGATCCAGTACGTCGTGTCCATCTCGCTCTCGAGCCCGAGGTCCTCTTCGAGATCCGCGGCATTGCCGTCCAGTTCGATGGAGCCCTGGGGATCGTAATTCCAGAGGCCACCGCCGGCTCGGACCCCGACTAAATCCGCAGCGGCCGGCCCCGCAAACCATGCGGCCACACATCCCGTCACCCATGCCCAACGCATACCTGCCATCATCACCTAGAGCCCCCCTGAGGCGTGGTTAGAATGCCTCGGATCCTACCATCGTCGGCGGCTCCCGGAGTAGTCGATCCGTGTGACCCCAACCGGAGGCGTGCAGGGCCCTTCCCCCCCAATCGCCCCGAGGCGGTCGTGGTGCCGTCAGCAACCCCGCGGACCGCTTCGAATCCCAGCACACCGAGCCAGTCGACGACGGTTGGCCCGGCGATGACGCCCCTGAAGGCCACCCGGCCATGTGTTTCGACCCGGATCAGGCCCGTTCCGTCGGCATCCGCACCCAAAGGACGAGCCTCGATGGCACAACAGGTCATTTTGGCTTCAAACGGAGGCGCTGGTGGCTTGGGCCGGGCAGAAAGGGCGTCGGACGTCCCTCGACCCACGCCCGGTGGCCGGCGCGGTAATAGGGTGACAACGGGTGACCGCTCTGGCCGCCGGGCATCTGGAAGATCCCCATCGCCTCCTGGCCGGGGGCGACGATCATCTGCAGGGTCACGCCCTCGACTGGGGTCTGCATACGGACGGTGTGGGTGTCCCCCGGAAGCCCCTCTGGGGGTATGTTAAGCCAACCCCTCGGGATGGGCAGAAAGGGGGTCAGGGGATGGGCGAATTGGACCTGATTCGCCTGGCCCCAGGTGTGGGAACGCAGGGCGTCCGGGTCGCCGTCGAGGGGCGCGACGACCGCCTGTAAGGCCCCATCGAGCAGGCTCGTCCAGTCGTCATAGCCCAGGGGCTGATGGTGCTCAGGGCGGGCCCGCAGGAGGGCGCGCAGCGGCAACTCGTAGCGGGGCAGGATCCGGTAGTCCGCGGCGAGGCCGGTGTCGGCGCAGGTGGCGAGGATGGGGTCGAGGACCCGGCCGGCGACCGCCCGCCGAAACTCGTGGATGAGGCGGTGGGCAACGCTGTCCGGGTCCGCCCGATCCGAATGGGCGGCAAGGCGACCGATGAGGGCCCGACCGAAGGCGTCATCGGCGGGATAGACCCGTTCGGCCGTGGCCCGCATCCACGCACCCCAAGGGGCGTGGAGCGGGGAGCGGGTGTCCCGCTGCAGCGTGAGCATGGCGGGGGCGTCCCAGGACGGCCGGCGGGTCAGGATGTCCCGAATACGCTGGGCGCGCAATCCGAGGGCATAACCCCCATCGCCGAAACGAGCGGCGGTGGCGTTGTCCCAAACCCGGTTGTTGGCCGTCCAGAGCTGACCGTCCGCCGGGTTGATGAGGCGCGGGTAATCCCTCGGGGCCACGGGTCGCCAGGACGCTTGATCCGCCGACCACAACGTCGGCAAGCGGCCTGAGTGATGGGGCCGCTCGATCAGCGGGCCGATCGGCCCCCAGCCGAGGGAGCCGTCCGCGTCGACGACCATGAGATTCTGGGTCGGCATGGCGGTCTCGCGGCCGATGGCGAGCGCCTCCGCGACAGCCCGGGCGGTCTCCAGGTGGCGGAGGCCGAGATTGAGGGCATTGGCGTCGTAGGCGATCCAGCGCAGGGCCAGGGGGCGGCCATCGGCGGTGCGTGAGATCACCGGCCCGTGGGGGCTCCACACGACGGTCTGGCTCCGGTCCTCACCCCCTCGCACGGCCAGGGTCTCGCGATGGCGCTGCCAACCGGCGGGCAAGTCGTCCGCCGGGGTCGCGACGGACGGCGACGGTCCGTCGATGATCACCCAGTCGGCGAGATCGGCATAGGCGTTGGTAAAGCCCCAGGCAAGGTGACCGTTGCTGCCGACGATCATCAGGGGCGTACCCGGGAGGGTCGCCCCGGTTACCGTGACACCGCCCGTATCGCCGGGGTAGGTCCAGCGCATCCGGTACCAAAGGTTGGGCAGACGGAGCCCCAGATGCATGTCGTTGGCTAAGAGGGCCCCGGTCCCCGGACTGCGCTCGCCGCTCACGGCCCACTGGTTGCTACCCCGCGCGTGGCGGAGATACCCGGGGGCCTCACGGTCTTCGGGGACGGGGGCCTGGGGGGCGGCGCTCACCGGGATCGCCGGCAGCGAATGACGCCCGCCGCGGAGCCCGCTGTCCCACGGTGAGGCGATCGGATCCAGGAAGGTCCGCCAGGCCCGGGGGAGACAGGCGGCCAGGCGACCCCGGCGCTGCTCTTCGATCCAGGTGTCCTTCTGCAGCTGCAGATACATCGCATAGACCACCAGCAGGGTGTCCTCCGGGCGCCAGGGCTGGGGCCGGGCGCGCAAGACCCAGTACTCGAAGGGCCGGCTACCGAGCGCGCTGAGGCCGGCGTTGACCCCTTCGGTATAGTCCGCCAGCAGACGCCGATCCGCCCGAGGGAGCTCGGCGAGACGGGCCTCGGCGTGGGCGCGGAAGCGATGCCGGCGATGCCGACGATCCACCGGCAAGGCGGCCTCGCCCACAAGGCCAGCGAGCTCACCGGCCGCCTGACGGCGCAGGAGATCCATCTGGAAGAAGCGCTCCTGGGCGTGGGTAAACCCGGTGGCTCGGGCGATGTCCGATCGGCTTGCGCCATCGAGGGTCGGCACCCCCTGATCATCCCGTGCGACGGCCACCGGCGCGTTGAGCCCGGCGAGTGTGCGCGTGCCCCCGTAGTCCGGTAGGCTGGCACGGAGCACCAAGATCCCGGCGACCAGGGCGAGCACAAGGAGGACCAGGCCCCCACCGGTCAGGGCAAGAAGGGTCTGGCGGAGGCGGCGGAGCGGTTGGTTTCGCGATCGGAGCATCCGGGACGATCCTGGTTGTTGGTGCGGTTGGGGACGGGGTTGGGGGTGTCCGGTTCCTGGCACCGGTACACCCGCCATGCTACACTCCCATCTTAATAGTTGACCTTTCCACTCAAGTTCGAAGCCCGGTCGGGAACGCTTATGACCACGTCCACGAATCAGCAGCTCATCGATCGCTTCGGTCGCCGCATCGAGTACGTGCGCCTATCGGTGACGGACCGGTGCGATCTGCGGTGCTTCTATTGTATGCCCGAGGGGTATAACGACTTCGAGACCCCCGATCACTGGCTGACCTTCGACGAGATCGAACGGGTCATGGCCGCGTTCACCGAGCTCGGCACCCGCCGGGTCCGGTTGACCGGGGGCGAACCCATGGTCCGCAAGGGGCTTCCGGCGTTGGCCGCACGGCTGACGGCGCTGCCCAACCTGGAAGACCTCTCGATGAGCACCAACGCCATCCAGCTCGGGCGTCACGCCCAGGCGATGCGCGAGGCGGGGGTGAGCCGGCTCAACGTGAGCCTGGACACCCTCGATGCGGAACGCTACCGGGAGATCACCAAGGGTCGGCTCGACAAGGCCCTGGCGGGGCTGGAAGCCGCCCGGGCGGCGGGCTTCGCCCCGATCAAGATCAACATGGTCGTGATGCGCGGGATCAATGACGATGAGGTCGAGGACATGGTGTCGTTTTGCATCGAGAAGGGCTTCACGCTGCGCTTCATCGAGACCATGCCCTTGGGGGAGACGGGCCAACGGGCGAGCGACACCTATGTGGACCTCACCGAGGTCAAGCAGCGCCTCGCCCAGCGCTTCGAGCTGGTGCCTTCGGTGATGCCCGGTGGTGGGCCGGCCCGCTACGTGCAAATCGCCGGCACCGATCTCAAGATCGGCTTCATCACCCCCATCTCCCAGCATTTCTGCGAGACCTGTAATCGGGTACGGCTCACCGTGGATGGCAGCCTGCACCTGTGCCTCGGTCAGGAACACTCCGTGGCCCTGCGCCCGCTGCTCCGCGAGGGAATCGATCACGAGTCCCTCAAGCAGACCCTGCGCGAGGCGATCGACCTCAAGCCAGAACGCCATGAATTCCGCGAACAACCCGAGAAGATCGTCCGATTCATGTCCGCCACCGGCGGCTGAACAATCGAATCGACGGCCCTCGGGCCGGTGATGCCGCCTCGCCAGGGGCCCGCCCAGGCGGGCGGCCCGGGGCTGCACGGAAACGACTCCAGTCGCCGAGCGGCTGCTCGGAGCCGACGGGCGACGAACCCCGGCTACCTCCCTCCCGGGATCCAACGCGCCGTCGACCCCCGCGCGGATCGCGTGTCTGGACGCCCCCTCAACGGCCGATTGTCACCGCGACTCCCCCATCGGTTGAAGCAAGCCGGTCCACCTCAGTGCCCTAGGGATCGGTATCGGATCGTCGCCGATCCGCCGAAGCCCCCGAGTCCCCATCCGGATCGGGCGCATCGTGGCCCGCCTTCGGCGGTCGCTCGGCGAGCCACCGGGCCTGTTCGGCTGCGTTACCGGTGTAGGTGCTCGGGCTCAACGCCCGGAGGCGTTCCTTGACCGCCTCGGGCAACGGTTGTTCGTCGATGAACGCCGCAATCGCCGCCTGATCGATCCCCTGCTCCCCGCGGGTGAGCGTCTTGAGCTGCTCGTAGGGCTGCTCGACCCCGTAGCGACGCATCACCGTCTGCAAGGCCTCGGCGAGCACAGGCCAGTTCGCCTGCAGATCCGTCCCGAGCCGTTCCGCATCCGGTTCCACCTTGCCCAACCCCTTCTCGAGCGCCGCATAGGCGATCTCGCCATAGGCCATGGCGGCACCGAGGTTACGCAGGACCGTGGAGTCGCTCAGGTCCCGCTGCCAGCGGGAGATGGGTAGCTTCTCCGCCAGATGGCCGAGCAGGGCGTTGGCCAGGCCGAGATTCCCTTCCGCGTTCTCGAAGTCGATCGGGTTGACCTTGTGGGGCATGGTGGACGAGCCGACCTCCCCGGCGACCGTGCGCTGGCGAAAGTAGCCGAAGGCGATATAGCCCCAAACATCCCGGGCGAGGTCGATGAGGATGATGTGGAGGCGGATCAGGGCGTGGCAGAACTCCGCCAGCCCGTCGTGGGGCTCGATCTGGGTCGTATACGGGTTCCAGGTCAACCCGAGCCGAGTCACGAAGCGCTCGCTGAGACCGGACCAATCCACCTCGGGATAGGCGATCCGATGGGCGTTATAATTGCCCACCGCGCCATTGAGTTTACCCCGAATCGGCACCTGCGCGAGGCTCGAGCGCTGTACGGCGAGGCGATAGGCGACGTTCGCCCACTCCTTGCCCAGGGTCGTCGGGGAGGCCGGCTGACCGTGGGTCCGAGCCAACATCGGTTGCTCCGCGTGACGACCGGCCAGGCCCCGGAGCTGCTCCTCCAGGCCATTCAGCCGGGGCAGCAACCAGCGCTCGCGGGCCTCACGGAGCATCCGTCCGTAGGCGAGATTATTGATATCCTCGGAGGTGCAGGCGAAGTGCAGGAACTCCTGCACCCGAGCCAGTTCCGGGACATCGGCGATACGGGTCTTGAGGTAGTATTCGATCGCCTTAACATCGTGGTTGACCTCGGCTTCCAGGGCCTTGACCCGGGCTGCCTCGGTCGTATCGAAATCGCGAATCAGTGCCTCGAGGCGACGGTCGGCCTCGGGGCTGAAGGGACCGATCTCCGAGATCTGGGGATGATCCGCCAAGGCCTGGAACCAACGGATCTCCACGAGCACCCGTTGCCGGATGAGGGCGAACTCGCTGAACAGGGGGCGTAAAGCGGCCGTCTTGTCGCCGTAGCGGCCATCGAGGGGGGAAACGGCGGTGAGGGTATCGAGTTGCATGCGGTTTCGAACGAATCGGTGATGCCCGGAGCGCCGCATCCCCCGGACCCTCCGGGAAACGCCTCGAGCGCCGCGGCAAATCGTTCATGATACCCCGCCCCGCGGGCCATCGTCACCTCGCCCACGCCATGGGACTCCAAGTCGTTCGAGTCGTCGACGCCGTTTTTAGGCGCAACCGCCGTCATCGCGGATTCTCGCCCAGTCCACCGGCAATCTCAGCAAGGCGGCGCGGCAGCGGATCCCGATCCGTGAGGCGATTCGCGCCGACTTCCCGAAGGCGCTTGCTCGATTCCACCCAACCGGTTCCACCCGGACCTCAAGGTCCAGACATCGGTTTTTCATCGACGCGGTGGCCCCGTATCGCCGGTCCGGCGAGGCCAGCGCGCTACCGGGGGCGTCTGCCGAGGCCATTCACGCGGGCTACGAGCGCCCGCTCGCGGCGACGCTGGCACGGGATCGGGACGATGCGCCCGCCGATACCCAGCACCGCCCCCGCGATCGACCCGCGATTGCATCGATACGGTGTTGCCCACCGAACCACGCCTTGAACCGGTTGCCATCCCGACTCCGAGCGCGGTTTAACGCACCGTGCAGCGGACGTCCCCGGCGCGACATCGAACGGCGCCGGCGCTGAGCCGGATATCACTCGAGACACCCGGCAGGGCGCCGGTTCCCCCGGGCATCAGCCCTCCGCTGCCCGCCGCTCCGCCGCGCGCACGCACCTCAACACGACGTACGGATACTGGCCTTCCAGTGCCTCGAAGACCGGCTTGAGCGGCAGGCTCGCCCCGTCGGCGAGCTGATGGATCGCGTGGCGGATACGCTGGATGTCGGCGTCCGGCAGGTCGACGACCTCCGAGAGGTCCGCCGCGCCGGCCTGGATGCAGCGCGTCAGATGGCCCCAGACGGTGCTCTCGGCCAGCCCGCGG
>CAYFWJ010000120.1:0-8426 GCA_964346755.1 uncultured Ectothiorhodospiraceae bacterium
TCTCCGTGGGGTTCGAACATCGACTGCGGGGCGGGGAGCGCATCGCGGTCTATCCAGTCTTCGAGGGGATCGATATCGCACCCCTGCAGCGGCTTCGGCCGCTGCCCTTGCGTCGGCCCCGGTTCATCCTCGATGTGCATCTGGGGCGCCTCGCTCGCCAGTTGCGACTCCTGGGGTTCGATTGTTGGTATCGGAATGATGCCAGCGATCCGGCCATCGTCGAGCAGGCGGTCGCCGAGGCCCGGATCATCCTGACCCGGGACATTGGTCTGTTGAAGCGCGGGGCGGTGACCCGGGGGTATTGGGTCCGGGATCGACGTCGCTCGGTTCAGGTCCGAGAGGTGCTCAGGCGCTTCGACCTCTGGACCCGGATCGACCCTTTGACGCGCTGTACCGTGTGCAACGCCCCGATCCGAGCCATCGCCCGTGAGCAGGTGCCGCACCGCGTGCCAGCAGGGGTGCGTGCACGCCACGACCGTTTCTTTCATTGTCCGGGTTGCGATCGGGTCTATTGGCCCGGCACGCACTATGAGGCCCTGCTCGAGCGGATCGAAGGTTGGCGGAGCGGGACATGACCGGCGGTTCCAACGGGGCGTGGCCGGGGGATTCCGTGGGCTCGCTCGGCCGACGGCCGGGTCGAGGCCTTGCTTGGGTGAGACGAGGAACGGGTCCATGAAACCCGATCAATACGATTGCATCATTGTTGGTGCGGGGCCCGCCGGCGGGGCGGCCGCCTATCATCTGGCGAATCGAGGGGTCCGGGTGCTTCTCGTCGAGCAGGCCGAGTTGCCTCGCTATAAGCCCTGCGGCGGATTGGTGTCACCGGCGGTGGCGGGGTGGTTCGATTGGGATTTTACGCCGGTGATCGAACGGCGTTTAACCGGGATCCGCTACACTTGGCGCTATGGCGAACCCATCGACGCGCGCCTGCGGCCGGATCACGCCCTTTGGATGGTACGCCGGGAGTCCTTCGATGCGTACTTGGTACAGCAGGCCCAGGCGCGTGGGGCGGTGGTACGCGATGCGACACCGGTCGAGGGGATCGGATGGGTGGGCGATGGCTGGCAGGTGAGGACGCGAACCGACACGGTTCGGGGGCGGTATGCGATCGCCGCCGACGGGGCCAAAGGCCCGACGGCTCGGTGGTTGGGTTGGCAGGGGCGCGTCCGGCACCTGGCCGCCGGGTTGGAGGTGGAGGCGGATCGCGGGCTAACCGAGCCGGAGCGGATCCACCTAGACTTCGGATCCGTGCGCAACGGTTACCTTTGGAATTTCCCGAAGTTGGACGGGTGTTCCCTTGGCGCCGGGACCTTCGGCAAGGGGTATCGGCCGAATCTGCGTCGCGTCGCGACCGATTATGGGAAGGCATTTGGGATCGAGATCGGACAGTTTCCGCAATACGGGCATCCGATTCCCTTGTGGAATGGGCAGCGGCTCCTGCACCGCGATCATGCCTTGTTGGCCGGGGACGCGGCCGGCCTGGTCGACCCACTGACCGCCGAGGGGATTCGGCCGGCTTTGCTCACCGGGTGTTGGGCCGCGGACGCGGTCGCCGCGGCCCTCGCTGGGGACGCTCAGGCATTGGCGGGCTACACCCGGCGCATTCATGGGGATTGGGGTGAGGAGATGCGTTGGGCCAAACGGCTCAGCGATTGGTTTTATCGCTTCCCCGAGCTCGCCTATCGCGGGGCCGTTCGGCGTCCCGGGGCAACCGAGGTGATGGGACAACTCTTGAGCGGTGAACGTCGCTATCGGGATGTGGCCGAGCGGGCGCTGACGAAACTCTTCGGCGAGTGGAGCCGTCGTTGAGGGAAGGATGGAGGATGGCTCACGACCTCGCCGCGGCGGTGGTTAGCCCGCGCGGGGGTGGGATCCCCTGGAGCAGGCTGTAGAGCACGGGCACAACGCCCAGGGTGAGCAGCGTCCCGACCCCCAGCCCAAAGGCCATGACACTGGCCATCCCGAAGAATAGGGCGTCGTGGAAGACGATGAGCGGCAATAGGCCCAGGATGGTGGTGATCGTGGTCATGAGGATGGGCCGCAGTCGGCGCACGCTCGCCGCGATTAGGGCCTCGAACGCATCGTCGCGGCCGCGGCGCTCGATATCGATCCGGTCGATGAGGACGATGGCGTTGTTGACCAGGATGCCGGCGAGGGCGTAGACCCCGAGGAGGGGCATGAAGCCGAAATCGGCGTCCATGACATGCAGGCCGATGGCCACCCCGATGAGGAGCAGGGGGATGGTGGTCACGATCATGGCCGCTCGGAGCCATCCATTGAACTGCGCAACCAGGAGCACGAGGATGGCGCCGACGACCAGTGGCAGCGTCGCCGCCAGGGCCGCCTGCCCTTCCCGCGCGTCTTTGACCACTCCGTCCAACTCAATCCAATGGCCCGGGGCGAGTTCGGCCTCGAGGGCGTCCAGTTCGGCTTGGATCAAAGGCGCCATATCCTCGGCGCTCATCCGACGGTTGCGTGCCTCGACGGTCACGGTTCGGGTGAGATCCTCCCGGTGGATGCGGGCGAATTCGTTGACAAAGGCCACATCCGCTACCTGGAGCAGGGGGACGGCGATGCCGTCTTCCCCGTAGACGGCCAGGGTTCGGAGGCGATCCAGGTCGGTGCGCTCCGCGTACTGGGCGCGGGCGACGATGGGAAAGAGCTCGTCGCCTTCCCGAAACTGGCTTATACGGCGACCCGAGAAATAGCCCTGCAGGGATTCGGCGATGTCGGCGTGGGTGAGATTGGCCCGCCGCGCCCGCGCCGGATCCACCCGTACCTGGAGGCTTGTGATACGGTTTTCCCAGTCCTGCCAGATGGTATGGGTCCCGGGGACATCCCGCAGGATCCCGGCAACCCGCTCCGCTTGGGCGTACAAATAGTCGGCATCCGGTCCTTTGACCTGAATGTCGATCTTGGTGCTATCGCTCGGGCCGAGATACATGCTTGTCACGCGCGCGAAGAGGCCCGGGAAGCGGTCGTGGAATAGGCCCCGTAGGTCCCGGATGACCGGATCGACCGATGCGAAATCCCGCACATTGATCACCAGGAACGCCCGGTTGGGAGCGGGATCAATTGGAGTCAGAGACAAAAAGAAACGCGGCCCCCCGAAACCAAGGTAGGCGCCGTAGTCGGTGATCTCGGGGAAGCGTCCCGGCTCGTCCAACGCCTCGAAGACCGTTTCCAGTCGGGCTTCGGTGGTCCGGCTGGTGACTCCGGCGGGGAGGTTCAGATAAACCAGGATTTGGGCTCGGTCGGACGGCGGGAAGAAGCGGCTCGGGGCCCGATCGATCGCGACGAGCGCCAACCCGAGGCCGACGATCATCACCGCAAGGACGAGCCAGCGAAATCGCAAGATCCCCCGGAGGAGCCGTTCGTAGCCGGAAGCCATAACGGCGAACAGCCAGCTTGCCGGGTCCGGGCGGCGGATCGGGTGGGTCGTCCCGTTCGCCTCCGGTGCCCGCAGGAAGCGATGGCAGAGTAGCGGGGTGACGGTCATGGCCAACAGCCACGAGATGGACAGGCTGATCAGGATGACAAGGGAGACCGAGCGGGTGTATTCCCCCGAGACGTGTTGGGCGAGCATCAGCGGCAGGAAGACCAGGATGGTGGTCAGCGTCGACGAGAGCAGCGGCAGGGCCAACTCGCCCCCGGTCTGGCGCAGGGCTTGATCGCGGTTGGCCCCGTCCTCGAGGCGGCGCTTGAAGTCTTCGGCGATGACCACGCCGTTGTCGACGAGCAGCCCGAGGGCGATGATCAGGGTCGCCAGGCTAGCCCGCTGCAGGGACAGCTCGAAGAGGCCCATCACGCCCAGGGTGATCAACATGACCATGGGCACAATGGAGCCGACGATGAGCCCGGTCCGCACCCCCAGGAACAGAACCACCACCGCCAGTACGATGGCCAGGGTCTGAAGGACGTTGATACTGACCCCGAAGACGGTCTCGGCCACGGCGTCCGCCTGGACCGTCACGGGCTCGAGGCGGTAGCCCACCGGGAGCTCCGCCGCCAAGGTCTCCAGCCGCGCCTCCAACCGCGCCGAGTACTCCAGGACTCGATAGCCCTCGAGCATGGATAGGGCGAGGATGATCGCCGGTTCCCCGTTGTAATAGGCCTTGCGCACCGGGGGATCGATGGTGCCCCGCTTGACCTCGGCGACATCGCGCAGGGGGATGACGGCATCTCGGCCCGGTAATCGGATGAGGGTATCGCCCACGTCCTCGGGGGTGCGGAAGTTGCCGGTCGGTTGGATTAGAAAGCCCCGCTCGCCAGTATCGATCACCCCGCCCGGGCGGATGATGTTGCGTGAGCGGAGGGTCGCAATGAGGGTCTCCGGCGGCACCCCGAGCTCGGCGAGCCGAGCGTTGGCGATCTCGATCCAGATGCGTTCCTCTTGCACCCCGAGCAGATCGATCCGCTTGGTCCCCGCGACCCCGTAGAGTTGGTCCCGGATATGCTGGGCCAGGTCGAATTGCGCCCCATGGGACCAACCCTTGGCCCGCAGCGCCAGGGTCATGACCGCGACATCGCCGAACTCGTCGTCGACCCGGGGCGGTTGGGTGCCCTCCGGTAGCTCATGCCGGGCGGCTTCCACCTGATCCTGCACCTCCGTCCAGATGGGGTCGAGATCGAAGTAGCGATCCTCGATCACCACGTGGATCACGGAGCGTCCGGGCATGGAGACCGAGCGTATCTCCTCGATCTCCGCGACTTGACGGATGTGTTCCTCGAGGGTCTTGGTCACCAGCCGCTCCATGCGCCCCGCCGACAATCCGGGATAGCTCGTCGTCACCACCGCCTCGCGGACGGTGATCTCGGGATCTTCCCGGGCCGGCAGGGTCAGGTAATTCACCGCCCCCAGCCCCATTAACAGGGCCAACAGCGTGAACACGACCGGGGCGCGGCGTTGCGCGTGTTCGGTGAGGTTCACGCCATCCTCCTACTCGTTGAACCGTCGGACACCGACGCCGAGCCGGACCACCCGCTGGCCGTCCTCCAGAAACGAAACCCCTTGGCTGGCGATGATCTCCCCCGGCTCCAGCCCCGCGCGAACCAGGGCCCGATCGCCGCTGATCTCGGCGAGGGTAATCATGCGCCGCCGGACGACGCCCGCCTCGGCATCGAAGACCATGGCATAGCGCGTCTGGCCAGGGCCTGCGGCGAAGGCGGTGGCGGGAATGACACGCAGGGGCGTCTCCGAGGCGGTCCGTGGGCTCAGCGTGCGCAGGGCGAATGCGACCTCGGCGGTCAGCCCGGAGCGCAGCCGTCGTGACGGATCCTCAAGGCGCAGGGTGACCGGATAGGCGTTGCGGGCGGAGGCCTCGGTCGCGATGTCCTGGATGACACCGGTCAATTCGAGTTCCGGATGGGCGGGGAGTTGAACCCGATGACGGCTCGCCGCCTCCAGTCGATCGACGACGGTCTCCGGCGCGGCGACGATTACCTCCAGCCGTTGATCCCCTTGGACCCGCAAGACCGTCTGCCCGGACCGGATCCGTTGCGATGGCTCGACCAGGCGCTCGGCCACGGTCCCGGCGTAGGGGGCGACCAGGCGCGTATCGGCGAGGTCCTCACGGGCGAGCTCGAGCCGCGCCTGGGCCGTGGCGACCCGACTGTGGGCCGTTTCCCGGGCGGCTCGGGCGCGGTCCAGGGTGGCCTCCGAGGCGTAGCCCTGGTCCGTGAGCTCTTGCTGGCGTTCCAGGTCGTGGTCCGCCTCGACCAGCCGGGCCTGGGCCTCGGCGAGCTGGCTACGGCGTTCGTCCAGGGCGAGCTCGAAGGTTCGTCGATCGAGCCGAGCCAGCAGATCCCCGGAGGCGAAGGCATCGCCGATATCGACCTTGATGGCCGCCACCCGACCCGGCACATCGAAGCTCAAGGGCGCCCGCTGCACGGGCCGCAGGAAGCCGGGCAAGGTGCGGGTCGCGGTGCCCGTATGGGGGCGTACCTCGGTCCAGGCAATCGGCTTGGGGGGCGGGGCTGAGTCGGGTGTTGGAGTGCGCTCGCAGCCGAGGATGGTTAGGGCGGTTGCGATAAGGGCCCCACCGGCAACTCGCTGGATGACCGCGTGGGGGGCGTGGGCCCCGCCTGATGGGGTGGCGGCTCGCGCCATCATGAAGGCTCGCGTGGATGCCATGGTTCCCTTGGGATTCCTTTGGGGGGGTCGATCGCCGGCCGATCACCGAAGGGCTGCAAGCTTAGCGCATTTCCCCGGGGTGTATCGAACGGCCTCCTGAACGGGTGGCGAGTGACTGACTGGTCCGTTCGTATCGGCCGTCGAACGTCGGCTGCGTCCCTCGGTCACCCGGGCGTGACTGAGGTCGCGGGATGCGGTGAATCGTGATCTGAAGTGGGGCCATGTCGATGCCTGCGAATCCCTCAACCGGGGCGAGTGAGTCCCCGCGTTACCGTCAAGCGACCCGATCGGACGCGATCGTAGCCGCGGCGCTCGAGGCGTTTGCCGCGCACGGATTCGCGGCGACTCGCCTCGAGGCCGTAGCCCGTCGCGCCGGGATCAGCAAAGGGACGATCTATCTGTATTTCCCGAGCAAGGCGGCGCTGTTCGCGGCGGTGGTCCGTGCGACGACCCATCCGCTCCTCGTCGAGCTCGAGGCGCTGGTCGCTGACCAACCCGGCGATGCGGAGGAGACGCTACGCCGCCTGTTGCGCCTCTTCTATCACGAGGTTGCCGGAAACGAGTCGCGCCGACGGGTCATCCGCCTGATGCTCTGTGAGGGGAATCGCTTTCCCGCGTTACGGGATTTCTACGACCGAGAGGTGGTCGCGCCGGGGGGCGTCTGATCGTCGGATTCTTGAAGCAAGGCCAGTCCACCGGGGCGTTTCAGGCCCCAGTGGCCATCGACCATCCCCAGGTGGTGATCGGGCCGATCATCCGGGCCGCGATCTGGCGCCTGCGCTTCGAGGACGCCCAGCCCGTGGATCGCGACGCCCTCGCCGAGGCCCATGCGGCGGTGTTGTTGGGCGGCATCCGGGGCAAGGCCGTCTCGCTATAGGGCCGTTATTCCTGCGGCGCCGGCCCCGGCGCGGCCCCATGTCGGCAGGTGGCAGCGGGCTCGGGGTGCCCGTGTGACCGCCGATCGGCTCCCGCGGCGGTGTTCCCCCGCCCGCGGTCCGAGGCCGATTGCTGCGTTGCGATCGCCGAGGGTTCGACCCGCGTCCCGGCCTCGAGCGTCTCGCGTGCAAGGCTCGGCGATCCCGCGCCGGCCGGCATCCGATTGGAGGAGTACACCTCCGCGGGATAACGCAGGTCCGCGTAGTGGTACTCGCGGGATCGAAAATCCAGCTCGGCGTAGTCACGAACCGCGCGCCCGTCGACCACCAGGTCCGGTGAGGGGAAGCAGATATGGATGTGGGTCGAGGTCCCCCAGCCGCAGGCGTCGTCAAAATGGCCATTGTAGAGGTCGCCGAGGTAGGAACCGGTGTGGACGGGGTCGCCCTCGGCGACGCGCACGCTTGCCCCGTCCAGATGGGCATAGACGAAGTTGCCATCGAGGTGTTCGACCAGGAGGTTGGCGGTGTCCCGACAGCGTTTGATCGCGACGACCGTCCCCGGTGCGCTGGCCAGGATGGGGGCGGGTTTCTCCGGCTGGATACGCGAGAAATACGGCTCGAAATCGAGGCAATAGTCCATCCCCGTCCAGCCGTCGCCATGCCAGCCCGGGCTCTTGCGAAGCCGGCGCCAGTGATTTTGGCGGGCATCCCAGGGGAGTTTGTAGGAGCCGATCTGAGTCGGGGGTGAGATCTCGCGGGCCTCGGCATTCGATGCGTCGCGTGGGTCGGCGGCGAGTTCGGTGGCTGCGGCACCTAGGAAAAGCAGTGCGCCGAACACGAGTCGACAATAGAACATGAAACCCCCGTTGAATCGTGACCCGGTCAGGATGTGCCCGTTGCGTTGACGCTGATCGAACGTTGATTCCGCGGACGGTCAGCCACGGCCCGGATGGTCGATCGGCCCCGTCCAGCGGGTCTTCACCCGGCTTGCGGGGGGATCGTATCCCGCCGGTTCTCCCGGTTGCCGACCGAGGCAACTCCGTTGGCGCACGTGTCCCGGCGTCGAATGGACCGTCATTTTAACCCAGAGGCGTCCGCATGAAAGCCGTTTTCCCCGCCTGGCGGCGTTGGCTTGTGTTACCGCCCATCCTCGTCGGTGTGCTCGCGCTCGCCTTGGCGATCCAGTCCCGAACGCCGCCCGAGCGCGCCGAGGCCTCCGCCGCGGACTACACGGTTCGCACCCTCGGGGTACCCAAACTGACGGTGGTGCCCGTCGCGCGGGGCCATGGCCCGGTGCAGCCGGCGCGGGTTTGGAACGCGGTGGCCCAGGTGGCGGCCCAGGTCACCGAGGTGCATCCCGCGCTCGAGGATGGCGAGATCGTCCAAGCGGGGACCCGGCTCCTGAGCCTCGACCCGAC
>CAYFWJ010000121.1:0-8388 GCA_964346755.1 uncultured Ectothiorhodospiraceae bacterium
ACGCGCGACCCCGACCATTATCGAGACCTCCTCCCAGAAAAAGCTCGCCGGCGAGGCATTGTCCGTCAGTGACGTTTGTTTCAAGCGAGACGCCGTATTCGCCATGGAGCTCGGCGGGCCCGAGGTCGGCCGGGGTTGTGGCGGGCGCGGGATCATCCACGGCTTCGAGCAACTCGAGAAGTTGGGTTTCCACGAGTGGGATTTCGACTACGTCCTGTTGGACTTCCTCGGGGATGTGGTGTGTGGGGGCTTTGGGCTCCCCATCGCCCGGGATATGTGTCAGAAGGTGATCGTCGTCGCCTCTAACGACCTGCAATCCCTGTACGTCGCCAACAACGTCTGTTCGGCCGTCGAATACTTCCGCAAGCTGGGTGGCAATGTCGGTGTCGCCGGCATGGTCGTGAACAAGGATGACGGGACAGGGGAGGCCAAGGCCTTCGCCGAGAAGGTCGGCATCCCGGTCCTGGCCTCCATCCCGGCCCACGAGGATATCCGACGCAAGAGCGCCAACTATCAGATCATCGGCCATCCCGATGGCGAATGGGGCCCGTTGTTCGGGGAGCTCGGCGTGAATGCCGCCGAGGCCCCACCGACCCACCCCACCCCACTGTCTCACGATGAACTGTTGGGCTTGTTCAAGGGCGAGGACGTGGGACGCGGTGTCGTCCTTCAGCCGGCCACACCGGCCGATATGCGTGGCAGCGAGAACTGGGAAAAGCCCTCGCTGGAAGTCGTGTACGACGATGTCTAGCACGCACCCCGGAGCTCCCGAGGACCGGTTCGGTTCAAGGGTCGGAATCACATCCGCGTTGACGAAGGCGTAGTCCATGTCCAATGACAGCCATCACAACAGCCTCCTGACGGAAAACCCCGAACCATCCGGGGAGTTCGTCTACGATGCTGCCGGTGACGCCCCACTGGATAACCGCCACGCAACGGAACGCCCGATCGGCGACACGGGGCTGTACCAACCCGAGGGTGGGTCTTCTAACGAGGCCGCGGGTTGCCATGCCGGTCCGGAAGTCCTGAAAGCGGCGGCGGAACAGGCAGGCCAAGGCGAAATCCTGCAACGCTACGCCGAAGACTATCCCCAGGGGCCCCACGATCAGCCCCAGAGCATGTGCCCCGCGTTTGGCTCGCTCCGAGTCGGATTACGCATGCGCCGCACCGCCACCGTCCTCTCCGGTTCGGCGTGCTGTGTCTACGGCTTGACGTTTACCTCCCACTTCTACGGGGCCCGACGAACGGTCGGCTATGTCCCCTTCGACTCCGAAACCTTAGTAACGGGCAAGCTGTTCGAGGACATTCGGGATGCCGTGTACAAACTCGCGGACCCGGAGCACTACGACACCGTCATCGTCACCAACCTCTGCGTTCCCACGGCCTCCGGCGTCCCCCTTCGCCTCCTCCCCAAAGAGATCAATGGGGTTCGAATCATCGGCATCGATGTCCCGGGATTCGGCGTGCCAACCCACGCCGAGGCGAAGGATGTCCTGGCCGGAGCCATGTTGAATTACGCCCGAACCGAGGCGGAGCAAGGGCCGGTGCAAGCCCCACGGGGAGGGGCCAGCGAGAAACCCACCGTCACCCTCCTCGGCGAGATGTTCCCCGGTGATCCGGTGACCCTCGGGGCGCTGCTCGAGCCGCTCGGCCTTACCGTGGGGCCCGTCGTCCCGACACGCGAATGGCGTGAGCTGTACGCCGCTCTGGCAGGCACGGCAATCGCGGCAATCCATCCCCATTACACCGCCTCGGTTCGGGAG
Source organism: uncultured Ectothiorhodospiraceae bacterium (assembly GCA_964346755.1). Lineage (GTDB taxonomy): Bacteria > Pseudomonadota > Gammaproteobacteria > CAYFWJ01 > CAYFWJ01 > CAYFWJ01. The sequence continues at coordinate 1,764 of CAYFWJ010000121.1, forward strand.
TTCGAGAGGGCCGGCCGCCCGATCGTCGGTTCGGCCCCGGTCGGTTATGAGGGGACAGCGGCATGGCTCGAGGCGATCGGATCCGCCTGCGAGGTCGCCTCGGAGCAGATCGAGACCGCAAAGCAGAACCTGCTGCCGAGTATCGCCGAGGCCATTGAAGCGGCTCCGATCCACGGACGCATCACGCTGTCGGGCTACGAAGGCTCGGAATTACTTGTGGCACGCTTGCTCGTCGAATGCGGCGCCGATGTGCGATACGTCGGAACCGCTTGCCCCCAGACCCCATGGTCCGAGCCGGATCGGGCCTGGCTCGCCGCCCATGGGGTCGAGGTACGTTACCGCGCCTCCCTCGAGGACGACCTCGCGGCCTTCGAGGCCATTCGCCCCGACCTGGCAATCGGTACGACCCCGGTCGTTCAAAAGGCCAAAGAGGCGGCAACACCGGCACTGTATTTCACCAACCTCATCTCGGCCCGCCCGTTGATGGGGGCGGCTGGCCCGGGGGCACTGGCCCAAGTGATCAACACGGCCATGGGCAATCAGCAGCGTTTCGACACCATGCGAAACTTCTTCGAGGGCGTCGGCGAAGGTTATGCCGCCGGGGTCTGGGAAGACGTTCCGCAGGACCGCCCGGATTTCCGTGCCCGGTATCGACGCCAGATGCAGCGCCAGGCCGCCCAACGCGCCGCGAAGGAGGGAGGCGAATAATGCTGGTACTCGATCACGACCGAGCGGGCGGCTACTGGGGATCCGTCTACGTCTTCACCGCCGTCAAGGGCCTACAGGTAATCATCGACGGTCCGGTCGGCTGCGAAAACTTACCGGTCACCTCGGTACTCCACTACAGCGATGCCCTGCCCCCGCACGAGTTGCCCGTGGTCGTCACCGGCTTATCGGAGGAAGAACTCGGCCAACACGGCACCGAGGGGGCCATGAAACGCGCCCATGCAACGCTGGATCCGGATCAGCCGAGCGTCGTGGTCACCGGCTCGATCGCCGAGATGATCGGCGGAGGGGTTACCCCGGAGGGCACCAACATCAAGCGGTTCCTGCCCCGTACGATCGACGAGGACCAATGGCAGAGCGCCGACCGCGCCATGGTCTGGCTGTGGAGCGAATACGGTGCGAAACGCCTCGGCAAGAAGCCGAACGCCCGGCAAGAAGGCCCGGAAGCGAGTACCGAGCGTCGATCGACGCCCAAGGTCAACCTCATCGGCCCGATTTACGGGACGTTCAACACCTGGTCCGATCTCGCGGAGGTTCGTCGCCTCGTCGAGGGCATCGGGGCCGAGGTCAACCTGACCTTTCCGCTCGGCGGACATCTGGAGGATATCCCCCGGCTCGGCGAGGCCAACGCCAATGTGTGCCTGTATCGCGAGTTCGGCCGAGCCCTGTGCGAAGCACTGGACACCCCCTACTTGCAGGCCCCGATCGGCCTCCACAGCACGACCCAATTCCTGCGTACGCTCGGCGAGTTGCTGGGACTGGACCCCGAACCGTTTATCGAGCGAGAAAAGCATACGACGATCAAACCGCTGTGGGATCTCTGGCGATCCGTCACTCAGGATTTCTTTGGGACCGCCAGTTTTGGTATCGTGGCCAATGAGACTTATGCACGCGGCGTGAGACATTTCCTCGAGGGCGAGATGGGTTTGCCATGTAACTTCTCATTCGCCCGCCGGCCGGGCCATAAACCGGATAACGAGGCGGTACGCGAAGCGGTTCAGGAAAACACGCCGCTGGTATTGTTCGGGAGCTACAACGAGCGGATGTATCTTGCCGAGACCGGCGCCAAGGCGATGTATATCCCGGCCTCATTCCCGGGCGCGATCGTCCGACGTCACACCGGCACCCCGTTCATGGGCTACAGCGGCGCGACATATCTTGTTCAGGAAGTGTGCAACTCGCTGTTTGATGCCTTGTTCCACGTTCTGCCGCTGGCCGAAGAATTGGACAATGTGGAGGCAACACCCTCGCGCATCCACGAAGAGCTGCCTTGGGATGCCGACGCACGTACGACCCTGGATCGCCTAGTCGCTGAGGTCCCGGTTTTGGTGCGCATCTCAGCGGCTAAACGGCTCCGAGATGCCGCCGAGCGTTCGGCCAAGGCCGCCGGCGAAGATCGAGTCACCACCGAGCGGGTACGGGCCGTCAGCGGACAATTGCGGGAGGGGCGAGCCGCCTAATCGGGGCGCCCCTGCAGGTCATAAGTACAGCCAAGTACCTGATAAATTATAGGGCCTTTTTATGGCCCGAGCTAACCACGCGTTGCCTGGAGAGGCTTGAACCGAGCCGCCACTCAATAGGGTAAAGACGATGCTCAGCAAAACCTTAGCTCATGCGAGTACCCCGACCCGAGAGGCCCGGTTCCTCTTTGTGGTCAGCTTCACCATCTTCCTGGTGATCGCCGCCGTCACCCGGCTGCTCCCGCGGAACCGACGTCCCTGGCCCTTCGGCCCGGGGACGGATCGATCCTTGTTCAAAGAAGCCCGCGCGATCGCCAACACCGTGATCCCCTTCGCCTACATGGCGTAACCCGGGGCACGTAGCCCAATTCGCCCCACGCGGGCGGAGTCCGCCGTGACCGCGTCGCCACGGCTCACAAAAACCACGCGCTCCACGCGTGGCAACGGCCACAAGGCCAGAACGTCCGGAGGTAAATACCATGGCCACAGAAGAAAACGCCAGCTCGCTCTCGGGCTTGACGCGCGAGGAGGCAAAGGAGTTCCACAGCCTGTACGTCACAAGCTTCCTCATCTTTACGGCTATCGCCATCGTTGCCCACTTCCTCGTGTGGCAATGGCAACCGTGGCTCTAAGATCCGGGGCGGCCCTGCCGCTCTGGCTCATGGTTCCACAGAAACGAACGAGCCACTCTCTGACCTAATCCGCTCATAGGAGAATCTACCATGTGGCGCATCTGGCTCCTTTTCGATCCCCGTCGTGTGTTGATCGCTAACGCCATCTTCCTGATCACACTGGCGTTGCTCATCCACTTCATCCTCCTCAGCACCGACACCTTCAACTGGCTGGAAGGCCCGAACGCGGGCGCGGTCCAAGAACAGCAAGAGATGTCGGCTATCGCGCCGCAACGCGACGAGGTCTAAGGTCGTTTGACCGCAGGCGGGTGGATGGGGCCGACTGTCTTCGATGACGTTCGGTCCTGTCCGCTTTCCCAAAGTCCTGCCGCGACGCAGGCAATCTTTATGCCTCCTAGAGTGAGGACTTGACGATGGCCATGCTTGGCTTTGAAAAACAATATCGCGTCCGAGGCGGGACGCTGATTGGAGGAGATCTCTTCGACTTCTGGGTGGGCCCGTTCTATGTGGGCTTCTTTGGGGTCACGACGGTCTTCTTCGCCTTGTTAGGAACACTTCTAATCATCTACGGTGCGGCGATCGGTCCGACCTGGGAAATCTGGCGGATCAACATCGCACCGCCGGATCTGAGCTACGGGCTCGCACTGGCCCCCCTGAAAGAAGGTGGGCTGTGGCAGATCATCACCATCTGCGCCATTGGGGCGTTCACCTCCTTCGCCCTCAGACAGGTCGAGATCGCGCGCAAGCTCGGGATGGGCTACCACGTCCCGATTGCCTTCGGCGTCGCGATCTTTGCCTATGTCACGCTGGTCGTCATCCGCCCGCTGCTTATGGGTGCATGGGGACACGGCTTCCCCTACGGCATCCTGAGCCATCTGGACTGGGTATCCAACGTCGGCTACCAGTATCTGCACTTCCACTACAACCCAGCACACATGCTGGCCGTGACCTTCTTCTTCACGACTACCCTTGCGCTGTCCCTGCACGGATCCCTGATCCTCTCGGTGACGAATCCGCCGAAAGGTGAGAAGGTCAAGAACGCAGAACACGAGAACGCCTACTTCCGGGATACCATCGGTTACTCCATCGGTGCCCTCGGCATCCATCGCTTAGGCTTGTTCCTGGCCTTGTCCGCCGGTTTTTGGAGCGCCGTGTGTATCGTCATCAGCGGGCCGTTCTGGACACGCGGTTGGCCCGAGTGGTGGAACTGGTGGCTCAACCTGTCGATCTGGTCATAAGGGAGGATCACCACAATGGCCGAATATCAAAACATCTTTACCCAGGTCCAGGTTCAATCGCCGGATCACATGGGCGTCCCACTCGGACGAGGCAACCTGCCGCGGATCGGCCGGCCAGTCTTCTCCCGGCTGTTGGGCCGCATCGGTGATGCGCAGCTCGGGCCAATCTACCTCGGCTGGTGGGGCATTGCCGCACTGCTCAGCGGTTTCATCGCCATCGAGATCATCGGCCTCAACATGTGGGCCTCGGTGAACTGGGATCCGGTTCAATTCGTTCGCCAGCTCCCGTGGTTGGCACTCGAACCGCCGGCTAAGGAATACGGCCTCGGGATTCCGCCACTGGCAGAGGGCGGATGGTGGCTGATGGCGGGTTTCTTCCTGACGGCCTCGATCCTTCTCTGGTGGGCGCGCATCTATACCCGGGCGCGCGAGCTCGGCCTCGGCTCCCACACGGCGTGGGCCTTTGCTGCCGCCATCTGGCTGTATCTGGTCCTCGGTTTCATTCGCCCCATCCTCATGGGGAGCTGGAACGAAGCCGTGCCGTTTGGCATCTTCCCGCACTTGGACTGGACGACCGCGTTCTCCATCCGCTACGGGAACCTGTTCTACAACCCGTTCCATATGCTATCGATCGTCTTCCTCTTCGGTTCGACCCTACTGTTCGCGATGCACGGGGCCACGGTGCTCGCCGTCGGTCGGTTCGGGGGCGAACGTGAGATCGAGCAGATCACCGATCGGGGGACCGCCTCGGAACGAGCCGCCCTGTTCTGGCGTTGGACCATGGGCTTCAATGCCTCGATGGAATCCATTCACCGATGGGCTTGGTGGTTCGCCGTGTTGACCGTCATCACCGGCGGTATCGGAATCCTCCTGACGGGAACCGTGGTGGATAACTGGTATCTCTGGGGTATCGAGCACGGGCTAGTGCCGCCTTATCCGGATGTCTATCCGGGGCTTCAGGATCCAGCTGCAATGCAACAAGGGGTGGCGCCATGAGCCGACCAAACTACATCATCGGTTTGACGGCTGCGGTCAGCGTAGCCCTCCTCGTCAGCGGCTGCGAACGCCCGCCGGTCGAGACCGAGCAAAAGGGCTTCCGCGGCGTCGGGATGGTGGACATCCAGAATCCGCGACTCGAAGCCGAGTTGGCCAAACAGCAGGGTGAGATCCCGAAGGCCCCAGCCCCAGCCCCAGCCACTGGCCCGAAAGCGGGCGATATCTATCAGAACGTTCAGGTCCTGAATGATCTGAGTGTCGCCCAGTTCGGTCGCTTCATGCAGGCCATGACCGATTGGGTGGTGCCGGACGATGCCCCGGAAGGCAAGAAGGAGTGCAACTACTGCCATCTCGGAGGGAACCTGGCCTCCGACGACGTCTACACCAAGCGGGTCTCTCGCTGGATGATTCAGATGAATCAGAACATCAATAGCGAGTGGAAGACCCACGTGGCGAGCACCGGAGTGACCTGTTACACCTGCCATCGGGGCCAAGCGGTACCGAACTGGGTCTGGTCGAAGAATGAGGAAGGCCAAGCCTCCGAGAGCTACATGGGCGATGATGGTCCCTATGAATGGGGTGTTGGTGAGGGGTCAGAGCAGGTTCGGCCGGCACAGGCGAAGGGCTTTACCGCCTATCGTGACGGACAGAACATCGCATCGAAGCAAATCGGCACGACCTCGCTTCCGTATGACCCCTTCACGCCCTTCCTCGAGGAAGACGTAAACAATATTCGGGTTCAGGCCTCGACCCGTCTGCCCGAGGGAACGACCGACAAGAACCTGAAGGACACGGAGTGGACCTATGCCCTGATGATCCACATGTCGAACTCGATCGGGAAGAGCTGCAACTACTGCCACAACAGCCGCGCCTGGAGCGATTGGTCTCAGTCCACGCCTCAACGGATCCAATCCTGGTACGGGCTGCGAATGGTCGCTAATCTCAACAACGACTACATCAAACCGACGGCCCCACACCTCCCGGACTATCGTTTAGGTCCCATGGGTGATGTACCCAAGGTGAACTGTTCCACCTGTCACCAGGGTGTGAATAAGCCCCTGAACGGTGCGAATATGCTCAAGGACTACCCGACGCTTCAAGGATCCACGACGGGTCAGAAGTCCGTCGATGCGGCATCCGATGCGGCGGACGAGACGGCCGCCAGCGATACGGTCGCGGTCGAAGAGCAACCGTCCAGTTGATCCTGGCAGTGGATCGCAGCACCATGGACTTATCGACCGGATCAATCAACCAGACAGGGAAAACGCCGCCGAATCGAGCCGTTTGGAAAGGGCGTGGGGTGTGGACAAGGTCCGAACGGTTGCTACTTGAAACGAAGGGTGCCCCGGCAAAATAAAAGCACAGTTTGATGCCCCGCTCCCGGGGTGCCCTTCGAACCGCGCCGGAAACCGTAAGGTACCGGCGCTTTTTTTGTGCTGCGACCACCTCGAGCGAGTCCTGCCCATCCCCCTGGATACCAAGGCATTGTTGAGTTAGGAGGGGGGAGAGCCCGAGTGGGGCCCTAGGGCGTGTTGACGTTTCACATTGGGAGCCATAAAAAACCGCACGCCAA
>CAYFWJ010000122.1:0-2560 GCA_964346755.1 uncultured Ectothiorhodospiraceae bacterium
AAAGGGCGGCCCCGATGGCGCGATGTCCCGCCTACCGAAGGGTGACGATCTCCTCGGCATTGGTGGGATGGATGGCGACGGTTCGCTCGAAATCGGCCTTGGTTGCTCCCATCCTCAGGGCAACCGCGAACCCTTGTAGAATCTCGTCCGCGCCATCCCCGATGAGGTGCAGCCCGACGACGCGGTCCTCTGGCCCGATGCAGACGAGCTTGACCGCCGCCTGCCGTGGGACGGACACGAAGGCCTGACGCAACGGGCGAAACCGCGTCTGATAGATGCGCACGGCGTCGCCGTATTCCGCACGGGCCTCCGTTTCGGTCAAACCGACCGCGGCGAGGGGCGGATGAGCAAAGACGACCGTGGGAATCCGCTCGTAATCCAGATACGCCCCGGGGTCATCACCGAACAACCGACGCGCCAGGGTTCGTCCCGCCGCAACAGCGACCGGGGTCAGGGGTTTTTGCCCCGTCACGTCCCCGATGGCGTACACGCCATCAACCGCCGTGTTCTGATAGGCATCCACGGGAATATGGCCGTCATTCGCGGGATGAAGTCCCACGGTATCGAGGCCGAGCTCGGCCGTTTGCGGACGCCGGCCCACCGCCCACAGCACCGTATCGAAGCCCCTCAAGGACCGACCGTCCGTCCCATGGACGGTCAGTGCATCCGCCGTTTGTTCCAACGCCTGAACCGCAAACGGCATGTGCAGATTAACCCCATGCGCAGCCAGTTGGGAACGCAGGAGTTCACGCAACAGCGGGTCGAAGGACTCCAGCGGCTGATCCTCCCAAGAGACCAACGTGACCGCACTTCCCAGGGCGCGCAGCATCCCGGCCAGCTCCACCCCGATGTACCCCGCCCCGACGATGGCGATCCGTTCGGGGCGCGTCCGCAGGCGAAAGAAATCGTCCGATGTGATCCCCAGCTCCGCGCCGGGGACCGACGGGACAATCGGCGCACTGCCCGGTGCCAACACGATGTGATCGGCCGTATAGCGGGTCCCATCGACATCCACGACCCCGGGGCCAGCCAATCGACCCCGGCCGCGGAGTTGGCGTATGCCGCTGTCGCGAAGGGTGTCGTCGAAGTGCTGTTCTCGGCTGGCGATGAAGGCATCCCGTCGCTCCACCAGGCGAGCCCAATCGACCCCTGTGCGTTCCAATCCGACGGCGTAACCCGCCGCCAGATCTGGTAACTCGTTGAATTCCGCCGCGTGCCACATGAGCTTCTTCGGCACACACCCGCGATTCACACAGGTCCCGCCAAGGCGATCCGCCTCCACCAGGGCGACCCGCGCGGCCCCGTGATCGACCGCGGCCCGGGCGGTGGCGAGTCCGCCACTGCCCCCTCCGATCGCGATGAGGTCAAAATGGGTTGACACCGACGCACTCCGGGTTTGGGGGGCCGTCTGGGTCGCGCGCCGCGCGACCGGCCCCGGCAGCCATTCGATCCACCCCCGCAAGAGGCGCGGGGCGGCGGCTCCCCAGCGCCGGGCGCGACCCGAAGCCCCGGGGCCCACCGGGCGGCACGCGCGCCGCCCGTTATCGCCGGAGGCGCAGCTCAACGCGTCGATTCACGGCGCGACCCGCCATCGAGTCATTGGTCGCGATCGGGAACGCCTCCCCGTATCCCTTGGCCGTCAGACGGTCCGCCGCGATCCCCTGCTCGAGGAGATAATCCCGCACGGCATCGGCACGTCGTTGGGACAACCGTTGATTGAGGGCCGCACTGCCGCGGCTATCGGTATGGCCCGCGACCTCGAGCCGCAGCGTGGAGAACCGCTGCAACTGACCCGCGACCCCATCCAGGATGGCCCGCGATCGGGCCGGCAAGCGTGCGGTCCCGGTGGCAAAACGAACCCCTTCCAGTTTGAGGGACAGTTCCATCGGACAGCCGAAATCATTGGTCGCCGTGTCGGGCGTACTCTCCGGACACAGATCCACCCGATCCGTCGTGCCATCCCCATCGGTATCCGCCGTCAATCGACCGACACGCGCCCGCAGATCCGCCCGTTCCTCCTCCAGGGCCGCAAGCTCATCCTCCAGCCCCCGGACGGTGCGTTCGTGCTGGGCGATCGCCTGGTCGAGCCGGGCCTGGGCTTGATCAACCTTCGCCTGCTGCTCCGCCAGGCGCGCCTCGGTGCGGACCTCGGTCCGCTCGAGCTCGGCCCGCTCGGCGCGCAACGCCTCGAGGCGCTGCGCGCGGTTCTCGAGCTCGGTCTCGGCTTCGGCCAGGGCGCCCTCCGTCCGCTCCAACGCCGCCTCACTGTTCTCCAGCTGGGTCTGCAATCGTCCCGCCTTCTCCGCCCATTCCGTTGCCTCCTGCCGCTCTTGGCTAAGCTGCGTCTCGATGCCATCAAGACGTTCCAAGATCACCCCGAGATTGGATTGAACCCGATCCATCCGCTCCTGGCTGGCCTCCACCTGCCGGCTCAGGGCCGCGCGTTCATCGGCGGCCTGGGCCTGACGCTCGGCGCGAATCTGTAGCTCTTGCTCCAGGGCGGAGCTGAGCTCATCGGATTGCGCCTGTTCGTCAAGGCGACGTTGTTCATTCAAGCGCT
>CAYFWJ010000122.1:2660-8314 GCA_964346755.1 uncultured Ectothiorhodospiraceae bacterium
CTGAGCTCATCGGATTGCGCCTGTTCGTCAAGGCGACGTTGTTCATTCAAGCGCTCGAGGCGTTCTTCGAGCTGCTCGATCGTGCTGCGCAACCGATCCAGTTCCTGAACCTCAGTTGCCGGGGCCTCAGTTGCCGGAGCCTCGGGGATCGGCTCGGCGGGGGCGTCCGGTGTATCGGTTGCCTCGGTCTCCGGGACTTCGACGACTTCCGGGGCGGGCTCCTCCGTTGCAACCGCCGGCGGGACCGGCGTCGGGTCCTCCGTCTCGTTATCGGGCGCCGGGCCAGGATCCGCTGGGACCGGGGTTGGTTCGGGTGTTGGTGGCGCGCCGGGGTCTGCCGGTTCGTCCGTTGGGGCCATGGGGGACGCGGGGTCGGTTCCACCCGGGGACGATTCATCCGACGACGAGCGGGATTCCGTCATCCGCGGGACGGACTCGCCACCTGCCCCGTCACCGGCCCCATCCCTTGGCTCGGCCGACGTGGCGGCGGACTCCACAGGGTCGCTCTCGGGCAATTGGCGCGTTTCCCCCCCGACGGGCACCGAATCCGCACCGGCTGGCGTCGTCGTATTGTCTGCGGCAATCCCCGGATCGATGATGAGCCCGAGCGCCAGAAGACTGCTGCTGCCCCATCGGAGCCAGGAAGCGACAGCCGGCCGTGACCGTTTACCCGGGGGTGGGCACTGGGAATGCCACTGATCGTTCATACTTCCGCCTCTCTTGGACATTGGCTCTTGTGGTAGGGTCTCCCGGTGCGCCTTGAGACCGGTTATGCGTCCCGCCGGGTACTATACCCGGTTCCGCGCTGGGTCCGTGAATGTCCGGCGCCACCTTGGCCCGGGCGTGGGAACACCAACCGGTGCGCTAAGTCGAATCCACTCCCAGCGGATCGCGTCATCGCGCCAGCCGCAATGCAGGGAAGATGCCGTCGAGGTTGATCGTTCGTACACGAACCACCCCGGCCTGCCAGGCATTTCATTTGAGGTCTGATTTCGTGCCGCAATCGGTCGTCAGCCGCCTTCTACCGGCGGATATCATCCCGGATACAGACCCCCCCGCGGAAGCGCCACGCACGGCGGCTTTCGACTCCCCGGGGCTCGCTTCAGGTACCTGGGACGGCTATCCCGAACCCGATGTCCAGACCCGGTTGCACGGCCTTGCCGGGATCTTTGCCGTCGCCTTCGCGATCGGCGCCCTGTCCAGTCTGCTCTTCACCACCGAGACCAGTGGACGCTGGACGCTCACCACCCTGTCCCTCGCGCTCAGTCTGATCTCCGCCGGGCTATTCGCCTTCCTGCGCCGGCGCTCACTCACGAAACCGGTCGCGTTCCATCTGGGGCTGGGCTATATCGTCCTCGGCGCCGTCGCGATGGCCGTCGGCGAGGTGGTCCTGCGTCCCGAACCGGACACGAGCCGTATCGGTTTCTCGGGGATTGCCCTGTGGCTGCTCGTCTTTCCGGTCCTGATCCCGGCCTCGCCGATGCACACTCTGGTGATCGGCCTGCTCGCGGCGAGTGCAGCCCCACTGCTCTACACCGGCAGTCTGCTCACCGGCGCGAGCGCGCTGCCATGGCCATTGCTGCTCAATTGGTTCTTGCCCAATTATGCCGCCGCCGGTCTGGCGGTCGCCCTCTCCCACCAAGTCCGACGTTGGTCGCGCGCCCTGGCCGAGGCCCGCCAGGAGATCCGCGAGATGGGGAGTTATCGGCTCGTGCGGCATATCGGCGGTGGGGGTATGGGGGATGTCTGGACCGCGGAACATCGCCTGCTCAGGCGGCCCGCCGCGATCAAATTCGTGCGCGGTCCGGATCACGGGGTCGACCCCCAGACCCTGCGCCGCTTTCAACAGGAGGCCCAGTCCATCGCACGCCTGAGCTCGCCCACGACGGTGGCCGTCTATGACTACGGCATCAGCCAAGACGGCCACTGGTTCTACGCGATGGAGCTCCTCAATGGAACGGATCTGCATCGATTGGTCCGCAACGAGGGGCGGCTGCCCATCGATCGGGCGGTCGCCTTTTTGCGCCAGACCTGCGAGAGCCTCGCCGAGGCCCACGGGCAAGGCTTGCTCCATCGAGACATCAAGCCCGCCAACATCATGGTCTGCCGACTCGGCCTGCGCGTGGATCGGATTAAGGTGCTCGACTTCGGTCTGGCGCATTGTGTCGGGCGTCACGATCGCGGCTCGGAGTTATCGGGAACACCCGGGTTCATCGCCCCGGAGGTCATCCTCGGGCTCAACGCCCCGGACACCCGCTCGGATGTCTACGCGATCGGTTGCCTGGCCTATTGGCTCCTCGCCGGCCAAGAGGTCTTTCCAGGACGGGATGCCCATGCCAAGCTCAAAGCGCATCTCCTGGAAGAACCCGTGCCGCTCGACCGGATCCGCAGCGACGTCCCGGCGGACGTCTTGGACATTATCCAGGAGTGTCTCGAGAAGACCCCGGCCCTCCGGCTGCCCGACGCCGCGGCCGTGCTCGAACGGCTGGACGCAGTTCGCGCCTGTGGCGACTGGACCGAGGCGGATGCGCAAGCCTGGTGGGCGGACGACCAGACGCCGACCGAGGATCCAACATCCACCGCAGCGAGCGGCGCGACGACCTGCCCCTTAAGCGGGTCGGCACCCTCGCTCGAGACGCCGCCTGAGCGAGCACGACAACCCGCCAAGGCTTGATCGAATGGGGCCTCGCCGATCGTCCATCGGCTGGCCCAACGGAGTGTAGCGGTATGAACCCCTCTCTGCCCGCCGAGTCCGTCTGGGATTACCCGCGACCCCCACGCGTCGAACGCGTCGAGGCGACCCTGAGCGTGATCCATCACGGACAAACCGTCGCCTCCACCCAAGACGGCGTACGGGTCCTGGAGACCAGCCATCCCCCGACGTATTATTTCCCCCCCGAAGCGGTCCGTGAGGACTGGCTTCGCCCCATCGCGTTGCAGACCTGGTGCGAGTTCAAGGGTCGAGCCCGCTATTTCGATCTTGAGATACCGGATACCCCCCCGGTGGCCCGCGTGTGTTGGTGTTATCCAACACCGCGAGGTCGTTTCGCCGGTCTAGCCGGCTACTACGCCTTCTATGGCACCGCCCTCGACGCCTGCTGGGTCGGCGATCAGCCAGTCGATGCCCAACGGGGCCGGTTTTACGGCGGCTGGATCACCCCGAACCTGATCGGCCCCTTCAAGGGCGAACCGGGCACGGAAGGGTGGTAGGTCAGCCCCCGATGCGCCGATCGTCCGGGTCGGAGGATCTGAGGCAGCGGATCCACGCATCGACCATCGACCGCTCTGCCACGACGATCAAGATTCGGTAACCCACGACAGAGGCGTAATCGCATGAGGTATTGTCGAGATCAACGGGGGCTTCGCGGCCTGATCCTGGGAATCGCATTCGGCTTGGCCGCCACCGGGGCACAGGCGGACGGACCGGTGGCGGGCAACGTCATCTTCTTTCATCCGGACGGCAGCGGCGTCAACCACTGGGGCGCCCTACGCCTGCGCGAGGTCGGCCCCGATGGCACCCTGAACTGGGACCGGCTTCCCGCCATGGCCGTCTACACGGGCCACATGCGCGACGCCCTCACCAGCACCTCCCACGGCGGGGCCACCACCCACGCCTACGGCGTCAAGGTCCCGGCGGATAGCTTCGGGATGGCGGGGACCGACCCCCTCACGGCCCGTTCCGGGAAGCCTATGAGCGTGATGCAAGAGGCCCAGGCGGCGGGTAAGGCCGTAGGCATCGTCCAGACGGGCCACATCGCCGAACCGGGCACCGCAGCCTTCCTCGCCTCGGTGCCGGCCCGGCGCCAACGCAACGCCATCGCCGCCCAGGTCCTTGAGTCCGGGGCCGAGGTCATCCTCGGCGGCGGTGAACGCTACCTCGTGCCCGAGGGCGCCACGGGGCGCTTCGGCGAGGGGGTGCGGACCGACGGACGCCACCTCATCGACGAGGCCAAGGCCAACGGCTACACCGTGGTCTACACCCGCTCCGAACTGGCCGCGCTCGATGCGGACACCCAACGGGTGCTGGGCGTCTTCGCCAGCGATGCCACGTTCAACGCCAACAGCGAGGCGGTGAATCGGGCACAGGATTTGCCCTTGTATCGAGAGGCGGCCCCGAGCGTGGCCGAGATGGCGGATGCCGCCCTACGGCTCCTCTCGGCTCAGGAGGCCGGGTTCTTCCTGGTCGTCGAGGAAGAGGGCTCGGACAACTTCGCCAACGCCAACAACGCCGCTGGAACACTCGAGGCCCTGAGACGCGCCGATGCCACGATCGGCCACCTCCAGGACTTCGTCCAAGGCAACCCCGACACCCTCCTGATCATGACCGCCGACAGCGACGCCGGTGGGATGCAGGTCATCGGTCCGCCGCAGGACTTCCCCCTCATCCAACCGGACAAGCCCTTGCCGCCGGAGGCCCGCAACGGCGCACCGCTCGATGGCGTCGACGGCACCGGCACCCCCCCCTTCGTCTCCGCCCCGGACAAGCGCGGACAACGCTTCCCCTTCGCCATCGCCTGGAGCAGTCGCGCCGATGTCTCCGGTGGCATCCTCGTGCGCGGGAACGGCCTGAACAGCGGCTACATCCACGGCCTGATGGACAATACCGACATCTATCGCCTGATCTATGGGACCCTCTTCGGCACCTGGCCAGCGGGCAACGCGCCGTGATCCGCTGGGCCGAGGCGCCGGGGTCCGCGCCCCGTCCCGGGCCGGATCTGCTAGACTCGGCTCAAATGATCCAGCGAGGCCCGCGTGTCCCATGTCCCGGTTTGCCCTGTTCCTAATCTCCCTCGGCCTCGGGCTTAGCCTCCTCCCGGGGCTCGCCCAGGCCGAGCGAGAGACAACCCCGGCCGCAGCCCCCGAAACCACACGATATGACCTCCAACGGGGCCAACGGGTGTTCCAGGAACACTGCGCCTCGTGTCATGCCAACGTCTTATCGCGGGCACCGAAAGCCAACCGGCCCGACAAATGGCGGGAACGCCTCACCCAGGATCTCGACGCGTTGACCCGGCATGCGATCGAAGGACACGCACAGATGCCCCCGAAAGGCGGCTTCCGGGGGCTCTCCGATGAAGCCGTCGGCGACGCCGTCGCCTACATCGTCGGGCGCGTAGAAGCGCTCATCGCCGCGGAAAACACAGCGGGATCCACCGCCGAAGCCTGCGACAACCCCCTCGAGGCCTGCAACGACGCGCAGCAGGAACGCGTCCTACTCCTGCGCCTGTTCTGGATGCTCCGCGGCCAAGAAGGCTCCAACGGACCGTAACCGACGGCCTCTCACACGGCCACCCCGTCGTTCCGGCAGGGACGGCCGGAACCCAGCCGCCACGGACCGGGCGCGACTCGAGGGGCCAACACCGCCCCGGATGCGACGATTGATCCATGACTGGGGTAGGATGTGCCGACGAAGGAGGCGCATCGGTCGCCCCTACGATTGCGCCCCACCCCGAATCCCCGCAGGCAAACCGCGCCCCCCTACACCCGTCTCGTAGGATGTGCCGACGAAGGAGGCGCATCGGTCCCCCCAATCCACCACAACCCCACACCCAACCGCCCACGCCCCATCACCGCCCCGTCCCGCACCAACACCGCCAACCCCGAACCGCCCCGTTCCGTCCGCAGCAACCGATGCGCTTCCCAAGGCCTCAGCG
>CAYFWJ010000123.1:0-8276 GCA_964346755.1 uncultured Ectothiorhodospiraceae bacterium
TCGGCGGGGGTGACAAGGCTCGATCCTTGGCCAATAGGGCCTGTTGATCTTGGTTGTTTGCACGATGCGCTTTATTCCACCGACGTGAGTCGCTAAACAATTGCCCATGCCAGCGCTACCGTGCTGGCATCAGTTGGGTGTTATTGGTGGGAATCCTTTGTGATTGATCGGGTATGTTCATCCGTTCGAGCGCATCTTCGACCCGGTGGTGGGTTTCATAGAGCGCCCCGTTCGTCTCCGCGGGCCGAATGCCGCCGGTCCGTCATCGGTCAAGGACCCCGTCCCACTTCTGGGGATGCTCGATTGGTCGTACACCCGGCCGCTGTGCGGCCGTCTTTGACATCGCGTCTCCCAAAGGGCATCGGTTCGCTTCATTGTTGACAGGGTGGCACTGGGTCCTTTTGTTGTCTGGCAAAACTCACGGTACCAAGTCACCCTACCCTTCCATTCGCTTGTTGAAAGATCAACAGTCCCGAGTCCTCACTCCATTCAGGGGGCGTTATACAGGTTGGATCGTGTCCGCATCGCTATTGATCATTCAATTAAATCAGAGACGGGTAATCCCTATCCCGGAACGTGGGTGAAGCCGATTGGCGGGGTATGTTTAAATGCTCCAAGGGTTCGACCCGATGCACCGAGTCACGGTTTTCTGGCGGATCTCGGTGCGCTAGCTGCACGAACGTGGTTTGACTGACCTGTAGAGGACAGCGTTTGAGTTCGTTGATGAGCGACCGATTTGAGCATGCATCAAACAGTCATCGGTGACGTGACACGCGTCAACCCGGTTGGGGAGTGACGGGCGGTTCAGTCCCGAGAGCGCCGTGGGCGCGTCAATAGACCTTGACAGGGGAGATCGGACAAAGTACCACAGAAACCGTGAATCCCGTTATGGACTACGCCCCTTCGATCATGATGACTTTCAATGCTGCGCGCCGGGATCCAGCCCGGGCCTTGGGATGCTCGGCTGATCGGGGTGTCGATCCAGCTGAACGACTCCACCGCCGACTGCAACGGGCCTTGGTCGTCGGATGGGTCGTCACGGCCCTAGTCATCGGGGGCGTGGCGAGCGGGCTGTTCTACGTGAACCGGGCGACGGCGGTGGAACAGGAGCTGATGGGTCGACTCGCCCAACAGGCCGCGGCGCTCGAGGCGGAGCTGACGCGTTATCGCCAGGTCGCCGCCCAGATCACCAGCCGTACCCGCATCCGGGAGCGGCTTGAGGCCTACAACCGCGGTGAGGTGGATCGTTCCGCCCTCCGGGGCTTCTCGGAGCCTAAGTTGGCCGATGCCATGCGGGAGGCACGGGATCTCATCGGGATTCAGCGCCGGGATGCAACGGGGCAACCGGTGGTCTCCGTCGGCCCCCCGCTCCCGGCTGAGCTCGTGGCGCAATCCCGTACGACGCGTATGGCGGTGCGGCTTCTGCGTGACCGGGGCCAGCCCGTGCTCGGGGTTGCGGCGTCCATTCGCGACCCGGCGGGGCATGAGGTCGGATCGGATGTGGTGGCCTTTCGGGCGGATTCTTGGGTTGCAGACCTCGAGCGTTTCGCGCAGGGCCTCGAGGCCCAGGGAGCCATCCTGTTGGTGACGGCTGAGGCCGCTGAGTTCGAACGCCTCTGGCCCCGAGAAGCCTGGCCAGGTCCCGCCCTCGGTCGCGAGGCGCGGTTGGAACACCTCCGCACGACGCTCGCCGGGAAGCCTCCGGTCGGTGCGGGCTTGGCCTCTGTGTCGAGCGCCGATGGGCGATGGCGGGTGGCCGCCCATCCCCTGGCGGAGACCTCCTGGATCCTGGTGTTTCAGGGGCGGAACGCCCAGGTGTTGGCCCCGGCGATCCGCGACACGGGTCTCCTGGCCGGGATGATGATCCTCCTTTTGGGGCTGGGTTTGGTGGCGACACAACGCGCCATGCGTCCGTTAACCCGCCGGGTCGAGGCCACCCGCGCGGCTCAGAAGGCCCTGTGGGCCGAACGCGACACCTTGCTTGGCCACCTGCAGCAAACAGAAGCTCGCCTGGCTGAGGCGGAACGTTTGGCCGGGTTCGGGAGTTGGCAACGGGAGCCTGAGGGCCAGGGGTTTTGGTGTTCCCGTGGGCTGTGTGCAATCCTGGAAATCGACCCGGCGATCGGATTGCCGAGTTACGAGGCGTTTCTGCAGTTCGTGCCGGCGTCCGACCAGGCAGCGGTCCAACGGGTTTGTGCAGCCTCCGGGCCCGAGGGGGGCCCCTACGAGCTCGAGCATCGCCTGCAACTGTCGAACGGTCGGGTCAAGTATGTCCATCAGCGGTGTACCGCGGTGCAGGATGCCCGCGGCGGCTCCATCCGGGTGCTCGGGACCACCCAGGATGTGACCCAATCCCGTGTGGCCCATGAGGCCTTAGCCGCCAGTGAACAGCGCTATCGAAACGTCGTGGACAACCTCAAAGAGGTGGTCTTTCAGACCGATGCCGAGGGGCGCTGGACCTTTCTCAATCCTGCCTGGACGGAACTGACCGGGTTCTCGGTTGAGACGAGTCTGGGTCGCCCCTTTTTAGATTACGTTCATCCTGCGGATCAGGCGCTCAATCAGTCGGAATTCGAGCCCCTGATGCGTGAGGAAAAGTCGGCCTGTCGGCATGCGATCCGTTACCGACATGCCCGCGGGGGCGTCGTGTGGATGGAGGTATTTGCGCGACTCACACGGGGCGCCGACCGGTCCATCATCGGAACATCCGGCACCTTGAATGACATCACCGAGCGGAAGCAGGCGGAAATGGAGCGGGCCTGGCAAGGGCAGTTTCGCAATCTCTTACTCGAGCTTTCCACGGCCTTCATCAATGTCTCCGTGGAGGCGGTCGATCCGGCCATTCAGCGGGCCCTCGGGGCGATCGGCGGGTTCGTCGATGCCCAACACGCCGCGATCTACCGCTATGACTTCGAGGCCGAGGTCGCCACCTGCGCCTTCGGTTGGGACGCCATCGGACGGGCGGGCTGTGTGGCGGGGGATACGATCGATCTGGAGGCCATCGCCCCCTGGGTCAGTGTTCACCTGCGTGGCGAGATCGTCCATGTCGCCGATGTCGCCACGCTCTCGCCCGGGGGGTGGCGCGATCGGCTGCAACGCGATGGCATCGCGCGCGTCTTGGCCCTGCCGCTTGCCGGGCAGGAGGGTTGTCTCGGGTTCGTGTCGTTCGAATTCAGGCCGGATCGTTCCGCCCCGGGGGCGGACGAACATCGCTTGTTGCAGCTATTCAGCCAGATGCTGGTCAACGTGGAGGAGCGCCGGGCCTCGGAGCAGGAGCTGCGGTTGGCGGCGAACGTGTTCTCCTCCGCCCAAGAGGGGATCCTATTGATCGACACGGCGGGGACGATCCTCAAGGCGAACGCGGCCTTTACCCGGATGACCGGCTACGGACTCTACGATCTCATCGGTCGCCCGGCGCGTGCCTTCCTGCCGAAGGCGGGGGGTGAATGGGGGGACTCCATCGCCTCGCTGTCCCCGTCGGCCACCGAGTCCCCCTACTGGACGGGTGAGCTCTGGAATCAGCGCAAGACCGGCGAGTGGTTTGCGGCCCTGGTGACCGTCAGTACGGTGCCGGGGATCCATGGGGAACGTCAGCATTATGTCGCCTTGTATTCGGATATCACGGATCAGAAACGCCACGCGCAGCAGCTCGAGCATATCGCCCACTACGATGCCCTGACCCATCTGCCTAACCGGCTGCTTCTCGCGGACCGGCTGCGGCAGGCCATGGCCACGGCGCAACAGCAGGAGCAGCTGTTGGCCGTGGTGTATCTGGATCTCGATGGGTTCAAGGAGATCAACGATACCTACGGCCACGAGTGGGGGGATCAGGTCCTCATGACCGTGGCCTCACGTATGGGTCAGAGCCTGCGGCCGGAGGATACGATCGGCCGGCTCGGGGGCGATGAGTTCGTGGCGGTCCTCGTCAACCTCCCCGATATCACCGCCAGTATGCCGTTGGTCACCGAGCTCCTGGCCGCCGCATCCCAGCCGCTGGCCTTGGAGCGGGTCACGCTCCAGGTCTCGGCGAGCATCGGCGTGACCGCCTATCCCCAGGGCGAGCCCATGGAGGCGGAGCAGTTGTTGCGCCAGGCGGATCAGGCCATGTACCAGGCCAAGCTCGCCGGCAAGAATCGGTACTATTTCTTCGACGCTGCACACGACCGGGACGTGCGGGATTATCACGAACACTTGGGGCGCGTCCGAAAAGCCCTCTATCAAAATGAACTGACGGTTTATTTTCAGCCCAAAGTCGATCTGAGAAGTGGTGTCATCCGCGGCGCGGAGGCGCTGCTGCGTTGGCGGCATCCAGAGCGCGGGTTGTTGAGTCCCGCGCTGTTTCTGCCGGGCGTGGAGGATTCGCCCCTGGCGGTCGAGCTCGGCGAGTGGGTCCTGGAGCAGACCCTCATTCAGTTGGCCCGTTGGCGAGCCCAGGGGCGGGACTGGTCGGTGAGTGTCAACGTCGGGGCCTTGCAGCTGCAGCGAACGGATTTCATGGAGCGCCTGCGGGGGTTGCTCGCGGCCTATCCGGAGGTCCCCGCCGGCCGCTTGGAGCTGGAGATCCTGGAGAGCCATGCGGTTCAGGATATCGAGCATGTCTCCTCGGTGATCCGTGAATGCCGCCAGCTAGGGATCCCGTTCGCCCTGGATGACTTCGGGACCGGTTACTCCTCGTTGACGTACCTACGGCGTTTGCCGGCGAGCCAACTCAAGATCGATCAGAGTTTCGTGCGGAATATGCTGGATCGCCCGGACGATTTGGCGATCGTGGCGGGGATTATCGGCCTGGTGACCGCGTTTCGAGTCCAGATCATCGCTGAGGGCATCGAGACCCTGGCCCACGGAGAGACCCTCATCCAACTCGGCTGTGCCGAAGGTCAGGGCTATGCGATCGCCCCGCCGATGACCGCCGAGGGGTTTCTCGAGTGGGCCCGACACTGGGCGCCACCGGCGCGTTGGGCGCAGCAGGGGGTATTACGCCGGGATACCCTGCCCTTGCTGTTGGCTCTGGCCGAGTATCGGGCTTGGCGGCAGGCGATCGATGCCTATCTGAACGGGACGACCCCCGATCATCCCCCGTTGCGTCGGGCTGAATCCCGTTTTGGCCAGTGGTTGGGCCCGGGGGTGCGCGAGCGGTATGCAGCGGATCCACACTTCCGCCATGCGGAAGGGTTGCATGCCCGGGTCGATGCGATCCTGGCCGAGTTCATGGCCTTGGATCCCCGAGAGTGGGAAGGCGATGCCCACACGTACTGGGCCCAGCTCTACACCGCGCTCGGTCGGCTGATCCACGAGCTGGAGCAGATCCTGACCCGTGCCGATGCCTATGAACCCCCGGACTCGACCGGCTGACGGCGGCGGGCGAATCCGGTCCCGGTGTCCCGCTTACCCTTCGGGGGGCGGTCCCTGCGCCGGCGACGCGCGCATCGAGGATGCCGCCCCCAATCCGCCCTCAATCCGGATCGCTGGTGTCACGAGGTCCCTATGTCTGATCGAAAGTCGCCGACGGTGGAGGAACTCGCCCGCGATTGCGCGGCATGGCTCGGTGCGGGGGGATGGCGCTTGGACCTCGACCGGCGCGAATGGCATTTGAGCCCCGAGGCGCAGTCGCTGGTCGGGGCCAGCGCCCCCGGGCCCCATCCCTTGGGTGATTTTCTCGAGACCCTCGGCGTGGCCGATGCGGAGGCCCTCGAGGGCGCATTCGCCCATGCCCGGGCGCGCGGGGCGGCGGTGCGTGTCCCGGTCCATCGGCGCAAGCCCGATGGGACCCTGCAGCGTTTGCTCATGGCCGGGGGGCCGGTGTTCGAGGGAGGCGGTGCCGAGCTCCGCGGGGTGATCCAGGATATCAGCGCCCGGGAAGAGGCGGATCCGGAGACGTGGGTCCAGGCGGCGGTCTTCCATTCGACCGCGGATGGGATCGCCTTCGTCGACCGGGATTACCGCTACGTCGCCGTCAACCCCGCCTATGAGCGGTATTTGGGGCAGCCCCGAAGCGCGCTCGTCGGCCGGACGGTGGCGGAGTCCCGGGGCGAGGCGTTGTTTCAAGCGGTGATTCAGCCACGCCTGGATCGTTGTCTCGCCGGCGAGCGGGTTACCTATGAGACGTGGGCGGATTGCCCCGGACGGGGGCGCCGCTTGGTCCGCGTGACCTATGACCCCCACCGGGACGCGGCCGGGGCGGTGATCGGGGTGGTGGCCCAGACCCAGGATGCCACTGCGGAGGCGGAGATCCAGGCGCAACGGCATGAGACGGAGGCTCGGCTCCAGGGCCTCGTCGCCAACCTACCGGGTGTCCTATTCCGTTTTATCCTCGATCCGGATGGGAGCCCGGCGATCGATTTCCTCAGTCCCGGGGCGAGGCGCCTTTTCCCCGTCGCGGACTCCGAGCTAGCCGACGTCCAGGCCCTATTCGAGACGGTGCCTCCCGGGGCTCGGGCGGCCCTCTGGGCGTCCCTCGAGGACTCGGCTCGGGACTTGACCCCCTGGTCCCAGGATTTCCCCGTCATCGATAAAGCGGGAGGCGAGCGCTGGCTGCGGGGCCGATCCCAACCGGAACGGGACGGGGAAGGTCGGGTCGTCTGGGACGGGGTCGTCATCGATATCACCGCCGAAAAACAGGCCGAGGTAGCCCTTCGTTATCAGACCGAATTACGCCAACAGCTGGTGCAACTCGCCACTCCGCTGATTCAGGCGTCCGGGGCCGTGGCCGGTCCCTCGATCCAAGACGCCTTGGCGGAGCTTGGTCGGTTCCTCGGGGCGGATCGGGTGAGTGTGTTTCGCTGTGATAGCCCCGGGGGCGGGGTCATGCTTTGTCAGGAGTGGTGTGCGCCCGGCGTCCGGGGCTACGGTCGGGCCGATGGGGTCGCGCTGGATGAGCTGGCGGTGGTGTTTCAGCGCCACCGGGACGGGCAGATCCTGAGTGTGAACCGGACCGATGCGACCGTGGATACGGCCGAGCATCGGGTCCTCACCCAGCGTGGCGTCCACGGCCTCCTCAGTATACCGGTGTTTCAGGGGGCGGGCCGATCGGGCTGTCTCGCCTTCGAGTTTCGGCAACACACCCATGAATTGGCGGACGGTGAGCCCGAGCTGTTGACCCTCTTCGCCCAGTGGATCATCCAACGGGAGCTGCGGGAAGAAGCGGAGATCGCACTCCGGGACAGTGAGTCACGATTCCGCCTCCTCGTGGATCCATTGACCGTCCTCGCGGTTCGCGGATGTGACCTGGATGGCAGGCTCGTTTATTGGAATGCCGGGGCCGAGCGTCTGTATGGCTATGACCGGGATGAGGCGATCGGTCAGGATAGTGTCGAGCTCCTGGTTCCGGCGGACCATCGCGCGACAGTCCGCGCGGCGATGACGCACATGGCCGCGAGCGGTGAGAGCCCATCGCCCCAGGAGCTGGAGCTCGTCGCCCGGGACGGGCGCCGGATCCCGGTCTACACGGTCCACACGGTAGTTCGGCGTGTCGCCCATCCACCGGAGTTGTTCTGCCTCGACGTGGATCTCACGGAGTTCAAACGCGCCCAGGCCGAGCGGGAGGCCCTGCAACAGCGCTCCGCGGGGGCCCAACGGATGGAGTCCGTGGGCCGGCTCGCCGGCGGGATCGCCCATGACTTCAACAATATGTTGCATGTCATGCTAATCCACGCGGAGCTGGGCCGGGAAGCGATCGCCGAGACCCACCCCCTTGCCGAGCATCTCGCCGCGATCCAGGAGGCGGCGGAGCGCTCGGCGACCCTGACCCAACAAGTGCTCACCTTCTCGCGGCGTCAGCCCACCGATCCCCAGTGGCTGGATTTGAATCAGCATATTCGTTCCTTATCGTCCTTGCTCGAGCGTTTGATCGGCGAGACGATCACCCTTCACTGCCAACCGGCTTCCGGGCTCCCGCCGGTGTGGATGGATCCGGCCCAATTGGATCAGCTCCTGACCAATCTCGTGGTGAATGCGCGGGATGCCCTGGCCGAGGGGGGGCACATCACCCTGACCACGGACGCGGGCTGGTTCGAGACCATTGCGGGTTCGCCGAGCTGGTTTCAGCCCGGGTATTATATCCGCCTGGCGGTCTGCGACGATGGGGTTGGCATGGATCCGGCGGTTCAGGAACGGGTCTTCGAACCCTTCTACTCCACCAAGCCCGCCGGGGTGGGGACCGGCCTGGGTCTGGCGACGGTCTATGGCGTCGTCAAGCAGCAGGGGGGCTACATCACGCTCGACAGCGAACCGGGCCGGGGGACGTGTTTTTGGATTTACCTCGCCGCTCAACCCGCGGG
>CAYFWJ010000124.1:0-7981 GCA_964346755.1 uncultured Ectothiorhodospiraceae bacterium
TCGTCTCGCGGCGGCTATCCACCCTCTACCGATTGCCTCAAACCCCGGCCGGGGTGTTGGTCGTACCCATCACGACCTTGATGCAGCGCCTGCCGCCGGCGAGTTATCTCGATGGCAACGCCTTGTTGCTCGAGGTGGGCGAGCGGCTGGATCTGGAGGTCTTTCGCCAGCGTCTCGAGGTCTCGGGTTATCGCGTCGTTGGACAGGTCTTTGAGCGCGGCGAGATGGCCATCCGGGGTTCCATTATCGACCTCTTTCCCATGGGTTCCGAGACACCCTTTCGGATCGATCTCCTGGACGACGAGGTGGATTCCATCCGGGCCTTCGATCCGGAGACCCAGCGCTCCGATAACCCCATCGATCGCGTGGAGCTCCTGCCGGCCCGCGAATTTCCGCTGGACGATGCCGGGATCAAACGCTTTCGCAAGGCCTACCGCGAGCGATTCGACCCCCGCAGCCAGTCGGCCCCGCTCTATCAGGATGTCAGTGCCGGGCACGCAGCCCCCGGTATCGAATATTACCTGCCGCTATTCTTTGATGGCACCGCAACCCTCTTCGATTATCTGCCCACAGAGACGCAGGTTGTGGTCGCCAACGGCGTGGCCGATGCGGCGATGGATTTCGCCCAACAGGCCCAGGAGCGCTATGAGGCCCGGCAATACAGCCTGGAACGGCCCGTGCTCCCACCAGCTGAGCTCTTCCTAACGGTTGCCGATGTGGAACAGCGCCTCGCGGACCGGCCGCGCATCCTCGTCGGGGAGGCGCCGCCCGAGGCCGAACCCACCGTCGATGCCTTGCCCGATCTACGGATCAACTACCGCGGTCAGGAACCCTTCCATGCCTTGGCCGATTTTCTTGCCGGATTCCCCGGGCGTGTGCTGATCATCGCCGAATCCGCGGGACGCCGGGAAGGGATGCGGGAACAATTGGAGCAACACGGGATCCGTCCTCGGGCCGTCGACTCCTGGGCGGATTTTCTCACCGGAGAATCCGCCTTCAGCCTCGCCGTCGCGCCACTGACGCACGGCTTCGTGTTGAGCGAAGCAGGGCTGGCGCTCATTACCGAGAACGAGCTCTACGGGGAACGCGTCCAGCAGCGACGCCGCCGCCGCGCCCAGGCAACCCGGGACGGCGATGCCGTGTTGCGGGATCTGACCGACCTCAATCTCGGCGCACCGGTGGTCCACGAGGACCACGGGGTGGGCCGCTACGAGGGCCTTCAGAGTTTGGACGTCGGCGAGGTCAAGACAGAATTCCTCACCCTGGAGTACCAGGGCGGCGACAAGCTCTATGTGCCCGTCTCGGATCTCCATCTGATCAGCCGCTACACCGGGGCTTCACCGGAATCGGCGCCGTTGCACCGGCTTGGCGGTGAACAATGGCAGCGGGCCAAGCGCAAGGCGGCAGAACAGGTCCGCGACGTCGCCGCCGAGCTCTTGGACATCCAGGCCCGTCGAGCCGCGGAATCGGGTACTGCCTTCTCGGTCAATAATGAGGACTATGAGGCCTTCGCCGCGGCCTTCCCTTTCGAGGAAACGCCGGACCAGGCCACCGCCATCGAGGCGGTCATCCAGGACATGCAGGCGCCCCAGCCCATGGATCGGGTCGTCTGCGGGGACGTCGGCTTCGGGAAGACCGAGGTGGCCATGCGGGCGGCCTTCGTGGCCGTCGAGGCGGGTCAGCAAGTGGCGGTACTGGTGCCGACCACGCTCTTGGCTCAGCAGCACTTCGAGAACTTCCGCGACCGCTTTGCCGAATGGCCGTTTCGCATCGAGGCCCTCTCGCGGTTCCGAACCCAGAAGCAGGTCACCGCCCTGCAGAAAGACCTCGTCGAGGGCCGGCTTGATATCATCATCGGGACCCACAAGCTCCTTCAGGACGGGATTCAGTTCAAGAATCTCGGCCTGGTGATCGTCGACGAAGAGCAACGTTTCGGGGTGCGCCACAAGGAGAAACTCAAATCGCTGCGTGCCCAGGTGGACCTATTGACCCTGACGGCGACGCCGATTCCCCGGACCATGAATATGGCCCTGTCCGGGCTGCGGGATTTGTCCATCATCGCCAGCCCACCCCCGGGGCGCCACGCCATCAAGACCTTTGTCGGCCACTGGGACACTGGGGTTATCCAGGAGGCCTGCCGGCGGGAGTTGAAACGCGGGGGACAGGTCTACTTCCTACACAACCAGGTGGATACCATCGATCGCATCGCCCGGCAGGTCCACGAACTGGTTCCGGAGGCCCGGCTGGCCGTGGCCCACGGTCAGCTCCGCGAGCGGGAACTCGAACACGTGATGGGTGAATTCTATCACCAACGCTACAACATCCTGGTGTGCTCGACGATCATCGAGAGCGGGATTGACGTCCCCACCGCCAATACGATCATCATCAACCGAGCTGACAAACTGGGTTTATCCCAGCTCCACCAGCTCCGGGGTCGGGTGGGACGGTCCCATCACCGGGCCTACGCCTATCTCTTGGCCCCGGCTCGGGAGGCCCTAAAGGCGGATGCGGTCAAGCGACTCGAGGCCATCGAGGCCTCCGAGGATCTCGGCGTCGGATTCACCCTGGCGACCCATGACCTCGAGATCCGTGGCGCGGGGGAGCTCCTCGGGGAGGGACAGAGCGGGCAGATCCAGGAGGTCGGTTTCACCCTTTATACGGAGCTCCTGGATCGTGCAGTCAAGGCTATGAAATCTGGCCAGAAAACCCCCCTGGATCGCCCCCTTCGGGACGGTGTGGAAGTGGATCTGAACCTCCCGGCCCTATTGCCCGAGGATTATGTCCCCGATGTCCATACCCGGTTGACCCTATACAAACGGATCTCGGCGGCATCCGACTCGGAGGGCCTCAAGGCCTTGCAGAGCGAGCTGATCGATCGATTCGGATTGCTCCCGGAGCCGGCGAAAAACCTGTTTCGAATCCATGAGCTCAAGCTCACCACCGAGCCACTCGGCATCCGCAAACTGGAGTCGGGAAACCAGTCGGGTCGCATCGTCTTCCACGGGACGCCGGCCGTGGACCCGGACCGGATCATCCAGCTGATTCAGCGGGATCCGCAGCGTTGGCGGCTTGAAGGGCAGGATACCTTGCGCTTCCGTTTCACCGATCAGGTGGCCGAGGCTGACCGGATTGCCGCCGTCCATCGGTTAGTCGATGAGCTCGCTCGACCGGCCGCCCCGTGACTATCCCGTTCACCTACGCCGAGGAGTCCCGGGTATGCCCCGTCCCGCGTCCCTGATCCTAGCCGCCCTGGCCATCTTGATGGCCGCCACGGCGATCGCCGCCGACCGGATCGAGGCGGAACTCGTGGTTTTCCACTACCCCGAGCCCCCGGCGCGCGGTTTGAGCGAGTCCGATAATGCCTCCCAGGCCGTGCGTTGGCTCGACGCATCCGCGGACAGCGGCTCGGTCCAGTCCCTGCCACCGGTGCGTCGGCGCCTCGCGGCTGCGGCACAACAGCTCGAGGCGGATCCTGCCTACCAACTCCTCCATCACGCCGTGTGGGTCCAACCGCTGGGATCGGCCTCGGATCCCCGGGTCGGGGTTCGGTCCCCGAATCACGCGGGGTTTCGCGCTGAATTCCAAGCGGATTTTCAGCGGGTTCAGGAGCGTACGGTGGTTGATCTGGCGGGTCGGTTGTATCGCCCCACCGAACGCTCGGACGTCCCGGACCGACTGGTGGCGCGGCTGCACGAGCGTCGCCCGATGGAGGCCGAGACGCTGCATTACTTCGATCACCCTGCCTTCGGGGCCCTCCTGGAATGGCGTCCCGTGGCAACCGAGGCGGCTGGGAACGGAGGCGCAGCAGCGGAGTGACCCTTTGACGCGGCGGCATCCTGGGAAACGGCGCCCAACGGCCCGCCGGGACCTGTTGCGCCTCACCCGATGCCATGCGAGCCCGTCAAGCCGTGTCCTAGGGTTCGCCGGGTCCCAACCCGTGACCGCCCAGCCTCAGCCTGAGCCATCGCTGTGTCGAACGGTTCGTCCCGCCCGCGGGCTGGATGAACCCCTACCGATTTCGAGGAGTGACCACGTCATGACCCCAGCCGAACCCTGGCGCCTGATCGATCTAGGCCCCATGAACGCCGTCGACTACGTGGCGACCAACCGCGCCATCCTGGACGCCCGGGCGGATAACCAAGCCCCCAACACCCTCACCTTCTTGGAGTTCTATGAGCCGGCGGCCCTGGTGGGCTACCACCAGGACATCGACCAGGAGATCCGGCGGGATTACTGCCAAGCCCAAGGCATCGAGTTGCAACGACGCATCAGCGGCGGCGGGGCCTTGTACGTGAACGATGGCATCGTCGGTTGGGAGCTCTACGTGAACCGCCAGTCGATGGGTCGAACGGATATGCTCGATATCGCGGAACACATCTGTGTGGCAGCCGCCGATGGCCTCTCCCGGCTCGGGGTGGAGGCCCGCTTTCGGCCGCGCAATGACATCGAGGTCGGCGGGCGCAAGCTGGTGGGGACCGGTGGTACCTATGACGGCGATGTCTTCCTGTATCATGGTTCCCTGCTCGTCGAATTCGATATCGGCGAGATGCTTCGGGTCTTGAAGATCCCGGCGGAGAAGTTGAGCGATAAGGCCATCGAGTCGGCGCGCGAACGGGTGACGGACCTGACCACCCTGCTCGGCCAGCGCCCCGCCCGTGCCACGATCGTGGAGGCCATGCAGGTGGGATTCGCGCGCCATTTCGGGGTGAGCTTCGAGACGCATTCGGGGCTCAATGCCGAGGAACAGCAACGGTTCGAGGCATTTCGCCGCGAGGTCGCGGATCCGGAGTGGGTCGATCAGGTCACCCGGCCCGACTCCGAGGTCGGCCTCCACGAGGGCCTGTATAAGGCGGAAGGTGGTTTGCTCCGGGCCACGGTGCGGGTCGATGACTTCCGGCGTCGCCTCAAGGACGTTTGGATCACCGGAGACTTCTTTGTCCACCCGCGGCGCCGCATCGCGGATCTGGAGGCCTATCTCCGCGACACCCCCGTCGATGACTACCCGCAGCGTATCGCGACCTTCTTCGAGACCCATCCGACCGAGATGCTGCTGCTCCAGCCTGGCGATTTCGAGCGGGCCATCGCCAGCGCCTTGGGTGAACCGGCGAGCGGCGCCAAGACCTGAGCCCAGGCGCACGAGCCCGGCGTTCAGCCTAACCGGTGGCCGAAGACGCGGGCTGCTGGATGTCGTTCAGCATCTGTTCGAGGCGATCCCGATCGAACGGGGCCGCTTCGGGCAGGATGACCTCGAAGCGACTCTCGCCCCGATAGGCGATGGCCTCGACCCGATCCGTCTCGGGGGTCCACTGGAAGAGCTGCCAGTTCGGCCCCGTCCGAAACACGCCCTTGGCTCGAACCAGCGGGTAGGCCCGCAGATCGGCCCCGAGGTGATCCAAGGCCGGCCGGCGAAACCGCACCGTTGGCGGAAAACGCCAGCCAACGGTGCGATAGCCCGCGGCGTGCGCCTCCTGCCGCTCGCCCAAGGCGGCTTCAGCGGCCTTGGCGGGCACCGGCTCCGGCGCCACGGCGTGGTCATGAGGCTCGGTATGCGCTGCGGCCTCACCGGGCATGGGCGGGTTCCCGTGGGGGCGGTCCAACCAGCCAGGATCGAGCCATCCGAAGCGGGTCTCAAGACAGGCCTGCTTGGGGGGATACAGTCCGTCGACATAGGCCCGCACGGCCGCCAACCGCTCGGGCTCCGCACGATCCACCTGGTTGATCAATACCACATCCGCGAGCTGCAACAGATCGGCATAGGTCTCGGAGCGCTGCAAGCGGTCCTCGCTGTGGCCCCCGGCATCCACGACGGTCACCACCGTGCGGAGCTCCAGGGCCGATGCCAATTCGGGGGCGCGGAGGGCGTCGATCACCCCGGCCGGATGGCCCACCCCGGTCGGCTCGATGAGCAGGCGCGTGGGGCGAACCTGGCGGAGGAGCTCGATCAAGGTCGAGCGTAATTGCAGCTGCGCGGTGCAGCACACGCATCCCCCGGGGACCTCGCGAATCGATCCCCCGCTGGATGCGAGCCACGCCCCATCAATGCCGATCTCCCCCAACTCGTTGACGACGACGGCCCACCGCTCTTGGCTCGGCCGTTGGCGGAGAAGCTGATGTAACGTCGTTGTTTTCCCGGCCCCGAGCGGCCCTGCGATGAGATTGACCGGTGTGCTCATAAGCGCCTCGATGGTTTGACGATGAATGGCTGCGCGCCCCTGACCGAGCGCGGATGCAAGGTCTGCGGGGTCCGACCAACCGCGGGCGTCAGGATGCCCGGTGTTTTCCCGCCGCGGAAGCCCCTAACTCGCGCCCGAGACAGCGCGCCGGCCCCGGGTTGGTCTCGAACCGGGCGTGTAGTATGCTCCTCTCCGATCTGAAGCGAGTTCTAGACGAAACCAGTGGTGCAGCAGGCAACAACGGCACATCCCCCAGAGCTTGGCCCCGCCCCGACGCGCGATGCCCTAGCGGCCAGTGAAGCCCTGCTTGCGCAACTCCGCGAGCCGATCCGGGAGGCCGGTCCGCTCTCTTTCGCCGACTACATGGAGCGGGTGTTATACACCCCCGGGCTCGGGTACTATGCGGGCGGAGCGGCCAAGATTGGCGCGGCGGGCGATTTCGTCACCGCCCCGGAGCTCTCCGAGGGGTTCGCCATCAGCCTCGGTGATTGCCTCGGCGCGATCCTCGCGAGCCTCAAGGGTGGGGCTATCGATGGGGCTATCTTGGAATTTGGCGCCGGAAGCGGTCGTCTCGCAGCCGGCCTCCTCAAACGCTTGGCGGCTCGCGATCAGCTTCCCCGCGGGTATTGGATCCTGGAACGTAGCGGTGAACTCGCGGAACGTCAGCGGGAGACCCTGGCCGCCGAGGTCCCTGAGCTGCTCGAGCGGGTCGAGTGGTTGGACCGCTGGCCAGACACCCCCTTTGATGGGGTCTGTGTCGCCAATGAGGTCCTCGATGCCTTGCCGGTGCGACGCTTTCGATGGACGCCCGAGCGAGTTGACGAATGGTGTGTGTCCCTCGATGCGGACGAGCAGCTGATTTGGCAGCCGCAGCCGGCGGACGCCGAGTTGACGGCGGCCGTGGAGGCCCGTCGCGCGGCGGTTCATCCGGCGGAGTGGCCGCGAGGGTTCACCAGCGAGATACCAGCCCAGATCGGCCCCTGGATGACCGGCCTCGCGGAGTGCCTGCGGCGCGGCGCGGCGCTGATCCTGGATTATGGCGAGGAACGGGCTACCTATTATCGCCCGGAACGCCACGAAGGTACCTTGCGCTGTTTCTATCGTCATCGGGTCCACGGCGATCCGTTTCGTTACCCCGGGCTTCAAGACATCACGGCGTCCGTCGATTTCACCGCGGTGGCCGAGGCGGCGCGCGCTGAAGGGCTCAACCTCCTTGCCTATCGGACCCAGGCCGAATTCCTGCTCGCCGCTGGGCTGGCCGAGTGGTTTGAGACGACCTTTGCGACCCTGGAACAGGAAGCGGATCGGCTGGCGCTGGCCAACGCGATGAAGACGTTACTGCTGCCGCAGGAGATGGGGGAGGCGGTCAAAGTCATGGCCCTGGGGCGCGGTCTGGATGCCGGGCAATTCGCCTGCTTCAGGCCGCCTCTGTCGCCCGCCGGTCTCCGATTGGGTTAGTATCCGATACGGTTTGACCCCGGGAAGCCCTAGCGCTCGCGGGTCGCAACCTTCGTTTGGGGCGGGCGACACGGTTCGGTGCTCGACCCCCCCTTGCGTCGCTCGTCTGTCCTGGGTGTCGCCTCCCCCGTATTGGGTGGCGCGGGCGGGATACGGCGAGCGGTTGCCGGCGAGGCAGCCTGCGCATTATGGTCCCGGTTCTCGAGGCAATGCATGGATCCAATCCAGGTACTGGTGCTGGCCCTAGTCCAGGGCATGACGGAGTTCTTACCGATCTCGAGCTCCGCCCATTTGATCCTGGTCCCGGTCCTCACCGACTGGCCGGATCAAGGCCTCGCCTTCGACGTGGC
>CAYFWJ010000125.1:0-2799 GCA_964346755.1 uncultured Ectothiorhodospiraceae bacterium
AGGCATGAGGACACGCTGACTTACCGGTTTGGGGGGTCTTGCCGCGGCTGGTGGTGGTTGAATTATTTGGGCCAAGGATCCGCTGGCGTCCTGGACGGCGGCTTTGAGCGTTGGCGCCAGCAGGGCCTCAGCGCGGAAACGGCGCCCGTAACGCCCGAGCCGACCACTTTTGAACCCCGGATCGACGACTCCATCCTGGCGGTGAAGGAGGATGTGCTCGCCGCCCTGTCCGACGACGCGGTCGTCCTCCTGGACAACCGCGACGAGCGGGAGTGGGTCGGCGCTGGCGCTTCACCCTACGATACCGAAGACCAGGATTTTGTCCCGAAGCGCGGGCGCATCCCCGGTGCCCGCTGGATCGAGTGGTACCGGTTCATGGACGATGGTCCGATCCCGGTCTTCCAATCACCGGAGGCGATCCGTTCCCTCTGCCAGTCCGTTGGAATCGGCCCGGACGACGATGTGATCATCTATTGCCTCAAGGGCTCACGCGCCTCGAACACCTTTATCGCCCTCCGGGAAGCGGGTTTTCAACGGGTTCGGAATGATCTCGGCAGCGGGTACGAGTGGAGCCGGACTGAAGGCTTGCCGATCGAAGCCGTGTCACAACCATGCCATCGGAGGGCATTCGAGAAGGCGCCCGAACCCCGACGCACCGAGTCGTCGACGGGGACTTGGTACCGCGACGGCAACGATGGGGCACATGCCCAGAAAGACGGGCTGTTCGAGCGCATGGACGAACCGCTGGCCCCGGGTGTCAGAACGGGTTTAACTCCGGCAAGGGATCCCGACCCGCCGCCGAACCGGTTCGGCGACAGACGAGGATGCGGATGGGCAGGGCGCGGCGAAATCGGCCCTGCCAGTCTCGAAGGCGCAGGTCCCCCTCGCCGTAGAGGGCGCGATCCAGCTCCTGGAAGAGCGATTGGATAATCCGGCCTCGGCGCGGGCCGTGGCATTCGTGGGCGAAATGCGCACCGATCGCTGGCAGGGGCGAGTTCTCCGGAAGACCCAGGTGATGGGATGCGAACCACAGGAGGAGCTGTTCCACGCGGGTCGCGTCGTCCGCGGTCTGGATGCAGTGCAGGTACCAGGCCACCTTGAGCGGGGCGGGCATGAGCCGCGAGGCCACCCGCCGGACCAGCGGGCGGGTACAGACGAGGCGACGTCGCCGTTGACGGCCCGCCCAGGCGCGTAGCTGCCGTGGCGCGCGCTGAGCCTGCCCCTGAAGCGCCCCGGGCAGGCGGCGCAAACGGCGGGCGAACCGCCGGATCCCGCGGTGGCCGACGCCGATCCACCACCCCACCACGAAGGCACTGGCGAGGGCGAGGCTGACGGGCAACCAGAACCCGTGCAGGCTCTCGGGGTCGAGTAGCGAGTACTCGGGGGGCTGCTGAAGGGTCAGCGCGGTTCGGGCGGTCTCACCGCGGGATCCGATGTAGAGGGCTTCCGGCGTCGTCGTGGTGGTACGCGCGTGGTCGCCGGCCCACCAACGAAATTGCAGCGCCGGCAATTCGAGGCGACCTCGCTCACTCGGCACGACGGTGTAGACCTCGCGCCGTACCCCGATGACCGCCGGGCGCTGACCCTCGAAGCGGTTCTCAAGTTGAGCCCGCTCGGCGTAGAACTTGGCTCGGGGGTGGCTCAGCGCTTCGCCGAGGGTGGGGATCTGGCTGGCCGCCACCCCGTGCGCGGTAAGTTCCAGGGTCAGGGTCAATGGCTCGCCGACCGCGGGGGCTTGAGCGGCGGATTCCCGGGACCATTCCGCGGTCAAGGCCGCATCGTGAAGGGGGAGCAAGGCCCGCCCGTCGTGAACGGCGGGACGCACCTCGATGGGGTGGGCGGCCGTCGCGGTGGTGGTCGAGCGGGATGCCGGATCGTCGGGGCTTGGACGGCGGTAGGCGCGGTTGTAGGGCGGATAGCCATAGCCGGGCGGCTGCCCGTAGGGACCCGGATAACCGGACAGGCGCGGATCGTAACCGGTGTTGGGGTTCGGTTTCGCAACGGCGGTCACACGCGCCGGCGGCAGCTCGAGGGTCCCGAGGCGACTCGGTTTGACCCGATAGAAGCGCTCGGTGACGACCCCGGGCCGACCGTCGACAGTGGCCCGCCGGGCCCGATCCTCGCCTTCCAGGTGATCGACGGTCAGCCCGGAATCGTCGGGCCATTCGACGTCTAAGGTCTCGAGCTCCCGCTGGCTGTAGACCCGGACGGTGTAGATGAGATTGGCTTCGAGGAAGGTCTCGGTGGCGCTCAGGTCCGATTCCACGCGCGGGGCGGCCACCGCGAGGCCGTTCGCCGGGGCCACGAGAAGGCTCGCGAGCAGTGCCCGGCAAGCCATTCCGGTGATCGCCCGCGGCGGCCGACCGATCAGCCCGCGACCGGGGAAGTGCTGGGTCACCATGGTCGATTCTCCACAAACGGCCCGCGCTGACGCTGTTCGGCGCGCTGTTCTTGAAGGGTAAATTGATTTTTCAAGAGCACCCGAGGATCGCCCTCGAGTTGCTCCAGCCACTGCTCGAAGAGGGCGGTCTCGGCCGGGCCCAGGGGCTCACCGGGGCCACTGGCGGCGGCCTCGCCGCCGTCGCGCTCTGGGTCCGCAGCCCCCTCGGGCCCCGCGTCCGTGAGGGCCTCCAGAGATTCCACCGCGGCGCTTTCCTCACGGGGTGCCAGGGCGCCCGGATCCGGTCGTGGCCGTCCCCCCGCCCCCGCCTCGACCCCGCGACGCGGCCGGTCGGATGAGGCATCGGCATCTGGGGCCGCCTCGGCCGCGTCGCGGTCCGCCCGGGGACCAGCCCGGGG
>CAYFWJ010000125.1:2899-7693 GCA_964346755.1 uncultured Ectothiorhodospiraceae bacterium
TGTTGTCCTTCCTGTTGTCCTTCCTGTTGTCCTTCCTGGGATTCCTGGGATTCCTGTCCTTGTTGATCTTGCGGATCGTCTTGCGGCTGTGCGTCCTGCGGCGCCGATGGCGGTTGTTGTTCTGATTGTTGCCGTTGCCGTTGCTCCCCCGACTCGGGCGGACGCGCGGCTTGTTGTTGCGCGTGTTCCTGGACACGTTGGGGGTCGCTTGGCTCGGGGGACTCGCGCCCCTCGGGGGGCTCCTGCGGGGGCGTCTCGGCGGCGTCGGCTTGATCCGTCGACTCAACGGACGGCGGCACCGAGGCCGGTGCCGGTTCCGCGTCGGCCGAGTCGGATGCCCCGTCGGTCGGCTCGGGGCGTGAGGCCTCCTCCCGATCGGCCTCCTCGGCCGGTGGACCCTCGCCGCTCAACCCGAGGAGCCGGCGTACGACGCGGCGGTTGGCCTGCGAGGGGGCATGCGCGGGATCCCGTTTCAAGGCCGCTTCATAGGCGTTCAAGGCCCCTTCGTAATCGGTCTGCTTGAACCGGGCGTTGCCGAGGTTGTGCAAGGCCTCGGTGGCGACGGCTTCGCGCCGGGAGGCGGCGAAGGCGCGTTCGGCGCCCGCGTGATCCCCGGCCCGGTAAAGGGCGACGCCGCGCCGGTAGGGGTCCTCGAACCCCGCGGCAGCCGCCGCGTAGTCCCCGCGTTCGAAGGCCGCCGCCGCCTCCTGGGCCGCGTTCCGGAACGGCCCGGCCCACACGACACTCAGCCCCAAGAACAGGGCCCCGAGGAGCCCGACCGCCGCGGTCGTGGGTCGCGAGACCCGATCCAGGCCCATCACCTCGCCTCCCGCGGGGCGGCACGACCCCGCACCCAAGGCCATAGCAGGAGCAACATCAGCGCGACCAACCCGCCGTATTCCTCCCGCCACACCCGCCGGGTGTCCGCCCCCGGGGTCGTCGTAATGCCGTCCGCCGCCAGGGCCTCCTGCAATGCGGCGGTGTCATCACCGCGAAAATCGGCCTGCCGATAGACCCCGCCGCCGGTCTCGGCGAGGGATTCCAGCACCGCGGGCTGCAGCGCAGAACGCACCGGCTCGTCACCCCCAACCCGCAACACCCCGCCCCGTCCGTTGGGGACCTCGGCACCGGCCCGGGTCCCGACGCCGAGGGTATGGACCACGATCCCCTCGGCCGCCAAGGCCACCACCTGCTCGTGGGCCCCCTCCCCGCCGAAATCCCCGTCGCTGATCACGAGGACGGCCTTGCGGGTCCCCGGGCGCTGGCCGCGCAGCAGCCCCCCGGCGCGCTCCAGGGCGGGGGCCAAACGGCTGCCGGACCAGCGGGCCAGGTCCGTGGACACCGACGGCAGCAGATGGGTCAGGGTCCGGGTATCCTCGGTGAGCGGGACCACCAGGTAGGGCACGGAGGCAAAGGCAAGGAGCCCCACCCGCCACTCCGAGGCGGCGTCGAGCAGGTCCTGGATCTCCTGGCGGGCGCGGGCGAGGCGGCTAGGCCGAACATCGGTGGCGTCCATGGAACGGGACAGATCCAGCACCACCACGAGCTCGGTGTGGGGCGGGGTGACGGCGATGTCCTGGTAGCCCCAACGGGGCCCCGCCAGGGCCAGCAGCCCCAGGATCCACAGCAGGCTCCAGCGCCACCACACGCCCCGGCTCCCCTGGGCCGGATCCGATGAGCGGATCAGGTGCGGGAGCAGATGGGGATCCGCATAGGCCTCGATCCGGTGGTACGCCCCGCGGCGGCGCGCCCACCGCCGGGCGAGGGCGAAGACCCCGGGGACCGGCAGGGCCAGCAACCAGGCCGGTTGGGCGAAGTGAAAGGCACTCAGGTCGATCACGGCATATAATTTGCTTTAAAAGTGAAAGGGCGATCGCCCCAAACAGCCCATCGGCCGGGCCGATACCCGCCCGCGCGTTCGATCAGTACGGCTCCCGCTCGGACCGCCGAGGTGCGTTGCCCTCCGCCGTCCGGGTTAAGCTCCTACCGCCTACGTCGGATGCGCCGACGCGCAGGAGGCGCAGCGGTTGCCCAACCGGTGCACGCCCTCCTGGCCGGCACCCCGTCTCAACCCGAACGGGGTCGCGCTTCGAACCGGCGCTGCGGCGGATGGCGGGCCACGACGGGAACCGGCAACCGATGCGCTTCGTTCCGCTCAGCACATCCTACGACTACGACGCTACGAACCCACGGAACGGCCGGGTTGCGACGGCTCGGCACCGCACCGTGACCTTCACGCCCCAGCGCGCCATTCCCGCCGGAGTTGGCGGATCATCACGACCACCAACCCCAACATCGCCGCGCCCAGGGGCCAGCGATACAAGGGCGTGGGCACCCGCACCCGTTCCACCTCGGCCTCGGTGGGTTCGAGGGCGTCGATGCGTTGGTAGATGGATTCCAACGCCTGGGTATCGGTGGCCCGGAAATAGGCGCCGCCGGTGGCCTCGGCGATGGCCTGGAGCTGCGCCGCGTCCAGCGGCAGGGTCCGCCGCACCAACTGGCCACCCTCCCGGATGGGCACCGGCCCCTGGCTGCCCACGCCGATGGTGTAGATCCGCACGCCGTAGTGGGCGGCCATCCGAATCGCGGCCGTCGGCGGCAGGCGACCGGCGGTGCTCTTGCCATCGGTCAGCAGGATCAACACCCGGCTGCCCTCGGGGCGCGCCCGGAGCTTCTTGACCGCCAGAGCGATGGCATCGCCCAGGGCGGTCGCGTTGCCGAGCATGCGCGGCACCGAGGCGTCCAGGAGCTGGCGCACGGCGGGGCCGTCCGGGGTGAGCGGGGCCTGGAGGTAGGCGGTCTCGCCGAACAGGATCAACCCCAGGCGATCCCCGGCGCGCCGCTCGATGAAGTCCCCCAGCACCCCCTTGACCACCGCGAGGCGGTTGACCCGCTGCCCCCCCACCTCGAAATCCAGGGCCTCCATGGAGCGGGAGACGTCGACGGCCAGCATCAGGTCGTAACCGGGGTTGACCACCTCGGTGCGGGTCGTCAGCCACTGCGGCCGCATCAGCGCGAGCACCAGGGCCGCCCAGATCAGCGCCATAAGCAGCGCCCCGGACCACCCCCGGGACGGCGCCGCCCGCTGGCCGCCGAAGGCCATGCGCAGCTTGGCCCCGTGGGGATGGCGGAGCACGGGCCCGCCCGCCGGGCCCCGCGGGGGCGCGGCGCGGCCACCGCGGCGGAGCAGCCGGGCGAGGAGCGGCAACGGCAGCAACACCGCCAGCCAGGGCCAGGCAAAGCTGAAGCTCGTGCTATCCATGGACGAGCCCCCCGGGGCGATGCGACCGCCGCCACCGGCGCAGGCGTCGGCGCAGCGAACCCCGCCCCCCGGCACAACCCGGGAGGCCTTGGGCATCGATCCAGGCCCGGGTAACCCGCGTCAACCGCTGGAGCTCGTCCGACGCCGGGGACTCCGCGGGCGGCGCGTAGGGCAGACGGATCAGCGGAACGCCCCGGCTCCGCCAGGGGAAGCCGTGCGGATCGTGCGCCTCCAGCCAGGTCAACCAGGCCATGTCCGTCAGGCTGGCCACCGGCGCCCGGCCGCACTGGCGCAGGGCGATCCGCCGCAGCAAGGCGTTGAGCGCCGCCGCACTCTCCTTCGCCGGACGTTCCTTAAGCCCGTGGCGAATCCGGCTCAACTCCTGATGGGCCTCCCGCCGCCAACGCCGGCGGCGGATCCAGAGCTGGCGCAGCAAACCGACGATCACGACGCCGGTGAGGAGGGCGGCCAGGCCCCCGAGCAACCACCACCAACCCGGGGCCAGCGGCCACCACGGGATCGCATCCAAGCCGTGGATGTCCTGGAATCGCGCCACCGGACTCGGATCGCCGTTCGCCATCAGCGAACCCCCACACCGAGCCGCCGCGCCCGAGCGATCAGGCCATACACCAGATCCCGATGGACATCGGCGTTCGTCCGCAGCGGGATCAGATCCACCCGGCGCCGGCGGGCAAGCCGCTCCACATACCAGCGCTGGCGCTCCCACTGCTGGCGGTAGACGACCCGCCCCTCGGGATCGTCGGTATCGACCCGCACCCAGGCCCCGTCCGGGGCCTCGAAATGCACCGGCCCCATGGCCGGCAGCTCCCAATCCGCCGGGTCGTCGACGGTGATCAGCACCACCTCACGGCGCTGGCTAAGCTGCCCCAACGGGCCGTCCAGGGCCGCGAGATCGGTATCGAAATCGGCGATCACCAGGACCAACGCCCCCTTGGGGGCACTCCGGGTGAGCTTGTCCAGGGCCTGGATCAAGGCCTCGCCGCGCTCCGCGCGGGGCGCGGGCGTCGGCGGGGTCTCGCTGAGGGTGCGCAGCAGCCGCCACAGGGACCGCCGATCCCGGGCCGGTGGAAAATACGCCGGGCCGCGTTGGGCATCGGCGAAGATCAGCCCCCCCACGCGATCGCCCCGCCCATCAGCGGCCCACCCGAGCAGCGCCGCCGCCCGGGCTGCCTGGACCGACTTGAAGGTCCCGCGGGTGCCGAAGGCCATATGCGGCCCCCCGTCCACGCACAGCAGCACGGTGCGCTCCCGCTCCTCGCGGAACACCTTGAGATGGGGCGTCCCGGTGCGGGCGGTCACCCGCCAGTCCATGTAGCGGATCTCATCGCCCGTTCGGTACTCCCGGGTCTCCTCGAAATCCATACCCTGACCCCGGAACACCGAGGCGTACAGCCCCGCCAACACCGCATTGACCCGGTGGTGGGAGGCCAGGGAGATCGCATTGGCCCGGTGACGAAGCTCCATGAGCTCATCGATATCGGGGCGAATGGACGCGGGCTGGGACATCACGG
>CAYFWJ010000126.1:0-7689 GCA_964346755.1 uncultured Ectothiorhodospiraceae bacterium
TCCCAATGTGAAACGTCAACACGCCCTAATGAATCTTGCGTGTATTGAAGTTCGTGTGCGAAGCTTGACGGGTGTTCGAGCGACTCATAAAACGCGTGCCCTTATGACTTCGTCGGCCTTTTATATCTTCATGATTATTCAAATAATCGGTTTATAGAACTCAAGAGTCGCAGGATTTAGGTTGTACGCTCCTCGGTACAGCTTCCTTGACTGGCCCGCTGCCGGGCCCGGGAATACCAAAAGGCGGCATGACTGTGGTCGCTTTCCTCGCGATGCAGGTTGGCATGAATTCAATTTGCCATGAGATCTTGGTGACGCTGAATGAGTTTGTGGGCGCCCTCCCAATCGCCGCCATCGGCAAGGGTTGAGGTCTATCGGGTCGTGCGCGGACCTGGCGAGCTGCTCCTGAACGGGGTGCGTGAGCCGTTGAACGAAGGGGATGCCGTCCGGGTCTCACTCCCCGCTCGATCCGGCACACAGGGCCCGACGCACGGGTGGTGAACACGACGCGGCCCAGGCCAACGACCGGGGATCGGATAGCGACTAGGCGATGCCCACCGAGTCGAAGACTTCGATGAGCGAGACGAACGTACGGGGTGCGCCCCTCAAGACCGGCGGACACGAACCGAAGACGGGTTTCTCCCGAGACGGCGATCACCGAACCGGGCCCGAGGATCGGGGAGCCCATGGGTTCTGCGCCCGCCTGACCAGATGCCTTCCTCGAGGACGCCCGGCAAGGCGGCAATGACGGGGTCACCGCCCGGCCGATGTTCGATTTCCCCGGCCTTTAAGACGGGGGCCGCTGGTGTTTTTGTGCCGTGCGGTGGCAAGAGGCGCGGGTCGCGGGTGTGGCACCCCCAGTGGATCTCGAATGCACCCACGCGTCGGCCCGGCGCGACCGGCGCCTTGAGGACCTGAAGGCCCACGAGCTGCGTCACGTGCCCCACTAGCATCCGCGCTGGGGCAAGCCGCGCGGCGCCCCCCAATCCTTCGAGCACCGATTGCATGTCCGAACCCTCGGCGACATCGTCCCATCGCGCCCTGGCCCGCCGTTGGCGACCGCACCAATTCGCGGAGGTCGCCGGCCAGCGCCACGTGGTGCGGGTCTTGACCCATGCCCTGAGCGAGAATCGCCTACACCACGCCTACCTGTTCACCGGGACGCGGGGTGTCGGCAAGACCACCCTGGCGCGGCTCTTCGCCAAGGCGATCAACTGCGAACAGGGCATTGGCCCCCAACCCTGTGGGGTCTGCGCCACCTGTCAGGCCCTGGACACCGGTCGGTTCGTGGATCTGGTGGAGGTGGATGCGGCCTCGCGAACCGGCGTCGACGATACCCGGGAGCTCCTTGAGAACGTCCCGTACGCACCGAGCCAGGGTCGGTTCAAGGTGTACCTCATCGACGAGGTGCACATGTTCTCCAAGAGCAGCTTCAACGCCCTGCTCAAGACCCTCGAGGAGCCCCCCGGGCACGTCAAGTTCCTGCTCGCCACCACCGATCCCCAGAAGATCCCGGTCACCGTCTTGTCCCGGTGCCTGCAACTCAACCTCAAGGCCCTACCGAGGGCCGAGATCACGACCCACCTCACCTACATCGCCGAGCGCGAAGGACTCGAGTGCGAACCGGAGGCCCTCGGGGCACTCGCCGAGGCGGCCCGTGGCAGCCTGCGCGATGCCCTCACCCTGCTCGAGCAGGCCATCGCATTCGGCGGGGGCACGGTGCGCCGAGCGGAGGTGGACGATATGGTCGGCAACCTGCCCCAGGGCATCCAGGACGGCTTCCTCGAGGCCCTGATCCAGGGCGATGCCCCGCGGCTGCTCGGTCAAGTGGCCACCCTCGAGGCCCATGGGGTGGACTTCGACGGGGCCTTGAGCGGCCTGCTCAGCGCCCTGCATCGCATGGCCCTCTACCAATGGGCCCCGGAACAGCTGGCCGATCAGCCCGGGATCACCGAGACCAGCGTCCGTCTGGCCAGCGAGGCCTCACCGGAGGCCTTGCAGTTGTATTATCAGATGGGGCTTCAAGCCCGGGCGGATCTGGCCTGGGCCCCGGAGCCGCGTCAGGCGCTGGAGATGGCCCTGATCCGGATGTTGGCCTTCCGCCCCTTGGCGACCGGCGACACCCCGGACGCGGGCGCCGGCAGCGCAGCCTCCCGCGCCGCGCGTAGCGGCGCCGAGGCCGCCACGCCGAACCAATCGGCCCACCCCGCCCCGACACCGCCGGCCCGGGCGTCGAGCCCCGCCCCCCACGCCGGTGCACCGAGGGACGCCGAACGAAGCGCCGAGGCCCCCTCCCCGGCAACCCCTTCGGCGGATCCGTGGCGCGCCTTCCTCGAGGCGGGTCACCTCCGCGGGCTCGCCACGGAGGTGGCGCGCCACTGTGAGTTGGCCGAGCGGCGCGAGGGCGAGATCGCCATTCGGCTCGCCCCGAGTCACCAACACCTGCTCACCGACGGCCTGCGGGGGCAGATCAACGAGGCCGTCAAACGACACTTCGGTGTCACACGCCTGTCCATCGAGGTTGCCGATCCGAGGCGGGCGACCCCGGCGGAGACCGATCGCCAGCAGGCCGAGGATCGCCTCACGTCGGCGCGCCAGGCGATGGCGGCAGACCCCTTGGTGCAACGCATCCAGGAACGATTCGACGCGACCGAGGAGCCCGGTTCCCTCGATCCGACCGACCCCGGCTAGCGCGCCGAGCCCAAGGTCCTGACCGCTCCACCGTTTCGTATAGCCCGGTGTCCGGGCTATCCTCTTTGATCAACGCGATCCGATTCAATCGATCCCAGATTCCGCCCGACGGCGGGCCCCGACCCATGAGGAGCATGCCATGCGTGGCAATATCGGCAATCTGATGAAGCAAGCCCAAAAGATGCAGGAAGACATGAAGAAGGCCCAGGAAGAGCTCGCCAACCTGGAAGTCACGGGCCAGGCTGGTGGCGGGATGGTGCAGGTCACCATGACCGGCCGCCACGAGGTCAAGCGCTACGAGCTGGACCCCAGCCTGCTGACCGATGACGACAAGGAGATGCTGGAAGACCTCCTGGCCGCGGCCACGAATGATGCCGTGAACAAGATCGCCAAGGAGACCGAGGAGCGCTATTCGGGCCTGATGGGCGGCATGGGCGACCTGCCGGCCGGCATGAAGCTGCCGTTCTAGGCCCCTGGAACCCGCGCCGATGAGCCGCCGATGACGATATCCCCGAAGATCGACGCCCTACTCGAGACCTTTCAAGGGCTACCGGGCATCGGGCCGCGCTCGGCCCAGCGGCTCGTTTATCACATCCTGCAGCGGGACCGCGCCACCGGGGCCCGGCTCGCCGATGCCCTGCGCGATGCGGTCGAGCATATCGGCCATTGCCAGCAATGCCGGATGCTCGCCGAAGGCTCCCTGTGCGGGCTGTGTCAGGATCCCCGGCGAAACCGGGAATCCCTGTGCATCGTGGAGGGCCCGTCGGATGTCCTGGCCCTGGAGCGGGCCGGGGTCCACCGCGGCCTGTATTTCGTCCTCATGGGCCAGCTCTCGCCGCTCGACGGCATCGGCCCCGACGACCTCGGGCTCGATCGCCTGGCCGAGCGCTTGGCCAACGAGCCGATCACCGAATTGATCCTGGCGACGAGTTCCACCGTCGAGGGCGAGGCCACGGCCCAATACGTGGCGGAGCTGGCCGAAGGGCAGGGCATCCCGGTCTGGCGCATCGCCCACGGGGTACCCTTCGGCGGCGAGCTCGACTACGTCGACGCCACGACCCTCTCGCGGGCCTTCAGCGATCGCCGTCGGTTGTGAACCGTCGACCGGACCCGATGCACCGCGGGGTCGTGGTCAATGACGCGACCCCGCATCACCCACGACGTCCCAGGGAGCCCCATGAACCCCCCCGATTGTCTGTTCTGTCGCATCGCTGCCGGCGATCTGCCCGCGGATATCGTCCACCAGGACGAGGAATTGGTCGCCTTTCGGGACATCCATCCCCAGGCCCCGACCCATATCCTGATCATCCCGCGGCGCCACATCGAGACCCTCAACGATCTGACCGCGGCGGATGGTGAGACCGTCGGGCGCATGATCCTCACGGCACAGACCCTAGCCGCACGGGAAGGCATCGCGGAGGCCGGTTACCGGACCGTGATGAATTGCAACCGCGAGGCCGGACAATCCGTCTTCCACATCCATCTGCATCTCCTGGGGGGACGCCCCATGGGGTGGCCGCCGGGTTGACCCGGCCCCGCCGCGCGCCCATACCCCCTCAAGACCCGCGTCATCCGACGGGTAGGAACGTTTGCCCGCACCGGGAGTCACTCCTCTTGAGCCGGCGAACCGGATATTCGGCGGGTTGTCGGATCGACGATCCGCGGCCCGGCGGTCGATCCCATCGTCTCCGACGCCCCCGGGCCGCCCACCGATTGCCCCGGCCCCGTTGCGCCCACTCGAAATCGGCATAAAGGATTCGCTATGTCTTGTGATGCCCAAAACCTGATTTGGCTCGATCTTGAGATGACGGGTTTGGACACCTTCTCCGACCGCATCCTCGAGATCGCAACCGTTGTGACCGACAAGGAACTCCGGGTGCTCGCCGAGGGGCCGGTCATCGCCATCCACCAACCGGAGGCAGAACTCAACCGGATGGATGAGTGGAACCGGCAGCAGCACGGCAGCTCCGGGCTCGTCGAGCGCGTCCGCGCCAGCTCCTTCGACGAGGCCCGCGCCGAACAGGAAACCCTGAGCTTCATCAGTACCTTCGTACCCCCCGAGTGCTCCCCGATGTGCGGCAACAGCATCTGCCAGGATCGTCGCTTCCTGGCCCGTTGCATGCCCGAACTCGAGGCCTATTTCCACTACCGCAATCTCGACGTCAGCACCATCAAGGAATTGGTTAAGCGCTGGGCCCCGGACATCCTGACCCGATTCAACAAGTCCTCGCGGCATCTCGCCCTCGCCGATATCCACGACTCCATCCGCGAGCTCGCCTTCTATCGGAGCTACTTCTTCACCGTCTAACCTCCTCCCCTCGGATCGGGATCCCGCCCCAGCGATCGACGAGCCGAGTATGCGTCGATGACCGATTGGGTGTTGGAATCCCCGGCGGCCCGCGAGCAGGCTACTGCGGTTATCCCGTACCGGGGTAGGCAATCGCCCGAATCGCGAAGGCCGAGCCTCTCACGTAGGCTCTACCGTGTGCCCGATCCGGGGATCGGACCAGCGACCCCGGGACCGATCACCGATCACGCGAGGTGGTAATCTACATGGCGAATGATCCACAGTTCACCGCCGGTGTGGCTGCACCGGATTTCGAGGTCATCGATATCGACGGCCGGGGGCAACGCCTCAGTGCCTACCGAGGCGCCCCCGTGCTCCTGTCCTTCTATCGCTACATCACCTGTCCCATGTGCAATCTGCGCATCGGACGGCTGCTGCACGAGCATCCCAAATATGCAGACCGACTGGTCTTTCTTGCCGTCTTCGAGTCGCCCGCGTCCTACATCCGTCAATACGTCACGCGCACGATGCCCTTCCCGGTGATCGCCGATCCGGACGGTGAATTGTACCGCCGCTACGGGGTCAAGCGGTCCTGGACCGGGGCGTTGCTCGGATTACTGCGCATGGGGACGGCCTTCCAGGCGATGCGCGGGGTCAACTTCCGCCTGAGGCCCTCGGGCGGCCACCTCAACCGCCTCCCAGCGGATTTCCTGATTGACCCCACCGGCGCGATCACCGTCGCTTATTACGGCACGGACATCACGGATCATATCCCGTTTGCGACGCTCAACCATCACCTGGGCACCGCCCGCCCGCAGGCGGCCTAAGCCGCTTAAAGGCAACCGTTCCGTGGGTTCGGGGCCACCTCCTGTGGCATATCGACCCTGAGATGCCCTAACCTACGGTGATGAAAACCCAACTCCATCACCTGACCCTGGCCACCGAGGCGGCCATCGAGATCCAGGACGTGACCGAGGCGGTGCGCGAGCTCGTCACCTCGACGGGGATACGCGACGGCATCGTCACCCTGCACTCGCCCCACACCACCGCTTATGTGAGCCTCAATGAATCCGAGGAGGCGCTGCGGGCGGACATGGTGGACTACCTGCACCGCGTCGTCCCCCGCGCCGGCGATTACCGGCACAACATTGCGCCGGTGGATGACCGGGACAACGCC
This sequence comes from uncultured Ectothiorhodospiraceae bacterium, assembly GCA_964346755.1. Classification (GTDB taxonomy): domain Bacteria; phylum Pseudomonadota; class Gammaproteobacteria; order CAYFWJ01; family CAYFWJ01; genus CAYFWJ01. The sequence goes on from CAYFWJ010000126.1 coordinate 6,156, forward strand.
CACGCCCATCTCATGGGCCTGTTCCTCAACGCCTCCGAGACCCTCCCGCTGGTCGACGGCCGGCTGTGTCTCGGCGGGTGGCAGGCCGTGTTGTTCATCGAGGTGGATGGCCCGCGGCCCCGGCGCGAGCTCCAACTCCATGTGATGGGGACGGGCTAGCCATGGAACCCGCCGATCGAGCCGGCTTCTTCGCCGACCCGGCGACGCTGGACCCCGAGGCCTACGTGGAGGTGGAATACACCTGTGAATGTGTGGGCGAGCCGGAGACCGCGGCCGCGCATCTGGCGAGCGAGCAATCCACGGCGCAATGGCAGCGTCCCGGGAAGCACGAGGATCTGCGGCCCGAGTTCGCGGCTCGGGTCGTCTCGCTGACGGTCTCCGAGACCCGCCCATCCTTGAGCATCCCCGTCCCCGACGCCCCCGAGGGCCCGGTGCACGCCTGTCGGATCCGCATCGCCCACCCCCACGCCAACTTCGGCCCGAGCCTGCCGAATTTGCTCTCCGCCGTGGCGGGCGAGGGCGTGTTCTTCGTCCCCGGCATCCCCCTGATCCGCCTGGAGTCCATCCGCTTTCCCGCCGCGTATCTGGCCCACTTCGCCGGACCGCGCTTTGGTGTGGCGGGGCTGCGCGAGTGGTTCGCCATCCACGACCGCCCCTTCTTCTTCGGGGTCGTCAAGCCCAACCTCGGGCTCTCGCCCGCGGACTTCGGCGAGCTCGCCGAGGAGGCCTGGCGCGGCGGGCTGGACATCGCCAAGGACGATGAGATGCTCGTCGATCCGCCGAGCTCGCCGTTGGCGGAGCGCACGCGGCGACTCGGCGCCATGCGCCGGCACCTCGAGGCGGAGCTCGGGGTGCGCAAGGGGTATCTGGCGAATATCACCGGCGAGGTGGCCGGGCTCGCGGCGCGACACGACACGGCCGTCGACCATGGGGCGAACGCGGTTATGGTGAACGCCCTGCCGGTTGGGCTCAGCGCGGTGCGCCAGCTCCGAGACCACGCCCGAGTCCCATTGGTCGCCCATTTCCCCCTGATCGCCGCGAGCAGCCGGCTCCCGCATTACGGTATCCATCCGCGGGTCTGGACGCAATTGCAGCGCCTCGCCGGCTTCGATGTCATCATCATGCCCGGCTTTGGGCCGCGCATGATGACCCCCCATGAGGAGGTCCACGCCTGTCTCGAGGCCTGCCGCGAGCCGCTCCCGGGCATCGCCCCGAGCCTGCCCGTTCCCGGGGGAAGCGACTGGGCCGGCACCCTGGCTGGGGTCTACCGCCAGATCGGCTCCGTCGACTTCGGGTTCGTGCCGGGCCGGGGGATCTTCTCCCACCCCGCGGGCCCGGCCGCCGGGGCCCGCAGCATCCGAGCGGCCTGGACCGCCATCGCCTCCGGTATCCCCCTGGCCGACTACGCCCGCCACCACAGCGACCTGGCGGCGGCCATTGAGGCCTTCGGCTGAGGGGCACAACCCACGGATGAGGAGGCTCCGGTGCTCCACGCGGGCACGGGCGGGTATCTCGCCCGCCCCACAAGCCCCGA
>CAYFWJ010000127.1:0-7638 GCA_964346755.1 uncultured Ectothiorhodospiraceae bacterium
CAAGCGATGCTATCCTGCCAATACCCCTGCCATGAAACGTCAACACGCCCTAGCGTCGAGATATGGGCCTCGGTCACGGATTCCCCGCCGAGCAGGGTCGGGGTGGTCGAGGTGAACAATCCGGCTGTCTCCATCTGTTTCAGGTAGGAGGTGATGGCGATGACGAATTCTCGGAAGCCTTTTTGGGTCGCCACACGCTCGAGGGCCGAGAGGCTGTCGATTGCCACGCGTTTGGGTTGGAAGGCCTCGAGTCGTCGGCGCATGTGCAGCAGGCGGTCCTCGAGACTGGCTGCCTCCGGGTATTCACACACCACCTTTAGATAACCCGCAGCCTCCATGGGCTGGAGGTCGATCCCCCACCCCCGTGCGTTGCGGAAGAACTGCTCGCGACTCTCCTCGAAGGCGAATAAGAGACAGCGCTCCTGATCGGCCACCCCGCCGGCCAGGAAATGGGTGACTGTCAGCGTCTTGCCGGTCCCCGTGGCCCCCGAAACCAGGATGATCGAATCTTGGAAGAATCCCCCACCGCACATGGCATCGAGTTCGGCACTTCCGGAGCCGATCCGGTGGTCCCGGGAGCGGTACGAGAGATGGATCTCGGAGAGAGGGATTATCACCACGCCCTGTGGTGGCAAAAGGGTGAAGGGGAATTCCCCCTTCTGGTGTTCGGTTCCCCGGAATTTGAGGATTTCGATGGTCCGCCGGCGCTTTTCTTCTTCGAGCACGTTGCGCAGGAGGATCACGTTGTCGGCGACGAACTCCTCGACCCCGTGGCGGGAGATGGGACCATATTCCTCGGTGCGTTCGGCGGTCATGATCGCCGTGACACCGAGCCGCTTCAGCGCGGCACTGATGCGCGCCAGTTCGGTCCGCATGCGGTTGGAATCGCCGAAGCGGCTGAAGATCGCCCCGAGGGAGTCGAGGGCGACGCGTTTGGCGCCGGCCCGTTGGGCCGCTTGCTCGATGCGGGCCAGGAGGCCGGACAGATCGAATTCCCCCAGGATCGTATCGGCCGCTTCGTCGGCTGCGGTCGCCGCATCCACGAAGACCCATTGGCCTGTGCCCTCCCAGTCGGCGATGGTCCAGCCGAGGGAGAACAGATTATCGCGGATGGCGGCGGGGGGTTCCTCGAAGGTGACGAAGACACCCGGTTCGTCGAGGCGGATGCCTTGGGCCAGGCATTGCGCCGCCAAGATGGTCTTGCCGCTACCGGCTGAGCCGGCGATGAGCGTTGTTCGCCCGGCGGGCAACCCGCCCATGGTGATGGCATCCAGCCCTGCAATGCCGGTCTCGAGTTTGGTGACGCCGGTTGGTTGGTTCACGCGGGAGGCTCCGTTCTAGGCTGTGAGGGTCGAATCGGGCGTGTGATCTCGAGGCGGGGGCTACACCAGCGCTTCAACCCGTCGGTTGGTCGCCGGCTTGCGTGTCATGGGGTGTGAGGTCCCCCAGCAGGCTTCGGAGTCGATCGCGATCCGCCAGATCGCCGATGATGCGTCGATCCGAAGGGGGATCCCGGCGGATCAGGGTCGGGGTGGCGATGATGTTCATGGCCTCGGCGACCTCGGCGTGCTCGAGGACATCGATGACATCCAGGACATAGGCGTCTTTGGGGAGGAGCTCGTCGAGCACCTCGCGCAGCTGATGAGCGTTTCGGCGCGCCCGGGCCGTCTCGCCGGCGACGAATAACTGGAGTCGCAAGACGATGGGAGAGGTCACGCGGGCTTCATCCTGGGTTTCGATCGAGGGACGCATGGGGTGCTGGCATCGTCGGGGCCATGGTGTGCAACGCATAACTGGGGCAGACCGTCGCAGGTCGACGAGGTTCTATCATGACGAATCACCGTCCCTCGAACAACCGGCCGTGCGCGAGCCCCCGATTCGGAACGATTGCTTGGCGGCGGGCTGCTCGTGACGCTGCGGATTTGACGCGGGTCGCACGCCGACTCGCGAGGATCTCGGTCTGGGGCCGTGTCCGGTTCGGCCCGACTCGACTCGACTCGAAGGATCCGTCAAAGCCCTCGGCTGTCTCCTTGCCATTCCATGACGATACAATACCACGCTCGAGGATCCGCTTTGGCGCGCGACCGTGTCGCGGGTTCGCATGAAGGGGTCCAGACAGGCTGCTGTGATTCGGGCGGAGGTGAGCGGATGACGATGCAACGGCGAACCGCGCCGGGGCGACGGCGGCGACTGGCGATCCGGTGGGCTGCGGGACTGATGTTTCTGGGGCCGGGGCCGGCTCTCGGGGCCGATCCCGGCGGCTTCGAGGCCTATGTGGAGGACCAGGAGGCTGCGGCCGAGGCCTATCGGGCGCAGGAACAAGCGGCCTTCGCGGCCTATCGTAAGGCCCATGCTGAGGCCTTTGCCGCCTATCGTGCCCGTATTCAGGCCCATTGGGATCGGGTCGAGGTGACACAGGCGCGGCAGTGGGTGGAGTACCAGGAGAACGACCGCGTTAAACGGGTCGTGGACTTTGCGGCGAACGAGATCCGACTCAGCTTTCAGATCCCGGACGAGGTGGCGGTGAGCCATCGGGGCGGTGGCTGGGCCCGCCTGGCCAGCGATTCGACGGACCCGGCCTCGGTGCGCCGCCGCGCGACCGCCGCGGTCACCGAGCTGTTGGCCACACGGGTCGGCGAGGCCGTGGCTCGGGATCCGGTCGTGCAGGGGGTTGCGGCTCGTGTGGCGAGCGGGGCCTCTTCCGGGCCAGCGGCTCTCGAGGGGGGCGGGCCCCGCGTCCTGGCAGAGCTTGTCCCGGCCTCGAACGCCGATGGGGAACGCCTACGCCAAACGGCGCAGCGGCTGGTCGCGGATGCCAAGATCTCCGTGCGGGTCGCCAAGACCCATCAAGGCGGCGGCGGGAACGCCCGCTCGGTTCGCGCCCATGTGGTGCGCATTGCCTTGCCCTCCGACCGTCCCCTCAAGAAGGCGGCGGCCTATGTGGATTCGGTGCAGGCCGCCACCCGCCAGTGGCGGCTGAGTGAATCGGATCGGTTGAACACAGCGCTGTTGTTGGCCGTTATCCATACGGAGAGCGTATTCAATCCCCTGGCGCAGAGTCCCGAACCCGCCTACGGGCTGATGCTCATCGCCCCCGCCCCCGAAGATCGCGAGCGGCAACGGCTGCTCCAAGCCCAGCGGGATGTGAGCCAGCCCCTCAGCCCGAATTACCTGTTCCGGCCGGAGAACAATATCCGATTAGGGACCCAGGCCCTGCATCGCTACTACCAGGAGACCTTCGCCGGGGTCGAGTCGACGCGCAGCCGCATCTATTGTGCGCTGGCCGCCTATGCCCGGGATTCCGCCTTTGTCTTCGCCACCCTGGCCCCCGACCATCCCGAAGCCGGAGCCATCCAGCGGATCAATCAGCAATCGGAGCGGCGCGTGCTCACCCGTCTGGACGATGGGTTGGCCGAGCGTGTCGAGCAACGCTACGTGGATCGTGTCTTGAGTCGAATCGGCCAGTACGAGGGACTGCTCGCCCGGTTGGAGGATCCCGGCGGTCCCGCCGAGGGCGTCCCCGGGCGGCGCCTGGCCGAGGCCCTGCGGCCCGGGTCATCGATCGAGCTCCAGACGGCGCGTCCCGCGGAGCCCGACGGGTCGGATGAGCTGGGGACCTAGGCGGGCAAGTCACCCCCATCGGCGGTGCCGTGGGTTACGGTTGGGCGGATCGCTCGAGGTTCGTGGAGCCCGTCAGTTCAAACGTGCGCGCCTCGGGCTCGAAGGCTTGCATCGCCTCCGGGGCCCCGGAGGCGGCGGCCAACTGATACTGCCCGGCAATGCGGTAGTCGACCGCTCCGGGTCCCCGCAACGAATCCATCAGCGTTCCGCCGACCTGGCTGAGGCTCACCGAGAACGGGACACGCAAGGCGACCCGCTCCGCCCCACTGAGCTCCCGTCCCGCGTCCAGGCGTGCGGTCGCCCAGTCGCGGCCGGCCACGGTGACCCGGGCCTCGAGATCCGCGATCCGCAGGGTCGGTGCCGCGGCCGTCTCGAGGACGAGGACGAGATCCGCCCCGCCGAAGCCGATTCGTTCCACCTCCAAGCGCTGGAAGACCAGGGTCGGTGCGCGCAGGATGGGTATCTCCCCTGTATGGTCCATCGGCAGATTGACGATGCCGAGCCGGGGCACATCGACCCCCACGCGGCCGCTCAAGCGATAGGTGGACTGCTCGGCATCGGCGAGCCGGGGCAGACCCTCGAAGAGTTGTTGGTACGGGAGGCTGACCGGGACGGCAATGACCTGGCTGCCCTCCGCCGGGATCTCGGCACCGGTGCCCTGGTCACCGCGGGCCAGGGCCTTGCCGTCGACGGCAAGGCGGTAGCGATACGTCGCGAGTCGCACCGCAAAGGGATTGGGGTTGGTCACCTCGACATCGAAACGCAGGTCGAGGCGATCGAGGGAGAGATCCGTTACCTGAGCGCCGCGAATGTGGGCCGTGGGGCGTTCCGCATCGGCCAGTTGCGCGGCCTGTTCGATCACGGTGCAGGCCGACAAGGCGCCCAGGCTCACGACCAGCAGGAGCCCGAGGTACAGGCGGTGGGGAGGGGGGCAAGACATAGGTCAGGGTTCCTCGATCGGGGTGGAACAGGGGGTCGACAGGTCGGGTCAAGCCGGGTCGAGTTCTCGGCCCCGCCAGCGGGGCCGGTGCGACGGGCCGGTGAGGACGGGGGATGTTGCTACTCCAGACGGGCCAGGATGAGCAGCTGATAGGGATCGATGACCAGTTCCTGAGCGGCCGTGATGGTGCCCCCCTCGAACAAGTCCACCATGGTCTTGCGCATCCCCATCTGACGCAGCCGCCGCGCCTCCAAACGCTGTTGGTGTTCGCTGAAATTGGCCAGGACAAACACCATGGATTGATCGTTACTCCGGAGAAAGGCGAAGACGTGGTGATTGCCCGTCTCGACGATCTCCGTATCCGGGCGCAGAAAAGCGGGATTCTGGGCGCGCAATTGAACCAAACGCAAGATGCCTTGGTAGACTTGTCCCGGGATGGTTGAGCTATCCCGACGCCGCTCCGCCCGATTCCAGTCGAATGGGGCTCGGTGGATCCAGCGTGTGTCGCCAACTTTGCTGGGGTCTTGGTCGTAGCGGTAGTCGTTGAGCATCGCGATCTCGTCGCCGAGATACAGCAGCGGGATACCCCCCAGACAGATAACGACGCCGTGGATCAAAAGAATTCGCCGGACCGCGAGTTCGGTTTCGATTTCGTCCTGGGTGTCCAGCCCTTTCTCGACGCCCGCCAGCGAGGCGCACATCCCCGAGATCCGCCCGACGCCCGTTGTCGGATCTTCTTGGAAGGGGGCGCCGCGCGCGAAACTCGCGGGATGGCGGCCGGTGTAGAACTGGGTCAGGAAGCGCCGGTGATCCTGGGGGTCGAACCCGATCGCGTTGACATCCTCGTCCGAGAAGGTCCAGCCGATATCATCGTGACAGCGTACGTAGTTGATCCACACGCAACCCTCCGGGATGGCGTAGCCGTCCTTCATCGCATGGCGTAGCACCCGCACGTCCCGGGTCGCGAGGGCCTCCCAGAGAAGGGCCATGAGCTCCGGGTTGTAGGATAGCGGGCATTCCTCCAGTCCGATGTACTTGCGCACCTCGTCGGGATGGACGATGGCCTCGGATTTGAACACCACGGCGGGGGCGGCGATGTTCACGATCGCGTTGAAGGCCTGGATGATGGCGTGCGCCTCGGGGAGATTTTGGCAGTTGGTGCCCAGTCGTTTCCACAGAAAGGCCACGGCATCGAGCCGCAGGACCTCGACGCCCTGATTCACTAAAAATAGCATCTCTTCGAGCATCTGGTTGAAGACAACCGGGTTCTCATAGTTGAGATCCCATTGGTAGGTGTGGAAGGTGGTCCAGACCCATCGTTTCAGTCGAGAGCGATAGGTGAAGGCACCGGGGTGATCGTCGGAGAAGACCTCGGGCATGCTGGCCTCGTAGGCATCCGGCATCTCGCGGTTCGGAAACATCCGATAATAGTCCTGATATTCGGTTTCGCCGGCCAGGGCCCGTTTTGCCCACTCATGCTCATCCGAGGTGTGATTAAAGACGAAATCCAGCACGAGCGAGATCCCGTGATGGCGCAATTCCGTTGCCAACTCGGCGAGTTGATCCATGGTGCCGAGATCCGGCCGGATCTCGCGGTAGCTGCTCACCGCGTAGCCGCCATCGTTGTCGCCTCGGGGGACCTTGAATAGGGGCATGAGATGCAAGTAGGTGATCCCCAATTCGGTGAGATACGGGATGCGATCGCGCAGACCCTGGAGATCCCCTGCGAACAGATCGACGTAGCACATCGCACCGACCATGCGGCTGGATTGATACCAATGCGGATCGGCGACGCGAAGCGCGTCCAGGGCCTTGAGCTGGGAAGGACGCTCGCGCCACATCTCGGTGGTCGAGGCGAGGATGTTTTCCAAGTGGTAAAAGAAGTCGTAGTGATCCCCGTAGAGTTCATGGAGGCGGGCGAACAATTGGGGGAAATAGGTTCGAATGCGTTGAACGTAGGCATTCCACTCGGCTGCATCCGTTTCGCCCCGAAAGCGCCGCTCGATTCGGGGGAGCAGCCGATTCAATGAATACGTGCTCTCCCGTTCGAGGCGAGACGGGTTGTTCTTAATCGTTTCGTAGCGCGTGGACATTGTGGCGCGGCTTTCAAGTGTGCGGATTGTCATGGGAACGGGCGATGAACCTCGGCGGACGGCTCCTTCGGTCGGTGATGCCAAGTCACCAACCGTCGACGGCCGGCCTCGTCGAAGTGCGGCGGTTCGACGGGCGGCGTAACGAGACGTTGGCTCGATCCCCGTGTCCCAGTCCACGAAGGCGGCGGCCACTCACCGGGCCGCTAACGGGATGCGCCTTGGGCCGCTCGAGACGATCGCGGCTGGGCCCGCGGACCGGGTCGGGTTGGGTCCTAGGGGCCCCCGGACCGGGGTTCACCCGGGTACGCCGCCGCCCCGATTCGTTTGGTCCTCGGGATCGCTTCCGAGGCCTCGGGTATCGAAGCCTCGGGCTGTCCTTGGTTTACCCGCCCCCGGCGAAGCCCTGTCAAGCTGAGTGGCTTGCGTCGGATTGTGATTTGAGAGGCATGTTCTATGATAGCTAAAAGCTCCACGCCTCGGCACCCGGGCCGAGGCGTGTATTCGGCCGCCCGGGTCTTACCCCTCATGGTCGGGTTCGCGCTGCTCGGGTTGTCCCCCGCCAGCGCCTCGGACGGGACCGCGTCAAACGACCCCCCGGCGCAGACCCCCACCGAGGTCCTGGAAGACGCGATTGATACGCTTCGGACCTACCTGGCCGAATCCGGCGGCGATCCCGGGCCTGAGCTGTTCAAGGCGGAGTTCGGCCCCTACTTCGATTTCTCGTATATGGCCCGTGCCGCTGCAGGTCCCGGGTACCGCGGCTTGAACGATGACACGCGCCGGCGATGGCGTGGGTTTGTCCAGGACGATTTTATGGGGGTGCTGTATCGCAATCTGCAGCGACTGCGCGGCGAGTCCCTGCCGGAGATCGCCGTTCGAGCCCGTGAGACCTCTGGGCGCTACCCCAGCGTGGCCGTTCGGGTTCAGGACGCGCCCGGGCGCGAGTCGGTCCGTCTCCTCTTTCGCTTCCATCAGCACGGGGAG
>CAYFWJ010000128.1:0-7503 GCA_964346755.1 uncultured Ectothiorhodospiraceae bacterium
CAACCGATGCGCCTCCTGGCGTCGGCACATCCTACGAACTACGAACTACGAATGGCCGATTATCGGGGCGGCATGGCATGGGGTTGTTGGTCGCTTGTTCATCTCGACGCGGTCGATCCCTACGCTCGGGGAGTCAGCGGTTTCCTTGAGGTTGTATCAGCCCGAATTTTTGGTACACTCGAGCTGATAATGGGGCGAAATGACGCGAGGTCGGGCCAGAGGCGGTGGATGTCTCGCATGGCCCCGTCCAACTCAGCCGGGACTGGTGCAACCCCATGAGCGATGTGATCGGCAGTTACCTATTCTACGAGATCGCGGCCCTGCTGGTGTTGGCCGCGGCCGGCGGGTTTGTCGGTCTGCTCTTGCGCCAGCCGCTGATCGTCAGCTTCATCGCCGTGGGGATCTTGGCGGGCCCCTCGGGGCTGGATATCGCCCGCTCCGATGCCTCAATCGATCTGTTGGCCGAACTCGGCATCGCGCTGTTGCTGTTTCTGGTCGGGCTGAAGCTTGACGTCAGCCTGGTGCGCACCCTCGGGAAGGTCGCCCTGATGACGGGCCTTGGCCAGGTGGCCTTCACCATCCTTTTCGGGTTTCTACTGGCCGTTGGCTTGGGGCTGGATCCGATCACCAGCCTGTACGTTGCGGTCGCCCTGACCTTCTCCTCGACGATCATCGTCGTCAAGCTCCTTTCCGATAAACGCGAGATCGACGCCCTGCACGGTCGCATCGCCCTCGGCTTCCTGATCGTCCAGGATCTGGTGGTGGTTGCGGCCATGATCGCGCTCTCCGCCTGGGGCGTAGGGGCGGCGAACACCGAGGCGGGAGACGGAGCGGCCCTGTGGGCGGTGCTCCAGGTCTTTGGTTACGGCCTGATCCTGTTGCTCCTGGTCGGGTTGTTTATCCGTTATCTCGCCAATCCGCTCGTCGAGCGCTTGGCGCAGGCCCCCGAGTTGTTGGTCTCCTTCGTGATCGGCTGGGCGGCCCTGCTCGCGTCCCTCGGGGATTTCTTCGGCTTCGGCAAAGAGTTGGGCGGGTTGCTGGCCGGGGTGTCTCTGGCCTCCACGCCCTTCCGGGAGGCCATCGCCGCGCGCCTGGCCTCGCTGCGTGATTTCCTGTTGCTGTTCTTTTTCATTGCCCTCGGTGCCTCCCTGGATCTCTCCGGGCTGGGGGCGTCGGTGGGGCCGGCCATCGTCTTGGCGCTCTTCGTCCTGATCGGTAACCCGTTGATCGTACTCGCGATCATGGGGGTTCTAGGGTATCGCAAACGGACCGGCTTCCTGGCCGGCTTGACCGTCGCGCAGATCAGCGAGTTCTCTTTGATCTTCATGGCCATGGGGGTCGAACTGGGCTACGTGGGCACCGACGCCCTGGGCCTGGTGACCCTGGTGGGGTTGATCACGATCGCGATGTCCACCTACATGATCACCTATTCGCATACCCTCTATGGTTGGATTGCCCCAATGCTGGGGGTATTCGAGCGTCGCCAGTTGACCCATCAGGAGCTCGAGTGGGACGCACCGACGGCTGGACACGATGCCATCGTCTTCGGCCTGGGCCGTTACGGACTTGCCATCGCCCACGCCCTGCGCGGAGCCGGTTGGCGGGTCCTCGGGGTGGATTTCAATCCGGCGGCGGTACGCTACGCGCGGGATGAAGGCTTTACGGTGATCTTCGGGGATGCCAGCGATCCGGAGCTCGTTGGCCATTTGCCCTTGAGTGGGGTCCGCTGGGCTGTGGCGACCATCCCGGAACACGTGGGTGGGGTCAGTCACGACGACGCCCGGCGCGCCTTCATCCAGGCCTTGGAGGAGCGGGGCTTCACCGGTCAGGTGGCAGTCGCGGCGCACACCGATGCCAGCGCCCGCGACTTACGAGAAACCGGCGCGGATCTGGTCATGCAGCCGTTTCGGGACGCGGCCTCCCAAGCCGCTCGTCTCATCCTCGACAACGCCTGTCCAGAGCCAGCCAAGCTGCCCGATCCCGCGGGTCAACGGGAACTTGTCTCATGAGTGACTCGGCCTTGAACCATGTTTTGGCGGTTATCGATGCGGACAGTGACCCGGAGGATCGCGCCTTTGTTCAGGGATTGGCCCTCGCCCAGTCGTACGGGGCCCGGCTGACCGCCCTGAGCACCCTGCGCCCCCCCGAGGAAGTCGCCCGGCTCGCCCGCCACGCCGGGCTGTCGCCGGGGGACGCGTCCGAGCGTTTACGCCGGGAGGCGGAGGCGAAGCTCGAGGCCCGCATCGCCACCCACGGCACCCGGATCGAGATCGACCATCAGGTCCGTTTCGGGCGACCGTTCCTCGAGATCATCCATGCGGTCACGGAGACCGAGGCGGATCTGGTCGTCAAGCGGGCCGAACCGACTGCTGGGCCCACCGCCGGGCTGACCGGCTGGCTTGCCAGTACGGACTTGCATCTGCTGCGCAAATGTCCCTGTCCCCTGTGGCTGTTGACCGGCAACCGCGGGCCGGGCCGGTCGGTGGTCGCCGCGGTCGATCTCGGGATCGGCCTGACGCCCACCTCGGAGGAGGCCCACGGTCAGACCGAGCTCAACCGCCGCATCCTCGATACAGCAGCCCGACTCGCCGAACGACTGGATCGGGAACTCCATGTGATCCACGTCTGGGAGGCGACCGGCGAGCACTTGGTCCGCCGCTGGTCGGGAGGCGAGGCCGCCGTGATCCGCTATGTCTCGGAGACGGAGACCCAGCATGAGAAGGCCCTCGCCCGTCTCGTCGATTCGACGCAACAGCGCTGGATCACGGACCCCCCTCATTCCGGCCAAACGACCGCAACCGGCGCCGCTCCTTCCATTCATTGGCATCAGCTGCGCGGCAACCCGCGGACGGTTATCCCCGAGCAGGCGAGCGCCCTACAGGCCGAGGTCCTGGTCATGGGCACCATCGCCCGCACCGGCGTCCCGGCGCTAATCATCGGCAACACCGCCGAGGACATCCTGAATCGCGCGCCCTGTTCCCTCGTCACGGTCAAGCCACCGGGGTTCGTCAGCCTGGCGACGTGACGGCCTATTCCATCCGAGTCATTCCCCCACATGCCGCCGCATGAATCGGGCTGCTCGCTGTAAGGCGTCTTTGCTGGCCAGATCATCGGCGAACGAGCGCACCGACCGGGGCCGAAAATCGAACCCTCGCCCGACCCCCGGATAGGTCACAAGGCGCACCGGATAGCCCTTGTCCTGCATTGAGGCCACGGCCATCTCGATGCCCCGTTTGCGCTGATACTGTTCGTCCTCGCCGATGAAGATCAACGTCGGGATCCGCATCCGATCGGCCTCCGGCGCATAGCGGTACACCTGCATGGGTTCGGGCGCGTTCGGGTTTTGCATGTGCGGGTAATACGAGACGTAGCAGGCGACCTCATTGGCCTGCCGCTCAAAGGTAACCGCGACCCGCAGGGTGTAATAGCCCCCTCGGGTGTGGGAATACAGGCAGATCTGCTCACCGCTCACATCGGGCCGCGACAGCACGTAGTCCACCCCGGCATCGACATCCGACTCGGTCGCGGGATCGTGGCGGATGGGGAAGCGCTCGATGAAGCGCGCGCTGAACCCATCCGGTGCCACCACGGTGAAGCCACGGGCCGCCAATCGCCGCGCATGTCCCTGGACGAGCTCGTCCAAACCCCGCCGCCCGTGTTGGAACAGGACACCGGGGTACGCCTTGGCGTCGTCCGGCCGAGCCACGAGGGTGGGTACGGTCACGTCATCATTCGTATACTCCACCCACTCGGTCCGTACTGGGTGATTTTCGGGTCGATCCAACTGGCCGGTTTCCCACCAGTCCGTATCCCACCACCACGCCTTGCCCTGCTCGGGCCGTTCATAATCCTGCGCGGGCGCCGGCGCCCAAACGCTGAACAAGACAAGCGATACCAGCAATACTGGAAGAGGCATGATTCACCCCGCATCGGTCGCGGCCCGGCGCCTGGGCAGCCGCCCGGGTTGTTTCAGGATCATCGATGAACCGCCAGGTCTCGCGGGGCGTTCGGCACCAAACTCGGGGCGGGCCACACCCGCAACGGACCCTAGGGTGAAAAGCTACATGGCACGGAGTTCAGGCCTTGTCAATGTTCCCGATCCGCAAGTGTCCTCGCCACCCCGATACCCAGTCTTACGCCGGATGTGCCGACGTCAGGAGGCGCATTGGTTGTTCAAGCCAAGCACCGCCTCCCCACCCCGAAACCGCCGTCGAATCCGGCCCCGGCACCTGGAGTTGACAGTGCAAAGATTGCCATGCCGCCACAACCGATGCGCTTCGCGGACTCAGCGCATCCTACGAGTCTCAGCGCATCCGACGAATCGATACCCCGATGAGCCCGAAACCCAATGCCAAGCCACCCCGATACGCGATCTTACGTCGGATGTGCCAACGTCAGGAGGCGCATCGATCTGCCCCAGGCGACCCCGCCGCCCCTCAAACCGACCCGATTCACCCACTCGGCCCCGCATCCCCGCGGCCCATAGGGCCCACCGCACACGGGACAACCACCCACGGTCGCCGCTGATCGCGGACAGGCGCTGACTAGGGACAGGGGATCGAAAACTGCCGGTGGACCGCTTCGATCGCTTCGAGCAAGGCCTCCGATAGCGGGCATCCGAGGCTTTCGATGTCCTCGTCCAGTTGCTCGAGCGTCGTTGCCCCGATGATGTTGCTGGTGACGAACGGGCGGGTCGTGACGAACTGGAGGGCCAGCTGGGTGAGGCTGACCCCGTGGCGTTCGGCGACTTCAGCATAGGCCTCGGTCGCCTCTTGGCCCTGGGTATTGGTGTAGCGCTTGAACCGCTCGAACAGCGTCAAGCGGGCCCCCGCCGGCGAAGCCCCGTGCCGGTACTTGCCGCTCAACATGCCGAAGGCGAGGGGTGAATAGGCGAGCAACCCGACCGCCTCCCGATGGGCGATCTCCGCGAGCCCGATCTCGAAGCTGCGATTGAGCAGGTTGTAGGGGTTCTGGATGCTGACGACTCGCGGCAGGTCGTAGCGCTCGGCGAGCCGCAGGTACTCCATGACCCCCCAGGGGGTCTCATTGGACACCCCGATGTGGCGAACCTTACCTGCCCGCACCGCGTCCCCGAGGACGGCGAGGGTCTCGAGCAACGGTACGGCCTCTGCGTCGGTTTCCGGGTCCGGTGGGGTATAGCCTAGCCGTCCGAAGTAGTTGGCCTTCCGCTCCGGCCAATGGACCTGGTACAGGTCGATGACGTCCGTCTGTAGCCGCTTGAGGCTCGCATCCAGGGCGGCTTGGACCTGTTCCCGGTTCAACCGCGGCCCGCGGCGCAGGTAATCGAAACCCGCCGGCCCACTCACCTTGGTCGCCAGCACGATCCGCTCCCGCCGGCTCGGCTCCTTGGCCAGCCAGGTCCCGATGTACTGCTCCGTCAGTCCCTGGGTCTCGGCCCGCGGCGGTACCGGATACATCTCGGCGGTATCGATGAAGTTGATGCCGCGATCCAGGGCGCGGTCGAGTTGGGCGTGGGCCTCGGCCTCGGTGTTTTGCTCACCGTAGGTCATGGTGCCGAGGCACAGGGCGCTGACCTGTAGATCGGTTTGGCCGAGCGGTCGGTACTCCATGGTTGGCTGGTTCCCCGGTTGCGGTTGGAAAAGACGGGCGAGTCGAGCACAGCGCGTCGGGGGCGGGGCGTTGCCGCCCGGCGCGTCCAGGCTCGCAGGGCGTTTTACAGAAAGAGGGTCAAGACCCCGGTGTAGCCGTAGAGTCGGTTGCGGTAGATCTCGCCGTTGGCGAAGAAACCAGCGAGGGGGAAGTCCCCGAGGATCTCGTGGATCATCGCCACTTCCCCGGATTCGTCGCCGAATTGATTACGGCCGCGGCCGACACAAGACACGTACAGCCCCCCGCGGGGCGCTCGGCCGCCCGTCACCTCGCGTAGCTCGCCGAGCATCCGATACATGTCCTCACGGGCGGTATTGCCGTCCCGCCGGCAGAACATCACCTCATCGCCATCGGCCACGTAATCGCCGACACCGACCAGGCCCCGCTGAGTATCCACGCCGATCAGATTCCGGACCGTGTAATCGCCGGCCTCCTCGCCGGTCAGCGGTAGACCGACGAAGATGTAACCGGCGGCGCGACGGATATCCCGGGCCAGCACCTCCCCCACATCCTCGTAGAGGACATCCAGGGCCGGGCGCTCGTCCAGCTTCACTAACACGTTGCGTTCCACCTCGCTCGCCCGGTGGCGCGGGCCGATGGGGGTGCAGCCCTGGGTGTGGTTGATCGCCAGGGGGATCACCCCGCGATCGAATAAGACACCCGAGAGTCCGCTTGCGGTGACCTCATCGATGATCTGGGGGATGCGATTCGGGTTGGAGGCCGAGGAGGACAGGCCACCGCTCAGCAGAGCCCCACCGAAGAGCCCGGGGAGCTGCTCCAGCAGCGGTGGCACCAGGGGGTTGCCGGGGTCGCCGTGGAGGAAGCCCCAGGGCTGACCGCTTGCCCAGCTCGTCAGGCTGTTCAAGAAGGCCTCGGTGCCGTTGGAGATCAGCGGGATGGTGCGATAACCCGACTCGTCCAGATCCGCGAGCATCACCACCAGCGCCGGTGACTCGTAATACTCGGTCCCGGTCGCGACGACGCCGTGGCCGACGGTTCCGAGCCAATGCTCCACCGACAGCGCCGAGCGGAGCCGGTCGAGGACCGAACCCAACTCACCGGCCAGGGCCTCGGTGGCGTAAACGAACCCGAGCGAGGCCTGGGGCGGATCGCCGAGTTGACTCAGGCACCCATCCACCAGCGCATCGAGGGTATCGGCCTGGGCGTGACCGATTCGGAAGGCGTCGCTCATAGATCGAATAAGCTCTCGGCTTCGTTATCGTGCTCGGGGATCCCGCGGGTGACCGAATAGCCGGTCGCATCGGGGGTAAGACACGCATGGTAGCGTCGATCCAACTCGATCAAAAACCATCCGATTTCGCTGGGATGCACCACGCCCTCCCCACGCCGCAGATGACGCAGATGCAGGGCCTCGGGCTGGATGCGAACCACAAGCGGCAGCGGGAGCCCCAACGGCACGACATGCGCCTGCACCAACCACTCGATCGGCGACGGGTTCTGGGTCGGCAACCGGCGGACATCGATACGGAGATGGCCGGCGCCCCCCGGCTGACGGAGCAAGCGCTCCAGCCACTGCTCTGGGAAGCCCTCGTGCACGATCACGGTGCGTCCGCTGAAGCGGCTCATCAAGCGCGCCTGCCGGCGCCGCCTCTGGCGATCTCGTAACCAACGGGCTAGCATGCAATCCCCTGATCGGTAAGGACCCAATGGGACGCGCCGGGTTCACTCCGCACGTCTACTATCGAGCCGCCAAGGATACGGACCCGACGCGCCTCGCGCGACCCCGATGCACGCGCCCGGGGTCCGCTATCGGCGACATCATCCGGACGACCCGCGCGCGCAACACCCCCTTCACGACTCGAAGGCCCTCGTCGTCCCCCAAGCGGAGCTCACCCATGGCCGACTCATCGT
>CAYFWJ010000129.1:0-7474 GCA_964346755.1 uncultured Ectothiorhodospiraceae bacterium
ACCAGGCGCGCCTGCGGGTTCTCGCGCCGGGCGCGCCGGAGCAGCTGACGGGACTTGCGGGCCGCCTCGCGGGTGACCGCGCAGGTGTTGATCACCACGAGATCGGCGGCCTCCGGGGTTTCCAGGATTTGCCAGCCACGTCCCCGGAGTGAGCCGGCCCATTCGCCGAGTTCCGCCTCGTTGAGTCGGCACCCGAGGGCTTGAAGATGGACCCGGGGTCTTCTGCGCGTCATCAGCCGCACCTCGTTGGTTGAATTCGATTGTATTCTAATGGGGGGATCCGTTTGGACTCGAATCAAGTCCAATCGGGATCGCGGGGGGTTTAATCGCCCCGCTCGGGGTCACTTGGACGTCCCCGCCGCCGTGCCGCGTTCCGCTTTGCAACCTGAAAAGGCCTGTTCATGACCGATGCCGCCTCGGCCCAGCCGATCCGCCTGAGCGATTATCAACCCCCCGACTACCTTGTCGATCGTGTCGATTTGCGCATCGAGCTCGACCCGGCTGTCACACGAGTTACCTGTCGCCTCGACGTCGTCAACAACCACGACCGGAGCCAGGGCTCCCATCCGCTCGTCCTCGACGGCCATGACCTCGTCCTGCGCGCGGTTCGGGTCGACGGACGTCGGCTTGGGGAATCGGAATACCGTCAGGTCGAGGGGCAGCTCATCGTGCACGATCTGCCCGCGTGTTGCACCGTGGAGACCGAGGTGGAGATCGCCCCGGAGACGAATACCGAGCTCGAAGGGCTGTATCGCTCGAACGGGATCTACTGTACGCAGTGCGAGCCCGAAGGCTTCCGCCGGATCACCTACTTCCCGGATCGTCCGGACGTCATGGCGCGTTTCGCCACGACCCTCGTCGGCGATAAGCGGGATCTGCCCGTGCTCCTCGCCAACGGCAACCTCGTCGCCCGCGGCGAGGAGCGAGACCGACACTGGGTGCGTTGGGAAGATCCGTATCCCAAGCCTTCGTATCTCTTTGCCCTCGTGGCCGGTGATCTGGCCGTTCTGAAGGACGAGCACACGACCCCCTCGGGGCGCACCGTGCAGCTGCGACTGTACACCGAGCCCCGTAACGCGGGGAAGGCGGGATACGCCATGGCTTCTCTGAAACGGGCGATGGCCTGGGACGAGACACGCTATGGCCGCGAATGCGACCTGAACACCTACATGATCGTCGCCGTGGATGATTTCAATATGGGGGCCATGGAAAACAAAGGGCTCAATATCTTCAACAGCCAGTTCATCCTGGCCAACCCCCAGAGTGCCACCGACGATGACTTCTTGAACATCGAAAGCGTGGTCGCCCACGAATACTTCCACAATTGGACGGGGAATCGGATCACCTGCCGGGATTGGTTTCAACTGACGTTGAAGGAGGGACTGACGGTCTTTCGGGACCAGCAGTTCAGCGCCGAGATGAATGCCCCGGCGGTCGAACGCATCGAGGAGGTCCGTCGTCTGCGGACGACCCAGTTCCCGGAGGATGCGGGACCCATGGCCCATCCCATCCAGCCGACGGAATACTACGCCATCAATAATTTCTACACCGCGACGGTGTACGAAAAGGGGGCCGAAGTTATCCGTATGCTCCACACCCTGCTCGGTGAGGCGGCGTTCCGGCGGGGGATGGACGAGTACTTCGAGCGCTACGACAGGCGGCCGATCACCACCGAGCATTTCCTCCGCGCCTTTGAGATCGCCGATGGACGGGACCTCAGTCAATTCAGGCGTTGGTATCGCCAGGCTGGGACCCCGGAGATCGAGGTGACCTGGGATTATGACCCCGCCACCCGAACGGGCCGGTTGACGCTGCGGCAAGCGTGTCCGCCGACGCCAGGCCAGTCGGACAAGGAACCGTTCCACATCCCCGTCGCCATCGGCTTGATCGGGGCCGACGGGGACGATCTGCCGGTACGTCTCGCCAGCGATGTCGCGCGGGACGTGACGCCTCCGACGACTCGGATCCTCGAGTTGACCGAGGCGGTGCAGACCTTCGAATGCGTCGATCTGCCGGCGCAGGCGCCCGTTTTGTCCCTACTGCGCGGATTCTCGGCCCCCGTGCGGCTGCGGATGGATGAGCCCTACGAGGCGGTCGCCACCCGCTTGGTCCACGACAGCGACCCCTTCAATCGCTGGGAGGCGAGTCAACAACTCGCCCTGCGGACGTTGTTGCCGGGCATCGAGGCGCTGCGGGCCGGGACTGAAATGGCCATCGACCAGGGCCTCATCGACAGCCTCGGTGGGGCGCTGACGGATCGGGACTCCGATCCGGCGCTGTTGGCCGAGGCCCTCACCTTGCCCAGCGAAGAGGACCTCGCCGAGCACAGCGACCCGGTCGATCCGCTGGCCATCCGCGAGGCCCGGGAACAGGTGCGGCGTACCTTCGTCGCGCATTATCGCGAGGAGCTGTTGCAGGTCTATCACGAGAATCAGGTTGTCGGCCCCTACGAGTTGACCCCCGCGGCGATCGGTCGACGCCGGCTGAAGAATCTGTGCTTGGCTTACCTCTCGAGTTGGCCGGAAGATGCCGAGGTCCGCGAGCTCGCGTGGCAACAATTCAAAACGGCGGAGAACATGACCGACCGCCTAACGGGGCTGCGCCTGTTGGTCGATGTGGACTGCGATGAGCGCGAAGCCGCGCTGAATGCGTTCTACCAGCAATGGCGCGACGAACCGAACGTCTTGGATAAATGGTTCGCGACCCAAGCGGCGTCGACCTTGCCCGATGCCCTCGAGTCCATCGTTGCATTGCTCGAACATGCGCAATTCGATAGTAGCAACCCCAATCGCGTCCGCGCCGTGCTCGGTACGTTGGCCCGTCGCAACCCGGTCCACTTCCACCGCGCCGACGGGGCCGGCTACGAGCTGGTTGCGGAGCAGATCCGGAGACTGGACGGGCTCAATCCCCAGATTGCCGCCCGTCTTGCCACCGCCTTCAGTCGCTGGGAGCGAATGGAGCCCACGCGCCGGGCGCACATGCGCGGAGTGCTCGAAGGCCTCGTGAG
The DNA here is from genome assembly GCA_964346755.1 of uncultured Ectothiorhodospiraceae bacterium. Taxonomy (GTDB): domain Bacteria; phylum Pseudomonadota; class Gammaproteobacteria; order CAYFWJ01; family CAYFWJ01; genus CAYFWJ01. Next base: position 3,008 of record CAYFWJ010000129.1, read on the forward strand.
CCAGCCCGTCAGTCGACAACTCCAAGAGGTGATCGATCGTCAGCTCGGATCGGCGCGCGAGGCTTGACAGCGTGTGAGGAGATCGGCATTATGCGCGGTCTCACGCCGAGATCACGTCCCCATCGTCTAGAGGCCTAGGACATCGCCCTTTCACGGCGGTAACAGGGGTTCGAATCCCCTTGGGGACGCCACCATCCCGCGAATCCCGAAGCATTCAATGGCAGCTGTTTCGCACTGATGGCCCGGCCGTATCGGACGAGCGATGGGCTGGCGGCATCCGGTGCGGCCGCATGCCGTTCTTGGCCGTCGTGTGATGATGGATCGCCGCCTGCCTGATCGGAAACGCCGTCCGCTCGCCTAGACGGTCTTGATATCCTTGCCTTGGCTCGATACGACCCGATCCCGTCCAAGGGATTTCGCCCGGTAGAGGGCGCAATCCGCCTCACGGATGAGCGTCTCCGTGTCTCCATCATGAAGCGGGGCCACGCCGAGGCTGATCGTCACCTTTCGGCCTTCGAAGGAGGCTCGTTCGATGATCGCTTCGCGGATCCGCTCAGCCAAGGCCACGGCCTCTCCCAGGAGGGTATGAGGACAGATGATGAGGAATTCCTCACCCCCCCAACGTCCGACGATATCCGGGGTGCGGACGGTCTCACGCAGGCCTTCGGCGATCCGCCGGAGCACGACATCACCCACGAGGTGGCCGTATCGGTCGTTGATGGTCTTGAATCGATCGACATCGATCAGGATGAGGCTCACCGGCTCGTCGTAACGTTCATAGCGTTCCCGCTGGATCTCGAGCTCGCGGTCGAGTTTCTGCCGGTTGAATAGGCCGGTGAGCCCGTCCGTGATGGACGCGAGCTCGAGTTGTTTCTGCGCCGTGATGTCGTGGTAGACCGCCATGTAGCCATACCGATGCCCTTTGCGGTCGAAGAGTGGGAAAATATAGCTGTCGAGCCAGTAGTCGCCGCCTTGTTTGGAGCGGTTTTGGATCTCACCCCGCCAACTCTTGCCCTCGCCCAGGCGACTCCAGAGTTCCTCGAAGAAATCCGTGGGCATCATGGGGTGGCGGATGATCCGGTGACTGCGATTGAGCAGTTCCGCCTTGGAGAATCCGCTCATGTTGGCGAAGGCATCACTGACGTAGATAATTCGGCCCAACAGATCCGTCTGCGTGATCATGATGTGTTGATCGACGAGGTCTACGTATCGCTCCCATTTGATGGCGGCTTCCCGTTCGTCGGTCACGTCCCGCTGTATGCCGAAGTGTCCGATGATGCGGTTTTCTCCGTCCATCATGACCCCATAATTGCCTTCGATCATCATCTCCGTGCCGTCCATTCGGATCTGCTCCGCCTCGACCGATGAGCGGCCGTCCGCTAAGAGTCGACGCCAGAGTTGACGCAAGCCGGTTGGATCATGGCTGTATAGGTCGATCGGACGGATACCTAGGAACTCCGCTTCTGAGGTCCGATATTGTTGCAACATGGCCTCATTCACCTTGGTCAGGCGCTGGTGGTGCGTGAGGTGCTCGAGGATTTCGTCCTCGCCCCCGATCCGGTCCCAGGCGAGCGGGTCATCCAACATCATAAAGAAGCAGCCGTCCAGCGACTGTTGGAATAGGGCGTCCATCAGGGCCGCGTTTTCCTGAAAGGCCTCTTCCAGTTCTTTCGTGGTGGTTATGTCTTTGTCGACTCCCCGATAGCCCGTGATCGTCCCGTTTGGCCCGCGAACCGGCACCCCGCTGCGCAGAAAATAGCGAATCGTCCCCGACTCACTCGGCACGCGGATCTCGCGATCCTTGAGGGCAATCCCCTCCTGGATGGCGTGTTGGAACATAGCGACGATACGGTCCCGTCCAGTCGGGTCGCTGAGTTCGAGAATCGACCGTCCGATCAGTCGCTCCGGGGGCGTGCCCAATAACGACTCGCTGTGGCCGACGAAATACGTGATCCGACCCGATCGATCGGTTTCCCAAACAAGATTCGACGAGTGAAGCGTCAGATCCCGCAGTCGCTGCTCGTTTATCTGAACCGCGCGGTCTTTACGCAGATGCCACTCACTGACGCCGAGCAAGAGCACGGCCGCAGTGCCGAGCAATCCGTGAACCAAACGCTGGGCCGAATGGTGGGTCGTCCAACCCGCCTTCGGTGCCATGGCGATCGTCCAGTCTCCGTTCGCAACCCGCACGGTTCGAACGAGCGCTTGATCGCCCGAGAACAGCGCGGCATCCCCGTAAACCACCCGTTGTTCCGGTGGGGTATCGCCTTCGCCGGATCCGGCTCGAATGGCGATGCGGCGATCCCGACGCTCGGCCATGGGTTGGAGGGGGGCTACGATCGCCTCGAGATCGATCCACGAGGCCACGATGCCCCAGAAGCGCTCCCCGTCCGGCCCATCGACGTACACGGGCACCCGAGCCAGGATCCCCTGTCCCCCTTGCACGATGGAGCTCGGGCCGGTCATCACGAGCTGCCGCCTATCCCGCGCCTTGAGGACCATTGGCAGCTGCTCGGGCAGGTCGTAGTAACTGACGCCGAGCAACACGGTATTGCCTTCCCGCGGGTAGACATGCCGTATGGTCAAATCGGGGGCCGCGACGAGGTTTCTCAAACCCTCGGCATGCTCCTGTAAGCGCCGCGCGAAGCCCTCAAAGGCTTCGCGAGTTGGCTCTGGATGGATGGCAAGGTAGTCCGCCATGCTGCGTACGGCATGGAGATTCGCGTTGAGCCCCGCCTCGAGGTGGGTACCGAATGTCGCGAGGTCATCGTGCACGATGGCCCGCTCTTCGGCTTGGGATTGCTGTACGAGGGCTCGGTGGATTGTCAGGTCAACGCCTAGCAATCCCCCGGCGATCAGGACGAGCGCCATCCAACGTAAACGATTCATCTCGCTTGCCTATCGAGCCAACGGGTCACGGTAAACCGAATGCTCTCTCCGCCATAGGGCATGGATTCAAGGGGTCGGGGGGTCGACCGGTTTGATCTGCCGCCCCCTGTCTCGAATGTCTCCGCAGGGGGGCGTTTCCGATCCCGGTTTGACCGCCAAACGGGCCTGCCTGGGGGCGTTTCGGCCGTTGGTTTTTGCGAGCTGACGGCGTCCGGCAGTAAACCAGCGCGGTACCGGTGTTGAATTGACCCTAACACCCCTTCTCAGGGATTGCACGGGGTTCGCTCGAAACGTAACAAAAAATCACATCCCTCGATCGTGCCGGATCCCGGTGTCGTCAAACCATTCGGCGAGCCCAACGCCGGCTCGCGGCGTGCAATCGAGCGGATGAAGAACGCCTCGGGCACAGCCGTTTGGTTCGGCGGGTCGGCTCCACGCCGCTGGGGGATGCCGTGGACCTGCCCCGGAGGCTCAGTGTATCCCCCGGGAGGGTCGTCCTCCCGGGCGACCCCTCGAGCGCCTCGGTCTTGCCACGACGGTCTTTTCAATCGAACCGGCAGGCGATTGACCCACTGAGCACGCGGCTATAAGGCTCGCGGTGGAAGGGTTCTGTTTACGCTGTGGGCTGGGATTCCCGGTCAGTTGGAGGTCCGAGACCTCGCCGTCGGGGGATGCCGTGGATCCGTCCCTAAAGGCTCGTTGATCGCCGCCCCGACGATCAACGCCCCCGACCGCGAGGCCCCGAACCGCCTCGTCGATTAACGGTCGCCTGGCGCCGGATCCGATGGATCGCCGTTGGGCTGGGTTACCGGATGCGTGGGACGGCATGCGCCATCGGTCGACGCCGTTTGATCGATCCGACCATCACGGGAGGTGGCTACCGGCCTCGATAGGATCCGCGCTATGGCGTGAGATCCGCCGGGGCACGGATCGCGTTCGCTCAATGAGCGGTTTTTCAGCGATCGTGGGCGGTCGCTTCCATCGATGAACGGTCTGGATTGGCCGACTAACGAGCGTGTTCCAACGCGGGGTGCGGTGTAACCTCCCAACAAGACTACGTAGAATCTCATACGCAGCGTGCGATCGCGAGTGCGTTCTTGTTGGGATACGGGTGTGTCGGGTTATTCGAGGCGTTGCTGGCCCCCGGGGTGGGCCTGCTGTTTTAAGGCGGGTCACCCGGGCGTTGGCCCAGGCGATCGCCTGCGTCGCGTGTTTTGTTCGAGTGGATTCGGAGTCGGCACCTCGACGAACCGCGTCAGTGAGAAGCGGGCTGTGTCGTGTTTTGTGCGCCGGTCATCGCCGTGGGAAACGCCAAGCCGGGGAGTCGGTGGACCGGCGATCGACGGGTAGAATGGAACGCCTTGTGGTGTGGTCGGAATCGCGTGGGGGGTGGGACAGCCCCGGGAGCCGAAGCCGTCCGGAGGCGGGTGGGTTTGGGTTCTCCGATCCGGGTGCGGGGGCTGGACGCCCTCGGATACGGGAGGCGCGATCGACTTCGCGCTGAGGGGGCGACCATTGATCGGAACCCGCGCCGGAAATTAGGGCGTGTTGACGTTTCACATTGGGAGCCATAAAAAA
>CAYFWJ010000130.1:0-7250 GCA_964346755.1 uncultured Ectothiorhodospiraceae bacterium
AGCCCCCTCCGGTTCGGTGGGCCATCAAAGAAGGGACCCATCCGGACGATCAAGCGCGTGATGACCGGGAGGCGTCAATTCGCCGCGACCGGCATCCCCGCTCACCGCCTCGCGGTCTGTCGAACCGTGGCATTCGTTCGAAATCGAAGGGAATGACCGTCGCCGGTCGTGCTTGGTGATCCGGGGTGATGTCCTAGATTGATTGTTATTCCCTGATACGGTTGCACGTCACTGGCTGCGATGGTAAAACGCTCATGGCTCGTAAGGCCGCAACGGCATGACACATCTCTTGAACAAACGTTTTTGGAGTGACTGTCCATGAAATCTTCTTTGACGGCTCTCGCCCTCGCTGCTGCGATCGCGATCAGCGCCCTGTTCCCGACCAATGATGCTGAGGCATTCTTCTTTGGTATGCCCTTCTTTGGCTTCCCCGGCTACGGCTACCCGGGTTACGGCTATGGCTATCCGGGCTACGGGTACGGCTACCCCGGTTACGGTTATGGCTATCCGGGTTATGGATACGGCTACCCAGGCGCCTATGGGCCCTACCGCGGCTATGCGCCCATGGGCCGCATGGCACCGATGGGCATGAACCCCGGCTACAGCGGTGAGAAGGACAAGGACGCCGCGAAATCCGAGGGCGGCTCCAGCGCCTACTAAGGGCGACGCGACGGGCTTGCGCGCCGCCACTGGTAGGGTCTGCCCCAGGCGGCGCAGCCGTCGAGTCATCCGATCGGGCACGAGCGTCCTCGTGCCCGATCGGCTCGTCTAAAGCGACGGGACTCCACCCGTCAAATCTTTTCAAGGCGTGCCTATCGCGCCGGCCCAAGAACCGAAACCCGGTAACGGGTCGAGGCGCCACCCCCTCCGTTCATCTCCAGGGCTCGGCACACCGCCCTATCCCGTCGCATGACCCCCCACATCCCGCTCGTCGTCCCGCCCTCACACCTCTTATCGCGAGCTCATTTGATGGATCGCCGGACCCATAACATCGCGTCGACCTCGAGCGCGTGCCGTTTATTGAGCCCGGCAATCCCAGCCGACCGCTATACCTGGGATCCGGCGTCAGGCGGTGCTCAGTCGCCCCCCGGGGCGGACGGAGCCGTGCCCCAGCGACCGGCACGACCGCCGTGCTCGTCGGGTCCATCGGCTGTCGGATCGCCGACTGAGCGACCGTCGTGGCGAGACCGAGTCCGCCGAGGGGTCGCCCTGGCGGACGATCCGCTCGGGAATGCACCGAGCCTCCGGGGCGCGATCCACGGGATCCCCCGAGCGGGAGGTCATCGCGGCCGCGTCGTCACGGTGTAGGCGGCCACGGCGGCCGCGGTCGTCTCCATGGAGGTGTTCGGAAACGGCGTCGGCCGCAAGCCGAGCGCCATGCACAGATTCCACCTCGGCCTTGGGATCCCGCAGGTGGTAGGTGACTTGGATGGGCCCGCGGCCGGATTGCTGCGGGTCATAACCCGGGAGGCGACACCCGACAGCCTACCCCTCGAGGGCATCGGATCGGCCGTCGAGCAGTCGCGTCCATCGGGCCTGAGCCAACGGGATGAGCTCCGGTGCATCGAGCGGATGAGGGGGATTATCGCGGGGGCCCCATCGGGGAGCCGCGCGGCCAGTTGATCACTGCGGCTCCCAGGTCACCGTGGGGGGCCGCCGACGGGCGATGTCCGGGCGAAACGCCTCCCGGGGCACCGAGGCCTCCAGTAGCGAGGCCTCTGAAACCGCGAGCCGCACTGCGGCGGCTCGGTACTGCGCGAATCGCGTGCGTTTGGCGAGGACGTCAGCCGACCCGCGATCGGCCGCGCCTGTTCCGCCGTCGGCTTGAAGGGTCGGCCACGCGGCCCGTCACTCGGCATCCAGCCGCTCGAGTTGATCGAGGTACCGCGGTAACGCCGTTTTCGCATCCAATGGGGCCACCGACCGATAGGCGATATCCCGCCGACTGACCGTGGCCTGGACGCCGAGCCGGGGCAGGCGGGGGTGTTGACGAACGGCCCGGGGCCGTTGTTCATTGGCATCGCGAGCGACCGTCTCGCTCAGCGGGTCCCGGGATGGCCTCGCCAGGCGTCGGCGCCGCGGATCCAGGGCAGCCCGACGGGCCTGCCCGGCGGTGGTCCCGGGGCCGATCGCCGGCCACTCCGCGGAACGCATCTGGATCGGAGGTTGCACGGAGGACTCGGCGGAGCCGCCCGAGGTGATGACGATGGCCGTGCGCCCCGCGGGTGCCTCGACGGGCTCCCTCGGCCGCGCCGGCGGCTCGGGGGGCGGAACAGGACTCGACGGCGAGGATACCCGGGCACAGCCGATGAGGGGGGCGAGTCCCGATACGATGGCAAGCAACGGGATAAGGGCCTGCCTCGAGGCCTTGAGGACCATGACACCCCCTGACGACGACGAGCGAGCAATCGTTTGCGCGCAGGGGATTGGTGCGGGCGATCCCGGGACGCACCCACACCGACCCGGTCGAGTCGCCTCGCGCGTCCTGGGGCGGTCTATAGCCACCCCAGGTGGCGGCCGGATCGATCAAATGGCGTCGACCTTGGGCTCGTGCCGTTTTGAGTCCGGCGACCCGACCCAACCGTTAGACCCGATGGGTCGCCCCGGGAGGCGCGGCCGAGCGGCCGACACGGCGATGGGAGCCACGGTCCCAGCCGAGCCTGCGAACCCACCTCGAACCCAAAGAGGACGACGCCGATGACCTACTCCATCCTGGGCTATGCACCGGAGACCGATGAACTGGGCATCGCCGTGCAATCGAAATTCCCGGGGGTCGGCGGGCTGGTCCCCCACGGCGCCTCGGACGTCGGTGGGATCGTGACCCAGGCCTTCGCCAATCCCGCCCACGGGCCCAAAGCCCTGACCTTATTGCGCGCCGGGGCGGAGCCCGAGGAAGTCATCACCATCCTCTTGCGCGAGGATACCCATGGCCCGGAACGGCAGATCGCGATCTTGACCCTGGACGGTCGACGGGCCGCGTACACCGGATCCGAGGTAATGGGCTGGGATGGGGCCGCCGGAGCCGCTGAGGGGACTCACAGCCTGGCCCTCGGCAACTCGCTGGCCTCGTCCGCGGTGCTCGAACGCATGGTCGAGGCGTTCACCACCACCGTCGGCGAGCTGGGTGAACGATTGGTCGAGGCCCTGCGAGCCGGGCGTGACGCCGGCGGCGAGATCCGTGGACAACAATCCGCCGCCTTGGCGATCTGGAAGGCCGGGGGCGGATACGGGGGGCACGGGCATCGACACGTGGACATCCCGGTTTACGATCACCCGGAGCCCATCGAGGAACTCGCCCGCTGTTATCGGCTTCATCGGCTGGCGTATTTCCCCAGCGACCCGGCCAACCTGGTCCCCATCGAGCCCGAGCGGACCGCGGAGTTGAAGACGCTCCTCCAGCGACGCGGCCACCCCGTGGATCCCGCGGATCCCCATTGGGACGCCGCATGCATCAAGGCCCTGAAACGCTTCATGGGCGAGGAGAACTACGATAATCGCCTACGGGACGATGCGTGGATCGACCGGGAGGTACTCGAGGACCTCCGGGCGCGCTATCCCGGATCATGAATCGGTGACGAGGGGTTGGGCGGGCGTCGGGTCTCAACCCCGGGACCGTCAGCCACGCCGCGCTAGACCCGATGGACGAAATCCCGGATCCGCTCGGCGGCTTGGCGGCAGCGGGCCTCATCGTCGACGAGGGCGATCCGGACGCGGCCCCGGCCGGGATCGCCGTGGGGTTGCGCGCGGGCGAGGAACCGCCCCGGCACGACCGTGACGTGCTTCTGGGCATACAGGCCCCGCGCGAATCCGGTGTCGTCCCCCCGCGGCACCTCGGGCCAGAGGTAGAACCCCGCCGCTGGGACGGCCACGTCCAAGACCTCTTGGAGGATCGGCACAACCGCATCGAATTTGGCCCGATAGCGCTCGCGGTTGGTCCGCACGTGGTCCTCATCCAGCCAAGCGGCCCGGGAGGCCGCCTGAACCGGCGGGGGCAGGGCGCAACCCTGGTAGGTGCGGTAGGTATGGAAGCGCGCGAGGACCTCCGGGTCGCCGGCAACAAACCCCGAGCGCAACCCGGGTAGGTTGGAGCGCTTCGACAGGCTGTGGAAGGCGATGCACCGATCGTAGTGGGTCAACCCGAGGGCATCGGCCGCCTCCAGGATCCCCGGCGGGGGCTCGCTCCCTTCCCGGTAGAGCTCGGCATAACACTCGTCCGCGGCGATGACGAAATCGTAGCGGTGGGCGAGTTCGATCGCCGTTTGCCATTGCGCTCGGCTCATCACCGCCCCGTGGGGGTTGCCAGGCGAACAGAGATACAAGAGCCGACACCGCTCCCAGAGGATCCTCGGGACCGACTCGAGATCCGGCAGGAAGTCCTGTTCGACCGGCGTATCCAGATACCACGGCTCGGCACCGGCCAGCAGGGCCGCGCCCTCGTAGATCTGGTAGAAGGGATTGGGCAGCAGGACGACCGCCCCGGGCTCCCGATCGACAACGACCTGTGCCAAGGCAAACAGGGCCTCGCGGGTCCCGTTCACCGGCAAGACGTGGCGCTCGGGATCCAACGCGGCGCTCAACCCGTAGCGGCGCTGCAACCAACCGGCGATGGCCTCGCGAAGATCCCGCTGGCCACGCGTGCTCGGGTAACGGGCCAGCCCCGCCAGGGATTCCGCGAGGACCGCCTGGACGGCCTCGGGGGGCGGGTGTTGCGGCTCGCCGACCGACAGCCGAATCGGCTCCAACGCGGGCGTCGGTTGGAGATCCGCGAACAGCGCGCGGAGCCGCTCGAAGGGATAGGGATGGAGTCGATCCAGATCGGGGTTCATGACACCGGTCGTGACGCAGGTGGGCGAAGCAACCGACCGGTACGGGAACGCACCGCGCCGGAGGCGACTCGGGCGACTCGTTATAAGCCGTTTGGCCGAAAGCCTAGCACACCCATCTCGGGATCCGCGGCACGCGTCGGGGCCGGCGCCCCGCGCGGCGATCACCCCCCAAGCGCACCGCGCAGGCTCGGGGTCGGGCCTTGCTTGGCGCGATTCAGACTGCTACGGTCGAAAATCAAATCGGGACGGCCGCTTCGACAGCTCAACCGCTTACCACCCGACGCACCGGCCCGCACCCGAGGTGCCCCGGGCCCGGCCAACCGCTACCGTACACTCGATGCCTAGAGGACATCCGCATGCAGATCGGTCCCAAAACCGTCGTGTCCATCGACTACACCCTCACGGACGACAACGGCCAACTACTCGATTCCTCCGAGGGCCAGGGCCCGCTGACCTACCTCCATGGCGCGGGCAATATCATCTCCGGGCTGGAGTCCGCCCTCGAGGGCCAAGGCGAGGGGGATTCCGTCTCGGTCCGCCTCGATCCCAAAGATGCCTATGGGGTGCGCGACGAGAATCAGGTGCAAGACATCCCGCGAACGGCCTTCGGCGATAACGAGGTCCAGGAGGGGGCGCAGTACCGAGCGACGACCCCGCAGGGCGAACCGCTTGTGCTGACCGTGGTTTCCGCCGGTAACGATCAGGTTACCGTGGACGCCAACCACCCCCTCGCCGGGGTCTCGCTGAACTTCGAGGTCTCGGTCCGCGAGATCCGCGAGGCCACTAACGACGAGGTCGAGCACGGCCACGTCCACGGGCCCGATGGCGAGCATCACGACCACTAATCGAACAGACGGCGGCACCCCGGCTCGTTGAACGGATGAGCTCGTGGGGTGTCGCCCGCCCGCCGGAACCGGATCCCCCATGATCGACCGAGCGTTGCTCCTCCCCCTATGGCTCATCGGGCTGATCGGCCCCGCGATCGTCGCCGCGGCGGAGTTGACCCCGATTGCACGCCCGGACCACGGACCGGGCAATATCACGGTCACGGATCGGGGTCGTGTGATCATCAGTCTCCATCCCTTCTACGACCCGCCCTTCCCCGTCGCCCAGCTTGAAAACGGTGATCTCGTGCCCTTCCCCGACCACCCGATCTGGGGCGGAGCCGAGACGCCCTTGGTCAGCGTCCTGGGACTTCAGTTCGACGGGCACGACGTGGTCTGGCTCTTGGACAACGCCCGGCTGAGTGATGCGGCGCAGCCCAAACTCGTGGGCTGGGACACCCAGAGCAACGCGCTCCATCAGGTCGTCTATCTGGCCCCACCGATCGTTCCCGCGGACAGCTTCGTCAACGACCTCGCGGTGGACCGCGAACGGGCAACCGTATACATCGCCGATCCGGCGGGCGGTCCCAACGCGGCGCTGATCGTCATCGATCTCGCGACCGGGCGGGCCCGGCGTCTGCTCGAGGGCCATCCGAGCGTAACCCCCGAGTCCGATGTCGCGTTGCGCATCGACGGGGAGCCCCTCGCCATCCAGCAACCCGATGGCAGCACGGTTCAACCCCGGGTCGGGGTCAACCCCATCGCCCTGGGGCCCCGAGGCGAATGGCTCTACTTCGGCCCCATGCACGGGTCCCGTCTCTATCGGGTGCGCACCGAGCGATTGCGGGACCTGGACGCCACATCGAATCAGATTGCCGCCGGGGTTGAGGATTACGCCCCTCGGCCGGTATCCGACGGCATCAGCATCGACCGGGCCGGACACGTCTACATCAGCGAGATCGGGGCCCACGCCGTCGGCGTGATCGAGCCCGAGCCGCGCACCTACCGGCGGCTCATCCAATCGCCGCAGTTGTCCTGGCCCGACGCCTTCAGCTTCGGTCCCAACGGCACCGAGGTCTATACCGTCGCCAACCAACTTCACCGGAGCCCGGTGCTCAATGCGGGGGTAGATGCCGCCGAGCGGCCCTTTCGCATCCTGACCTTCCCGGGGCTGAGTCCGGGTTTCGTCGGTCGATGAGACGGATCGCCCGGCGCCGACGATGGGGCATCAAGCGGTTCGAGGCCCGGCCATGATCGATATTGGCGTCAACCTCACCAGCGGTCGCTTCGAGGCGGATCGGGACGCGGTCATCGAGCGCGCCTGGGGCGCGGGCCTCACGGCGATGATCACCATCGGCACCGACCTCGACGACAGCCAGCGGGCCCAGGGCCTGGCGGCCGCGCGGCCAGGGATCTACAGCACTGCCGGTCTCCATCCCCATCGGGCCTCGAGCTGGGATCAGGCAACGCCCCCGCAGCTTGTCGAGCTTCTGGCTCGACCCGGGGTCGTCGCCGCCGGTGAGATGGGGCTCGACTTCAACCGGGACTACGCCCCACGCCCACAACAACGGGATGTCTTCCGCCGCCAGCTCGAGCTGGC
>CAYFWJ010000131.1:0-5873 GCA_964346755.1 uncultured Ectothiorhodospiraceae bacterium
CCGGGGCGCGTGCCGGACGAAACGGGCCAGATGGCCATAGGCCGCCTCGCGGACCTCGGGTCGAGCCGTTGGGGTGATCAGCCAGCTGTCGCCACCCCGGTTGGTGAAACTGCACACGTCGCCGTCGGCCACTGCCAGGTGTTCGCGGAAGGGCGCGGGATCCGCGGGGCGTTCGAGGGTAGGATCGTCGACTAAAACCCATTCGAAGGGTTGCCGGCCGGTTGCCGTGGTCGCGGGCGGCGTCTCCCAGCGATAGGCGGCGAAGGGGGCTTGGGCCAGGGCGGAACGGAAGACATCCCGGACTATCGGGTCGTCCACCCAGAGGTGGGATACCTCCATGAAGGACAAGGGCTTGCCGTCACGTGTGATCCACGCCGTTTGGACGCGGGTGTGATTCGAAACGTTTGTCTTATACATCACGGCCTCGTTGGCGATGGACGGATGCGATCGCGGTGAGGCAGGGTGCCTCGGGGGTGTCCCCTGGCGAATCATGAGGTTTTGTCGAGGGTTTGTGCTGTTCGCGGATGCGGGCTGGCCCTCTGGGATACGACGCCTATCTATCCTATCCTTGTACCCGTCGGGTGCACGCCGTCGCGTCACCTGTGCCCCAGTTGCCACACGGGTAGAAGTGCTATGTCCGAGATCCGCGTTGCCCAGCACCCCACCCAGTCGACGACATCCTTTACGCGGTCGACCCGCCCCGTCAAACCGCTCACCCATCACGAGATCCTCCGGATCGTGGGGCCGTTTGCCCGGCGCGATCGGCACGTGGATCTGGCCGCAAGCGATCGTAACCAGCGGCGGCTGGTCTTTCCGGCAGCGGAGCATGAGGCCCCCGCCGGCTTCCCCTATCCGCTGACCGAGCAGTTGATCCTCGAGGTGGCCGAGACACGGTGGTATCGCCTGACCCGGGAGCTGCGTCTACCGAGCGGGCTCACCTCGGTCGTGGTCGCGGAGGGGGCGGACGCCGATGCGTTGTTGCAGGTCACCGAGGCCCTGCCGCTCGCTCGGCAGTTCGATCTGGCCGGCGGGGTGCCGATCGCCCGTCATTACGCCTTGGAGCCCGTCGGCTCGCCGGATACGTCCGGGTCGATCGGGATCCGCGCCGTCATCACCGGTGCCACGGCGCGGGTCGCCGGCGTGAATTGCGCCTTCCAGGCGGATCGCGTCCGCGGAGCGCCCTTGGAGTTGAAGTTGACGACGGATCCGGGGAGCACCTTGCACATCCCGGCGGATCTCGTGGCGGTTCTGGGCTGGCGGTGGCGCCCGTTGGAACACTTCGGGCGGTATTGGCGGTGCAATATCGGGGTGCGGACCCGGGAGCCGCGGCGTACCCCGGATATCGAGGCCAAGCTCGCGCGTACGGTGGCCCATCTCGCGGAGACCTTCAGCGCCCCACCCGCGGCGTTCCACCGCCGACATACCGGGGCCCGCTGGCGGGTTGCCTTCCAACGGGCCATCCCGTTGCTGATCACGATAGTCGTGCTCGGTGCCACCGTGGGCCTACAACGCTTCGACATCGACAGCAGTTCGTCGCTGTGGATGCTGCTGTTCCATGCCCCACCTTTTGTGCTCGTGGCGGTGTTCCTGCTACCCGAGATCCCGCGGATCGAGTTCCCACCGTTGCCGCGCCGCTTGCGCGCGCCGCAGTGGCTCGAGACCCTCGCCGATTCCGAACCGGTCGAGGCCCTCGAGGCGAGCCACCCCTGAACCGTTGCCGTTCGGTGGCGATCCAATACCCCGCATCCGGCCTGATGCCGCGTCGGATGCGGCCGATCATGCGTTTCGGTCTGACCGGACCTCACCCGGTCGGGCCTCGGTGTAGGAGGACGTCGTGCAGGGCAATCCAATGAATATCCCCCCGGTCTCCATCACGACCGTGAAGCAGGCCCTGATCGCCCAGTACCGTGATCCGCGTCTGCGCCAGCGAGCCTCGATGTTGTGGGGCACCCGCGGGGTTGGGAAGTCTTCGATCGTGCAGCAGGTGGCCGCGCAGTTCCAGGTGCCGCTGGTCGATCTGCGGTTGACGACGATTGAGCCGGTGGATATCCGGGGTGCCATCTTCGCCGATGACCAGCAGGGTAAAACGGTGTGGTTCCCCCCGGAGTTCCTGCCCGGTCCCGACCAACCGGAGGGTATCCTGTTCTTGGACGAGCTGACGGCAGCGGATCAACGGCTGCAGATCTCCGCCTATTCGCTGATCCTGGATCGTCGGGTGGGGAATTACCAGCTGCCCGACGGGTGGCAGGTGGTGGCCGCTGGCAACGCCGCCTTTCACGGCGCCGTGAGCCATGACATGGGCACGGCCCTGGCGGATCGGATGTTCCACTTCCATGTCCAGTCGGTGGTCGAGGCCTTCCTCGACTACGCCCTGGCCCATGAGTTGGCGCCGGAGGTCATGGCCTATCTCAAGGTCCGGCCGGATAAGCTCGATGATACCCAGAGTCAGGTTGCCAATGATCACCTCGTCGGGGCGAGCCCGCGGGGCTGGGAAGACATCTCCCATGTGCTGCGTTCGGATCTGCCGGAAGCCGACAAAAAGGTATTCGTGCAGGGCCGCATCGGGGCGGCCAACGCCGCGGAGTTCTTCGGGGTGTTGCGGGAGATCCAGGCGAGCACCGACGTCCTCGCCCTACTCGAGGCCGCCCCCGGGGAGGCCACCGCGGAGCTCCTGCCGACGACCTTGGATGGGCTGTACGGCATGATTTATGCCTTGATCGCCGCAGCCACCGATGCGTCGCGCATGAGTCGGGCCTTGGCCATCCTCGAACAGCTCCCCGATACCCGCACCCAGGAGCGCTTGCCGATCCGCGAGGCCCAGACCCTGGCCATGGAACGCCTCTTCCAGCGGGCCCTGGAGCGAGGATTGGAACAGGCCGTCCTGGAGAGCCCGGCGTACCAACGATACCTGGAGGCGCGGGAGGCCGATGACCAACGAGCCGCCTGAGCGCGGGGGTTATACCCATCGCGGGACCCGTGCGGTTCAGAAGATGGTGGAGTACGCACCGTCCACGGGTGGCCTGGCCCTGTGGATCCAGCATCAGGACGTGCCGGCGGATGTCGATCCGGTGTGGATCGCCAATGACGGGACCACCATCTTCTACGGGCCCCGCTTCGAGGAGCTCTCCTTGAAGCTGCAGATGGGCTTGGTGGCCCATCAGGTCCTGCATGTCGCGCTGCGCCATCCCCAGAGGCGGGTTGAGCTGGAGGGCCGCCGGGGCGATGTCGACCCCGAACTGTTCAACATCTGCGCCGATGCCCTGGTCAACACGGCCCTGGATCACCTGACCTGGCTGGAGTTGCCACAGGGGTCGGTGCGGCTCGAGGCGTTGATCGCCAGTTCCCTGCAAGAACGGGTCGACCCGGAGCGGGCGCTCCTGGAGTGGGATGTCGAATCGCTGTACCGGGCCATCGACGATCGTCCCGGCCGCCGGGGTGGGCGTTCCAACCGGCGCCAGTCGTCGCATCAGGGTCATCAGGGGCGGGCGGCCCAGCGCCGCGGTCAGCAGGGTCAGCCCTTGGCGGCCGAGGCCGAAGAAGGGGTGCGGGCGGCCCGAGCCCGGGTGGCCGGCTCCAATATCCTGACAGACCTCCTGCCCGCGGCCGATGCCGATCGCCCGGAGGCGGAGGCCGAGCACGCCCGCGAATGGCGCGAGCGGATGACCCGGGCCCATGCCGGTGACGAGGCCCATTCCCTGTTGCGGGCCCTGCTCGCCGACCTGCCGCGGGTGCACACACCCTGGGAGCAGTATCTCCGAACACGCCTGGCCCGCGGTCTGTCTCGATCGCCAAGCCTTTCCTGGTCCCGCCCAGCCCGTTCCTATCTGGCCAATCAAGGCTGCGTCGGCGGGGGCCTGCGTCTGCCCTGGGAGCCGGGATTTTCCGGCCAGAAGCCCGTGCCGCGTCTGGCCGTTCTCGTCGATGTCTCGGGTTCGGTCGACTCCCCCCTGGTGGATCGTTTCGCCCAGGAGCTGGAGGCGATAACGCGACGCCTGGAAGCCGCCCTGGTGGTGATCATCGGGGATGATCACGTGGCCGATGTCCAGCACTTCGAGCCGGGCTGTTCGAACCTCCGAGGGATTACCTTCGAAGGCGGCGGAGGCACGGATTTCACCCCCTTGTTGCGAGAAGCCACCAAACACGATCCGGACCTCGCCGTCTACCTGACGGATCTCGCCGGCCGCATCGAGTATCGCCCGCCATTTCCCGTCATCTGGGCGGTGCCATCCCACGAAGCCGCCATGCCCCATCCCTTCGGCGAGAAATTGGTTTTGGACTGAAATCCTGGATAGCCGTATGGTATTTTCGAAGGGGTAGGATCACCCATCAGGCCCGGCGCCCGCTCGGGCCGTCCGGCGCGCGAGGCCGGGTCTCCGTCCAGGCGCGACCGACGTCCGACTGGGCCCCCTCAGCCAACCTGATCCTCGTTCCAACCAACCCACAACCGCGGCCCGGATGCCCGAAATGGGCCGGATGAGTGGCCCGATCCGGGGGGAAATCCATGACCCAAGGTCCCACAACGAGGCATGGGGTCGGTACAGCCTCTGATGGCTCCGCGAACGCATTCTTGCTCGACAGTCTGCCCATCCCCGTCTGGTACTTGACCGACCCTATACCCATGGTCCCGTCAATCAAGCGTATGCGGCATGGTTGGGTCGATCGGTCGCCGAGCTTGCGTTCACCCCGCTCCCGGAGCAACACCCCGTCGTCGCTTCCGCAGGGGGGTGGGGGGCGAATGAACGGGCCTTTGCGACGGGCACGCCGGAGGTCCTCGAGCAATGGTGGCCGGATCGGCACGGGCAGCGGCGGCGGTTCGCGGTCTCATGGGTTCCCCACCGCGAGGCGTCGGGGGGCGCGGTCGATTACGTGATTTGTTCCGCGCGGGAGGTGACGCCGGCGGATTCGCCAGCCTCCCGGGCCGACCCGGATTCCAGCCGCGGGGATCCGTTGCATAACCTCGCGAACGCGATCCCCGGAACGTTGCTGCAATACCAACTGACGCCGGATGGTCAGCACCAGCTGCTGTCGATCAGTGCCCAAGTCCAGAAATTCTGGGGCGTGTCCCAGGAGGCGGCCTTGGCGGATGTGAACCGCCTCTGGGCGCGGGTCGATCCGGATCGGGTCGAGGCCTTGAGGGCCTCAATCCGGGAGTCCGCGGAACACCTGACGTTCTGGGATGAAACCTGGCAGATCCGGGATACGATGGGGCGGTTGCGGTGGTTCAACGGACGCGGGCAGCCCCAACAACGGGCCAATGGAGCCGTGGTCTGGGACACCTTGGTGCTGGATGTGACCGAACTCAAGGAGGCGGAGTCGCAGCTCGCTGCCCAAACGGCCCGGCTCGCCCATCTCCTCGAGGCGACCCGGGTCGGGACCTGGGAGTGGAACACGCAGACTGGTCAATTAGTCGTCGACGAAGGCTGGGCCGAGATGGTCGGCTATTCCTTGGCGGAACTCGCGCCCGTCTCCATCGCGACCTGGCGCACGCTCGCCCATCCCGCGGACCGGCACGAATCGGATCGTCGTCTGCAAGAGCACTTCTGCGGCGAACGGGACGACGACGAGCTCGAGTGTCGCATGCGCCATCGGGAGGGACATTGGATCTGGGTTTTAGATCGCGGCCAGGTCGTCTCGTGGAGCGCTCGGGGGCAGCCGCAATGGGTCTACGGCACCCATCAGGACATCACCGCCCGTAAACGTGCCGAGCAGGAGAACCAGCGGCTGCTTGCCATCGTAGAGCGCAGTCTGCACGAGATCTATCTCTTCGATGCCCAGAGCTGGCGGTTCCGGTATGCCAACGCCGCGGCGCTGAGGAATCTCGGCTACGGTCTGGCCGAGCTGACTCGCCTCACGCCGATCGACGTCAAACCCGA
>CAYFWJ010000131.1:5973-7078 GCA_964346755.1 uncultured Ectothiorhodospiraceae bacterium
CTTCGCCTCCCGCCTCCAGCCGCTCGTCGACGGGGAAGAAAACCGCGTGGTCTTCGAGACCTGGCACCGTCGGGCGGACGGAAGCCAATATCCGGTCGAGGTATTCCTGCAACGGCTGGATCTTCCGGACGAGGCCCTATTTTTCACGATGATCAACGACATCACGGAACGGCATGCGGCGGAACGCGCCTTGCGCGAGCGCGAGGAGAACCTCCGCGTGACCCTGAATTCCATCGGCGACGCGGTCATCGCAACGGATGCCGAGGGTCGGATAACCCTGATGAATCCGGTGGCGGTGCAGCTCGTCGCGCGGGATTCGCGCGCGGCGGTCGGTCGTCCGTTAAACGAGACCTTCCAGCTCGTCGATGCCCGTGATGGTCGCCCCGTCCTCGATCCTGTGCAGCAGGTATTGACATCGGGTCGGATCGTCGGATTGGCGAACCACACGATGTTGGTGGCTGCTGATGGCAACCGGTATCCCATCGCCGATAGTGCCGCGCCGATTCGGGATGCGCACGGTCAGATCACAGGTGTGGTCCTGCTGTTTCGGGATGTCACCGAGGAGTACGCCCTACGCCGGGCGGTGGAGCAGAGCAACACCCTGTTGCAGCATGTCATCGAGCAATCGAGTGTCCCGATGATCTTGGTTATGGCCGACACGCAGACGGTGCGTCTGTGCAGTCAGGCCTGTGTCGATTTCGCTGGATGGGGTGAAAAACTGCCCCCGGCGGATCGGCGTGATACGCAGATCGATCCCCATCGGAATGGCGAAACGGTGGACGGACGGCGACTTGGCCCGGAGCAGACCCCGATGGCCCGTGCCCTGCGCGGCGAGTCGGTTGATACCCAAGAGATTCGGGTCACGAATGCCGCGGGTCAGGTGCGCCACAGCCTGGTGACCGCCGTGCCCATCTACAACGAGTCCAAGACGCTGATCGCTGCCTTCGTCATCTTCCCGGACATCACCGAACAGCGGCGAGCGGATCAGGCGGTTCAACGCATGCAGCGCCTGGAGAGCCTGGGAACGGTGGCCGGAGGCATCGCGCACGATTTCAACAATCTGTTGATGGGGATCTTCGGCAATCTCGACCTGGCTATGCTCGAT
>CAYFWJ010000132.1:0-7046 GCA_964346755.1 uncultured Ectothiorhodospiraceae bacterium
TCGATCGCCCGGGTCAGATCCCCCTGGACCTGCTGAATCTCCTTCTGGAGGGTGAGCTCGGTCGATTTGAGCTCGCTGCGAACCCGTTCGAATTCCGTCGCGTGATCGGCCCGTAGCTGCTCGATGTCCCGTTTGAGGTCGGCCCGGACCTGCTCGATCTCCTTTTGCAGCCGCAACTCCGATTCTCGAACATTCGCCGGGGAGGCGATCGCATCGGCTCGGGGGGTTCGACGCTCGAGGGTGTCGATCGCATGGACAATGACCCGAAATCGGGCCATCTCATCCGGCGCCTCCGTGATCTCCTCGTAGAGCGTCAGACCGAGGCTGGGCGATGGCTCGCCTCTGGATTCCGGTGTCCCATTGGCCATCCGTTTTTTCCCGACATCAACATTGAGGGCTCCGAACCGTTCCGAGCAGGGGACGGACGGTCGGACGAATCGTCGCCGACAGGCTCGTCACGTTCGATCTGACTTCCACCAATACCGGGCTACGACGCACGTATCGCTCTTCTCAGAAGTCGCTGCCGTGACGCGGTCGCACGACCCCCGGTCCGCCGACGGCCGTCCTCGTCGTCTTGGCAGGGATGGCCGGAACCCAGAGGCCATGGAGCGGGGGCGGCCCCGGCGATCCCGATGCTCCCACGGCGTGGGCGCGGCTTCGACGGGGGCCCAATACCCCACCCGACCCCCTCAACCCGGATGGCATCATCGATCAACCCCGAACGGTACCTCGGTGCCGGCCAAGAACGGGCGAGACGCGCGGGCGGCGACTCGCTCCAGCGCCCCGGATGCCGCCACGTCGGGCGCAACAGATTACGAGGCCAGCCGGGGCACCGCCGCGAGCAGCCGCTGGGTATAGTCGGCGCGGGGCGCTCGGGTCACCTGTTCGGTCGGGCCAGCCTCCACAATCTGACCGGCATACATGACCGCCGTGCGGTCGCTGACGTATTCCACGACACCGATGTCGTGGGAGATAAACAGTAGCGTCAGATCCCGCTCCTCCCGGAGGCTCAGGAGGAGCTCTAGCACCTCCGCCTGGACCGAGACATCCAGAGCGCTGGTGATCTCGTCACAGACGAGAAACGCGGGATCGAGGACAAGCGCGCGGGCGATCCCGATGCGCTGGCGCTGCCCGCCGGAGAACTCGTGCGGATACCGCCATAGGGTATCGGGGTCGAGCTGGACCCGGTCCAGGGTCGCACGGGCCCGATCCAGGCGCTCCTCGTTGTCCCGACCGATGCCGTGGACGGCGAGGGGTTCGACGAGGGTCGTCGCGATATTGAGGCGCGGATTGAGCGAAGCGATCGGGTCTTGGAAGACCACCTGCAGGCGTCGACGGAACGGGCGCAAGCGGGCCTGGCCCAGCCGGTTGAGCTCGGTGCCGTCGAAGCGGACCCGTCCGCGGCTCGCCCGGGTCAATTGCAGGATCGTACGCCCGAGGGTGGTCTTGCCACAGCCGGACTCCCCGACGAGGGCGAGGATCTCGCCGCGGGCCAAGGTGAGATCCACCCCATCGACGGCGCGCACCTGGTCGACCGTGCGCCGGAGCAACCCCTTGCGCACGGGGAAGTACACCGCGAGATCCTCGATCGTAACGAGGGGATCCGCGGTCCTCTGGCCCCCGGGTGAGCCGCTGGACCGGGTGCTCCGGCGCCGGGCGAGGTTTTCAGGGACGGCGGCCAGGAGGCGTTGGGTATAGGCGTGTATTGGCTCCCGAAGCACGCGTTTGAGCGGTCCTTGCTCCACGATCCGGCCGTGCCGCATAACGGCGACCCGATCGGCGATCTGGGCGACCACGCCGAAGTCGTGGGTGATGAAGAGCAGCCCCATGCCGGTCGTCTTCTGCAGATCCTCGAGCAAGCGAAGGATCTCGGCCTGGACCGTGACATCGAGGGCCGTCGTCGGCTCGTCGGCGACCAGCAACTCCGGGGAGCCCGCGAGGGCCATGGCGATCATCACCCGCTGGCGCTGGCCCCCGGAGAGTCGATGGGGGTATTCATCCAAGCGCTGCTGTGGGTCGGGGATCCGGACCCGGGCGAGGGCCTCGATCGCCGCCTCGCGGGCGGCGGGCGGATCAAGCTCCGGGCGATACAGCGATAGCGCCTCCAAGAGCTGCTCCCCGACCGTGAACACGGGGTTCAGTGAGGTCATGGGCTCCTGGAAGATTATCGCGATCCGACGCCCCCGAATCCGCCGTTGACCCGCTTCGTCCAAGCGCAGCAGATCCACCGGTCCCGTCGTGTCGGTGCCGTCGAAGCGGGCCTCGCCCGCCGGGTGCGTGGCGATGCCCGCCGGTAACAGACCCAATAGGGACAGCGCGGTCACGGACTTGCCGCTACCGGATTCGCCGACCAGGCAGAAGGTCTCGCCGCGGTCCACGTCGAAGTCGATCCCATCGACGGCGGCAAGGGTTCGGTCCTCGAGCTGGAGATGCGTCTGCAGGCCTCGGACGGATAGGAGCATGGACGGGCTCACTGGGGTCGACTGCGCAGATGGGGATCGATGGCGTCCCGCAAGGCCTCACCGATCAGGTTATAGCTGAAGACGGTGAGGAAGATGGCACCCCCGGGGAAGGCGGCGAGCCACCAGTAGAAATCGGAGGACTGGACCGCCTGGTTGAGAATCTGGCCCCACGAGGGATCGTCGACCAGACCGACCCCGAGGAAGCTAAGGGTCGTCTCGGCGAGGATGGCCGAGGCCACCCCGAAGGAGGCGGTCACCAGCAGAGGCGCGACCCCGTTGGGGAGCATGTGTCGGAAGAGGATGGACCGCAGGGGCAACCCGCAGGCGATCGCCGCCTGGACGAACTCCTGCTCCCGCAGGCGCAGGAACTCGGCGCGGATGTAGCGGGCGTAGGCGGGCCAGGCGGTGATCCCGATGATCACCATCATCAGGTAGATATTCCGGCCGAAGAAGGCCACGAAGGTCAGCAGCAGGAACAACACGGGGACTGCCTCGAAGATCTCCACGAGGCGCATCCCCAGGATATCCACAAGCCCGGCGAAGTAGCCCATGAGCCCGCCGATGATCACCCCGATGATCAAGGCGATGCCCGTGGCGACGAAACCGATACCGAGGGCGATGCGCGAGGCGTGGATCATGCGGCTGGCCACATCGGCCCCGTTCTTGTCCGTGCCCATCCAGTGGCGGCCCTCGGTCGCCTGACCGAGCGGGGCGACCAGGCCGGTATCCCCGCGATCCCGGAGATAGTCCTTGGGCGAGTAGGGGATCGGCGCCCGGATGACCCAGGCGTATTCGCCCCGTGCCTCCGCGGCCCGGTATTCGCTGTGGATGGTCAGTGCCGGGGGCTGGACGAAGGCCAAGGCGAGCCCGGTCGCCACCGCGCTCGCGCCGATCCACAGGGCAAGTCGACGCCGAAGGGATCCGCCTCGCCAGGGCAGGATCAGCCCCCCCGCGAGGAAGACCCCGAACAGGATCACATCCCCGGCGGCCAAGTGTTCGAGAAACGGGCTCTCGAGGGTGCCGTCCGCGGTTTCGAGCAACAGGGGGTGGGAACTGGCGAGGAGTGGGGCGAACACGGCCGCGATCA
This sequence comes from uncultured Ectothiorhodospiraceae bacterium, assembly GCA_964346755.1. Lineage (GTDB taxonomy): Bacteria > Pseudomonadota > Gammaproteobacteria > CAYFWJ01 > CAYFWJ01 > CAYFWJ01. Next base: position 3,550 of record CAYFWJ010000132.1, read on the forward strand.
CCAGGATCGCGATCCAAGCCAGGCCGAGCCGCGCCGTCCAGCGGCCGAACACCTGGCCCAGGAGCCGCTGCACATAACTCGGGGAGCGAGGCTTGCCGGTACCGTCAGTCATAGCTCACCCGCGGGTCCGCCAGGGCATAGCCGATATCGGCGATCAGGTAACCGGCCAGGGTCAGCAAGCCGCTCAACAGGGTCACCGAAAGGACCAGCTCCCGATCCCGGCCCTTGACGGCCTCGACGGCTAGCTTACCCATCCCGTCGATGCTGAAGATACTCTCGACGATGACCGAGCCCGCCAAGAGGCTGGGTAGCAGCGTGGCGGACACCGTGATCAGGGGTAAGAGGCTATTGCGAAACACGTGCCGCCACAGCACCGTTTGCTCTGCCAATCCCTTGGCCCGGGCCGTACGGGCATAATCCGACAGGAGGTTCTCCAGGACCGCACTGCGCGTGAGCTTCGAGAGGAAGGCGAAGCCGGCGTACGCCAGGCAGATGACCGGTAGGATGACATGCCAGAGGCGATCCAGCAGGAACCCCCGGGTCCAGTCCCCCTCGGTGAGGGCCCCGGCCAACAGCCCACCGAGCACGGCGCCGACGGTGGCCAGGAGGGTGACCCGCAGCGGCGTCGGCTCAAGCTGCCCGAGTCCCCACCCCAGGGCCCCGATGACCCCGGCCCAGATGAGTTGCGTGGCGAGGCTCGGATCCGGCAAGGCGGTGGCCATCCAGGCCCCCAGCACAGCCCCGAGGGCTGCGCTCGACCACCGGCGGCCCGGTTGCCAGCGCGTGACGGCAAGCAGCACCGCGGCGGCCACGCCGACCGCGAGGCCGACGAACGCGGCAAGCGCATCACCCAGGCTCGACCAGTGGGGCATGAACGGCATATCGAGGGCCGCCCGCTCGCTCAGTCCGGCGGTCGGGAACCAATGCCACCACTGATCACTCGCGAAGAACCCGATCAGCAGGACCCCCGTCAGCATGCTCGGCACCGACCACAGGCCCAGCATGATCAGGCTCGACCCGGTATCGTAGGGACGCCCCCGCCGGGTCGCGGCGCGTACCCCGACGGCGATCGCGATCCCGTAGATCAAGGGCAAAGACAACACATTGAGCAATACGGTGATGGGGACCCGTTCCCCGAGCAGCTCCAGCACCGGCCGGCCATACAGGAAGCTCCGGCCGAGGTCGGGGACCTTGAGCAGACGAAATTCACCGAGGGTATTGTCCTCGGTGATCGTGAAACCGATGGGGCTGACATTATTGAGCCAGCGCAGGTACTGCACCGGGGGTGGGCTGTCGAGCCCATAAAGTCGGTTGTAGTAATCCTCCAGGGCCTTCTTGGCCTGGGGCTCGAGGCTTTGGCCCTCGATCAGGCTCTGCGCGCTGATGCCCCCCGGCGAGGCGGCCATGACCGTGAAGACCACGACGGTAATGCCGAGCAACGTCGGGATCATCAGGAGCAGCCGTCGCAGGATGTAGGTCTGCATAGGGTTCGGTCCCGAAGCGAGGTGGAGGCGCGCGCAGCGCCCCCTCAGCGAGGATACCGCTGCAGGTCGGCCGGGACGTACCACTCCACGGGGACCAGACCGAGGTTAAGCCCGAGTTTGGTCACCTCAATGTTGCGGAAGCGGTCGTCGATGAAGGCCAAGCTCTCGCGGCGCATCAGGAAGGTATAGGGCTGATCCTCGTACAGCACGCGTTCCGCCTCTTGCCAGATCGGCATCCGTTCCTCGGCGTCCACGGTCGCTCGCGCCGCTTCGATGAGCCCGTCCAGCTCGGGATTGGTGTAGTTGATAAAGTTATCGCCGCCGGAGATGGCCTGACTGCTGTGGAACATCTGGTAGATGTCCGTTTCCACCCCACTCGTCCAGCCCAGGGTGATGGCATCGAAGTCCTGGTTATTGATGCGATCGATCATCACCGACCATTCGCTGGGCTCGGGCTTCATGACGATCCCCGCCTTGGCGTAAAGATCCTTCAGGAACAGGACGATGCGCTCGGTATCCTGACTGGAATTCGAATAGATCAGGTCGAATTCGAAGGGCTCACCCTCCGGCCCCTCGAGCACCGCATCCCCGTCGCGATCGGCAAAACCGGCCTCGGCCAGGAGCGATTTGGCCTTCTCCAGATCGAACTCGCGGGGCGTGATGGCCTCGTCATGTTGGTCGCTTCGCGGGTTGAAGGGGCTCACCGCGGGTTCGGCGTAGCCCAGCATGATCTCCTCAATCAGCCGGGCCCGATCGGTCAGATAGGTCATCGCCCGACGCACCCGTGGGTCTGCGAAACGCGTCGCCTCCCCCGCGCGCTTCTGATTCCAACCGATGTAGCTGTAGCCGGCCGTCGGACTCATGTATTCAAGATGTTGGGTCCGCTCCTGCAGGGCCTCATCCTCGAGCAGCGATTCATACTCGCGGGGGCGAGCGGAATACAGATCGATATCCCCGTTGCGGAAGGTCGTCAGGCGCGCCGAATCGTTCTCGATGAACTGCCAGGTCAAACGCTCGAAGGGGGCCTGAACCGGGCCCCAATAGCGGGGATTCCGGACCAACTCGATACGCCCCTGGTCGGGGGTCCAGCCGGTCGGATCCGGCACGCGATACGGTCCCGAACCGAGGAGTAGGCCACGGGATTCGTTGAATGCCGTCGGTTCCTCGAGGTACGGGGCATAGAAATGCTCGGGCAGCACCTCGAGCCCACCCGACAGGGCGAGCGCATTAAAATAGGGCTCGTTGAATTGATACACGACCGTGCGGGGATCCGGCGCGGTCACGTGATCGACCTTCTCGAGGTAGGCCCGTTGGCGGGGCGCCGCAATCGACTCATTCATGATGAAGTCGAAGGTGAATGCCACGTCCTCCGCCGTCACCGGCTCTCCATCCGAGAATCGGATACCGTCCCGCAGGCGGTAGGTGATCGTCAGCCCATCCTCGCTCACGGTCCAATCCTCGGCCAGCATGCCTTGCCACTCCAGGGTCTCGGGGTGGCGCACCAACAAAGACTCCAGGACGTAGCCCTGGACCTCCGAGGCATACGCATCGCTCGAGACCAGGGGCGTCAATGTCTTGGGCGCGACGGCGAAGGCCTGGACCAACCAATCCCCGCGGGCGTACGCCTCCTTCTGCGCCGCGGCATAGGCCCGTGCGAAGGCGGGTGGAACCGGCGGATCGGAGGCCGACGCCTTGCCCGGCGCTGCGGCCTCCGGAGTCGTCGAGGGCGTGACCGGCCGCGCAGCCAACCGCTCCCCGAGGTCCTGGATCTGCTGACGAAGGGACTGCAAATCCTCCGCCTGCTCACCCAGGCTTCGCTCCATCTGCTCGAGCTTCAGCCACTGGCGATCGACGGCGTACAGACCCAACAAAACCAGGGTTGCGATCAGGATCAACAGCAGAAAGACGAACCCGTCTTTCCGGGTCAAGGGGGCATAGCTCACGGGCGGCTCCAGCGGCGACGATCGCGACTCTCGGTAGGGGTTGTAGCACGAGCCCTCGGGCCGGGGCAAT
>CAYFWJ010000133.1:0-6985 GCA_964346755.1 uncultured Ectothiorhodospiraceae bacterium
CTGATGGGCCGCGGTGAAGGCCGCACTCCAGTCCGAGTCCCCGTCGACGGGGATCTCCAGAGCGGTGTCGCTGCCGGCATACCGGAGCCGGGCCCGGCGGGTATGGTGGATCGGGGAGGCGGCGTCGACCCACCCGGCGAGGGCCGTTTCGACCGCTTCCTCGAGCGCGGTGAATCGGGCCTCGAGCGTCTCCGCCGGGACCTCCGCCAGGGCTTGCTCCATGGGCTGCTCGCGCAGCTGGCGCTGGGCTGCGACGCCCATGCCGAAGGCGGAGAGCACCCCGGCCAGGGGGTGAGTGACGATGTGGCGGATCCCGAGGGACTCGGCCAGCCGACAGGCGAGCTGCCCGCCAGCCCCGCCGAAGGCGCACAAGGCATGCTGGGCCAAATCATGGCCCCGTTCCGTGGAGATGCGGCGGATCGCCCGGGCCATGTTGTCGACGGCAAGATGGATGAAGCCCTCGGCTAGGCTCTCGGGATCCGGGGCGTCATCGCCGAGGGCGTCGTGGGCCTCCATGAGCCGCGCTCGAGCCGCCGTGGCGTCCAGCCCGGCCTCGCCGTTGGGCCCGAAGATCCGGGGAAAGAAGATCGATTGGACGCGGCCGAGGAGGAGGTTGCAGTCGGTGACGGTGAGGGGTCCCCCGAGTCCGTAGCAGGCGGGCCCGGGTAGGGCCCCGGCGGAGGCCGGGCCGACGTGGAGGGCCCCCCGGTTGATGTGGCAGACCGAACCGCCACCGGCGGCGACGGTCTGGATGTCGAGCATGGGCTCGCGCAGGGTCAGTCCTGCGATGACCGTCTCGGCCGTGCGCTCCAGTTCCCCTCCATAGCGGGCGACATCCGTGGAGGTGCCGCCCATATCGAAGCTAATGACCGCATCGAAACCGCTTCGCTCGGCGACGGCGGCGGCTGCGACTACCCCGCCGGCCGGTCCCGAGAGCACCGCCGCCTTGCCGCGGAACCCGGCGCGATCGGTCAACCCCCCATGGGATTGCATGAAACGCAGGCGGGCGGGTGCTAGGGAGGCCTCGAGTGTGTCGAGGTAGCGCTGCAAGACCGGCGAAAGGTAGGCATCCACGACACTCGTATCACCCCGGCTGACCAGGCGCAGGGCCGGGCTCGCTTGATGGGAACAGACGACCTCGTGAAAACCGACTGCCCGTGCGACTTCGGCGACGCGGCGTTCGAGCGCGGGGGCTTGATGGGCATGGATCAGCACGATGGCGGCGGCAGTGAATCCCCGTTCTCGGGCGTGTGCCAGGGCGCCGTGGAGGGTGGGCTCGTCGAGGGATTCGCGGATTGTCCCGTCGGCCTCGGCCCGGCCCGCGATCCCCAGGACCTCCCCGTGGAGTACGGGACGGGGGGGGATGCAGAGCTCGAAGAGGCGCGGCCGGTTCTGATAACCGATGGCCAGGACGTCCTCGATTCCCCGGTTGGTGATGAGGAGGGTGGGCTCGCCGCGGCGTTCCAGGAGGGCGTTGGTGGCGACGGTGGTACCGAGTTTGACCTCAGCGATCGATGCCGTCGGTAAGGGCTCGCCGGGGGCCACGCCGAGCAGGCGTCGAATCCCCCGAAGCACGGCGTCTTCATCCCCCGTGGTCGTTTGCGACAGCTCCTTGCCCACCACCAACTGGCCGTCCGGCCGACGCGCTACGAGGTCGGTGAAGGTCCCCCCGCGGTCCACCCAAAACTGCCATCGGGCCTGCTCGCTCATCGCTCCACTCGGCGTTTGGGGCCGCCCCGATGGCGTTTTGCGGCATCGCCCGGGGCTGCGCGTTTATCGGGTTACGTACAATTTCGGCTTGTATTCGGCAGCCAAGGCCTTACCATCAAGGATAAAGCGTTACAAAAAGATGACAACTCCGGCGTCAATGCCCGGTCGAAGTTGTTTTGTCCGCGTGAGGCCACCGTTCGATGCTCAAAAGACGCCGTCAATCCCGATTCCCGTCCACGCCGGTGACGCATAGCGCGGCGAGTACGACGGCGGGCTCGGGGGCGGAGCGTCGCTCGGATGGGCGGGGTACGCCCGTGCCTCAACGTGGCGACATCCTGACGGGACGGGATCGCTATCGCTTGGTCGAGGGGCTCGGGCAGGGACGCTATGGATTGGTTTTTCGCGCCGAACGTCTGCCGCGGCGATCCGCAGGGGACTCCTGTGCCGCTCGAGACGTTGCAGTCAAGATCTTCATGCATCCCGATCCAGCCGTGCGCCGCCGACGCCTCCAACAGGAACGGGCGCCCCTGCTGACCCTAGATCATCCCAATATCGTGCGGGCCGAGGACTGGGGTAGCAAGGGGCGCACGACCTTCCTTGTCCTCCCCCATTACCCGCAAGGTAACCTCCTCGACTACGTGGCCCAGACCGGTCCCTTCCGTGAGCCCACGGCCTGGATGCTCGCCGAGCATCTGCTGCAGGCCGTCGCGGCGAGCCACGCCGCTGGGATCCTGCACCTGGACATCAAGCCCGGCAATGTCCTGGTGGATGCCGTGGGCCGTTTCGTGTTGGCGGATTTCGATATTGCCCGCCAAGAGTGGGAGGTGTGGCGGGACTACACGGGCAGCACCGGAACCCCCGGCTACCGGGCGCCCGAGCAGGGGCGGGAGGACGCCCATTCGCTGACCCAACGCACGGATCTTTGGGGGGTCGGGATCACCCTCTGGACGGCGTGTACCGGCATCGAGCCGGATCGCAGTGATGTCCAACCGGACGCGATCTCCGCTGTGTTAAGCGACCACCGTCCGGATCTCAGTCCGGCCCTCCGAGCGCTCATCACGACGCTGCTCCAAACGGATCCCACCGAGCGTCCGGAGCGCGCGCTGGCGGTACTCGGAGGGATTCAGGACCGGCAACGGGCGCGTCGCCGGGCGGCCCGCGACCCTCGGCTCGAGGCACGCTGGGGTCAGATCGAGCCGGAGACCTGGTATCGGTTGCAGGAGGGACCCGCCGGTCGCCTGCTGGATCGGGTCACCCCTCGGACGGATGCCCGCCAGGCCATCACCTGGGTGGAGGCCGGTGAGGGCCTGTGTCTCGAGGGGGAGTCGCCATTCTATGCCTTTCTCCTCCTCCAGGGTCGGGTCAGCCTGGAGCGCCAGGGCCGAGTGCTTCGCCAGGACTCGCGCGAGGGGGCCCTCCTGGGGGCCGTCTCGGTGCTCAAGGGGCAAGCACGCGCCGTGACGGTTCGGGCCGTCGAGCGCACCTGGGTGTACTGCCTCGAGGAACAGGCGTTGGAACAGCTCATGATGGCTCAACCCGCCCTCGGCCTTCGGCTCCTGAGCGGTTTGACGGATCACCAACGGGGTCTTGAGCGCGTCTCCGACGCTGCGGCGCCGTTGCCTTGATCCGATGAGGTGTTCAGCCCCGGTTGGGCAGCCGGGATTCGCTCGCGCCCAATTCCCGGTCCAGGGTCGCCCACTGGGTGATCGGGGCCTGGCATTGCTGGTTCTCGCAGAGATAGGCCACCGGTCCGCCCGGGTGAGGTTCGCGCAGGGCCAGGGCGGCGGGTAAATCGGTGGCGTCGTCCGGGATGGCGAGGGTCAATCGGAGCGGCTGGTAGGCCTCGGTACTACGCTGGCGCCAGGTCTCGAGGGCCTCCCCCGAACCTCGCAGGATGACAACCTGCGAGCCTTCCAGCCATTCCTCTAGGACATCCAGCAACCGGCAATGGGCCTCGGGTACCCGCTGCATCGTCTCCATCCCGGCCTTGACGGCGGCCTCGGCGGCGTTGAGATAGCGCGGCTCCCCCAGGAGATGGCCGAGGCGCAAGAGGCCGTGGGCGGCCACCGCGTTGCCCGAGGGCAGGGCATCGTCGGAGAGGACCTTGGGGCGCTGGATCAAGGCCTCCTGGTCATCCGCGGTGAAAAAAAAGCCCCCCGCCTCGGTGTCTTCGAAATGCGCGAGCAGGATATCGGCCAGGCGCTCCGCCCAGGCGAGGTAACGCCCCTCCCAGCGAACCTGCAGGTACTCCAGCAGGGCCTCCAGGAGTAGGGCATGATCGTCCAAGTAGGCGGGCTGATAGGCCTGACCGTCGCCATAGACGGCGTACAGCCGACCGTTCCGCCACAGGGCCTCGAAGAGAAACTCCAAGGTTTCCCGCGCTGCCTCCGCCCACCGGGGCTCACCGGTCACCCGGGTCGTCGTCGCCAGCCCCTTGGCCATCAAGGCGTTCCAGCGGGTCAGGCATTTCCCGTCCCGGTCCGGCGGGACCCGCTCGGCGCGGGCCTCGAAGAGCCGCGCGCGGGCCCGGTCCAAACGTCCCTGGAGATCCGCCTCCTCGAGGCCCTCGAGCTCGGCGAGCACCGGGACCGAGAGATAGCCGTGCAGGTGCCACTGCCCCTCGAAGTTCGGTCCCTGGTCGAGCCCGTAGCGGCGCGCCAGGAGACGATAATCCTCGGGGTCGAGCACCGCGGCCGCCGTCTCGGGACGCCACAGGTAGAAGCGGCCCTCCTCCCCTTCCGAATCGGCATCGAGGCTGGAGGCAAACCCGCCCTCGGGCAGGCGCATCTCGCGCAGGGCCCAGGCCCCGGTTGCCTCGGCGACCCGCCGGAAGAACGGATCGCCGGTGAGGGCATAGGTCTCGGCATACAGAGCCATCAACGGCCCGTTGTCGTAGAGCATCTTCTCGAAGTGCGGGATCATCCAGGCTGCATCCACGGAATAGCGGGCAAAACCGCCGCCCAGCTGATCGAATAGCCCCCCTTCCGCCATGCGATACAGGGTGAGCCGGGCCATCTCAAAGGCGTCCGGGTCCTCCTCGCCGAGCGGTTCGGCTGCGGCGGCGTGGCGCAGCAGTCGGGTCAACAGGGTCGGGAAGGGGAATTTGGGCGGTCGGCTGAACCCCCCATGGCGCTCGTCGAAGGACCGCCCGATGCTGTGTCGCGCCTTCTCCAGCGGTGCCGAGGACAGCGGGGCCGGTTCGCCGAGTCGTTCCAGGCGCTGGAGTCCCGAGCGCAGGGATTCGTTCTGGGTGTGGATGGCGCTGCGGTTGTCCCGGTAGACGGCCGCGACGCGGCGCAGGACATCGACCAAGCCGGGCAGGCCCTGGCGGGCTTCCTTCGGGAAATAGGTGCCACCGAAGAAGGGGGTTTGGTCCTCCGGCGTGAGGAACAGGGTCAGGGGCCAGCCGCCGTTGCGTTGGGTGAGGAGGTAATGGGCGGTCTGGTAGATCCGGTCGAGGTCGGGGCGTTCTTCCCGATCCACTTTGATGTTGACGAAGGCCGCGTTCATGAGCTCGGCGATCGTCGGGTCTGCGAACGACTCGTGGGCCATGACATGGCACCAGTGACAGGCCGAATAGCCGATCGACAACAGGATGGGCACATCCCGCTGACGGGCCTCCGCTAGGGCTGTCCCGTCCCACGGGTGCCAGTCGACCGGGTTGTCGGCATGCTGGCGAAGATACGGGCTGGTCGCGTGCTGCAGTCGATTCATGGGGTTGGACCTCGGCCAGAGACTCAGTATTGCAGTCAACCGTAACACGGCCCGCGGGTTTGCATCGCCCGATCGCCCCGGCTCAGGGGCCGGAAGGCATCGGTAGGGGATCCTGCGGATCTAACTCTGCAACGGCGCGTATCGTCGGCGGGGGGCGGAGGCGATAGGCTGGGCTTCGAGTTGAAGACGCCCGTGGGGGCGTCTCCCGTCAACCCGAAAGCGGACGCCCCATCATGAAGCTCCTAGTCTACCTCCACCGTCATCGCTTGCCGCGGTACGCGCTTTACGCAGGGCTCATCCTCGCCGCCGGTCTCTATTTCAACCGTGGGCTCCTCTGGGCCTCGACGGATAACGGGTTCGATCTCGCCGATCCCCTGGTGCCGGCGGAGTCGATCCACGCCGGTGGCCCGCCCCGAGACGGAATCCCGGCCCTGACCGACCCCGATTTTGTGGACCGGTCGGCGGCCGATTATCTTGCGCCGACCGACCGAATCCTTGGGGTTCACCTCAACGGGCAGGCACGTGCCTACCCGATCCGCATCCTGAACTATCACGAGATCGTCAACGATCGGGTCGGTGGCCGGCCCATCGTCGTTAGCTACTGTCCCCTCTGTGGCTCCGGCATGGTCTTCGAGGCGCAGGTTGCTGGAGAGGCGCGGACCTTCGGAGTCTCCGGTCTACTCTACAACAGCGATCTTTTGCTCTATGACCGGCAGAGCGAGTCGCTGTGGTCCCAGGTCATGGCCAAGGCCATCGCCGGCCCTTTGAAGGGGAAGACGCTCGAGACCCCCAACGTGACCCACACCACGTGGCGGGACTGGCAGGCGCGCTACCCCGAGACCCGTGTGCTCGCCCAGCGAACGGGTTATCATCGGGATTATTCCTCCAATCCCTATCCCGGCTATGCCGAGAGCCGCGCCCTCTATTTCCCGGTGGAGGCGCGTAGCGCTCGCTACCACCCCAAGGAAGAGGTGCTCGGGGTGGTCGTCGATGGGCAAGCCAAGGCCTATCCCTTCAGCGAGCTCAGTCAGCGCGGCGGCGCCCGGGTGTCCGATCGCCTCGCAGGGCAATCCGTCACCGTCCACTTCGATGCCGAGAACCGCAGTGCCCGTATCCGGGGCGCGCAGGGAGAACGGCTGCACGGCGTACAGCTCTACTGGTTTGCCTGGAAGGCCTTTCACCCGGAAACCGAGGTGTACACGGCGCCCTAACGGGTCGGCTTTGGGTTGAATGGCGCGCCGGGACATCGGGGTGTTGGACCCAGGTCCACCCCGCGATTCCTGTGGCGCCGTCCCGGGGAATACCAATCATCATCGGTGCCAAAATCGGGGTGAAGCCGAAGTTGAGCAATCCAGTGCATGGCTTGACGATGCCGCACTTAACGGCTTGATCCGATCGATCTCCTCTTGGAGCGATTGAGCCGCTCTCCAGAGACCAACAGATCGCTGCGCATTTAGCCAGAATTCCCGAGCGTTGCCCGATGAACGGGTAAGCTGAAGCGCCCGTTCAGGAATCATCGCACGGTGCTTACGCAGTGATTCATTGACCGATTGGCGAGGAA
>CAYFWJ010000134.1:0-6937 GCA_964346755.1 uncultured Ectothiorhodospiraceae bacterium
CGCCATTTCGCGGGCGGTTCGAGCCGGTCTCCTCCGGCAATTGATACCTTGAAGCGCTCAAGCTCGTCGGTCGGAATGAGCAACCGTCCGTATCGGCGGAGATCCGAAGCAAGTGACTGATACCGCCGGATCAGCCAAACACCGGTGACAAGGCTTTCGGCATAGGCCCGGTTCTGCGGGCCGTCCCACGGGGTCGCACCGAGGGCGAGACGCGCGACGGGGGCTGCCACACAACGACCGTGCTCGATGACCGCACCAAAATGGGGATAGGCCGGTGCATCCACATCCCGGTGCCAATACGCCACGAGGGTCTCGAGCGCATCGGGGTCCCAATCGTAGCGGGGAATCGCATCACTGAGGGCAACGGCGAGGGGCTGCTGCCCCGGCCGCCCCCTGGCCGCGTCGCGCACATCGTGCACCAGCGACTCCAGCGCTCGATGCCGTGCGTCCGGGGGCATCTCGACCGCGTCAGCGCGGCTCTGGGCGACCCGCCCGAAGGCTGTCAGGACGGCCACCGCCTCATCAAACCGTCGGGCAATCAGGAGTTCCCGCCCGGGGAGGTGATTGCCGTCGCCTTCGCGACGACACCAACGATAGGCACGGCGGATCGCATCGGTCATGGATGAGGGCCATTCTCGAAAGTCAGTTGACGCGATCCAGGGCGCGTCGGTTGCGGCCCCCAGGGCGGAATCGCTCGAATCGGATCAGCCGTCCAATCAACCGTAACCCCCTAGCCAACCCCAAGCAATCGATCCATCAGCCAGGCCTCAAGGGCTTCGACGTGGGGTAGGCACGCATCCGCCCCCCAATCTGCTGGCACCGAACCCGGCGGAGCATACCCGTAGGCGACCGCCGCACTGACGAGCCCCGCAGCTCGGGCAGCGTCGACATCACCCGCCGCGTCTCCGACGTAGACCACGCGTTCAGGCGGGATACCGAGCGCCCGGCAAGCCGCCCACAGGGGCTCCGGATGGGGTTTAGGGTAGGCCGTACTGTCGCCGCTGATCAGACAACGACAGCGACGCAACGTGGGATGCACGGCGAGCACCCGGCGACTCAGGAAGCCCGGTTTGTTGGTCACGATGCCCCATGGGCGCTCGGCGGCGGCAAGCCGTTCGAGTAGACGGGGGATCCCCGCAAACGGTCGGGAATGGCAGAGTAGGCGTTGCCGATAGTGGGCGAGAAAGGCCTGCCGCCGGGCCTCGGGCGGGTTGCTATCGACAAACACGAGTCGTAATAAGGCCCGGGTTCCCTCGGAGACAACCGTTCGCACGGCCCCTTCGGTCACGAGCGGGCGACCGGTCGTGCGCGCCATTTGGTTGAGTGCCCCCGTCAGATCAGGAGCCGTATCGATGAGGGTACCATCCAAGTCGAACAGCACCGCTCCAAGGCCGTAGCCCTCATGTTGGCCCACGTTGGTACCAGGCCAGGTAGTTCACCGAGACATCTCGGCTGGTATGGAAACGCCGCGTGAGCGGGTTGTACGTGATCCCCGTGAGCTCCCGCGGGATCAGTCCGTGACGGCGACAGACCCGATCGAGTTCCGCGGGGCGGAAGAACCGGCTGTAGTCGTGAGTGCCCCGAGGCAGCATGCCGAGGATGTACTCGGCCCCGACGACCGCGAGGGCAAAGGCGCGCGGGGTCCGATTGACCGTCGACAGAAACACCGATCCCCCGGGCCGTGCCAGCCGAGCCACGGCGGCGATCTCCCGGGCCGGATCCGGCACATGCTCCAGCAGCTCCATACAGGCCACGATATCGAAGCGCTCAGCCGCCTCTTCAGCAAAGGCCTCCGTGCCCATACGGCGATAGTCCACGTGGCGACCCGTCTCCCCGAGATGGGCGCGGGCTACGTTGATCGGGGTCTCCGCGAGATCGATCCCGGTGACCCGTCCCCCTCGCTCGGCCAGGGACTCCGCGAGCAGACCGCCTCCGCAACCTACATCGACGATCTGTTTACCCGCGATACCCGCCCGTTCATCGATATAATTCAGACGCAGCGGGTTGATCGCATGCAAGGTGCGCAATTCGCCATCGGGATCCCACCAGCGCTGGGCGAGCTCCTCGAATTTCTCGATCTCCCGGAGATCCGCGTTGGTTTCGTTCATAAGGTGTTCATACATCGGTTAATCGGTCGCTCGAATGGCCTCGCCCCATTGGCGGACCCGCTCGAGGAGATCCGGGACATCGACCGTCAGGGGGTGCCGGTCCGCCACGAGTTGCCGTCCCGCCACCCACACATCCCGGACTTGCTCCCGCCCCGAGGCATAGACGATGTGCGAGATGGGGTCGTAGACCGGATGTGTCTCGATCCCGCCCAAATCGATCGCCACGACATCCGCCGCCTTGCCGGGTTCGAGGGAACCGATGCGGTCGTCGAGCCCAAGGGCGCGCGCCCCGCCTTGAGTAGCCTGGGTCAGGACCATATGAGCCGTCAAGACACTGGGATCCTGGGCGATGCCCTTGGCCATCAGGGCCGCCGTGCGCATCTCCGCCATGAGGTCGAGGTCGTTGTTGCTCGCCGCCCCGTCAGTCCCCAGCCCGATGTTAACCCCCGCGGCCTGGAGTCGGGCAACGGGACAGAACCCGCTCGCCAGCTTGAGATTCGACTCGGGGCAGTGGATCACATGCACGCCACGCTCGGCGAGTTGGGCGATCTCCGCGTCTTGGAGCTGCGTCATGTGGACCGCAATCAGGCGGTGGTTCACCAACCCCAGGGCCTCCAGACGGGCGAGGGGCCGCATCCCGGTCTTGGTGCTCGCCTCCGCCACCTCGTGGGCGGTCTCGTGCAGATGGATGTGAATCGGCAGATCCCAGTGTTGCGCGCGTTCGGCCGCCGCCGTGAGACCGTGATCCGAAACGGTGTACGGGGCATGGGGCGCCAGGGCGAAATTCACGCGCGGATGCCCGGCGAATCGGTCGTAAACGGCCCGCGCCTGTTCCAGATAACCCGCCAGGTCCTGGGCCCAAACCGTCGGGAAATCCAATACGATCAGTCCGAGAACGGCACGCAACCCCACCTGGTCCACGACCTCGGCGGTCCTGTCCGGGAAGAAATACATGTCGTTGAAGCAGGTGACGCCGGCGCGCATCATCTCGACCGCGGCGGCCGTGCTACCGTCGGTGACGTAGTCGGGGGACACCCACCGCTGCTCCGCCGGCCAAATATGCTCCTGGAGCCACTCCATCAGCGGGCGATCATCCGCCAACCCCTTGAGCAGGTTCATGGGGCTGTGGGTGTGGGCATTGACGAGCCCCGGGATCAAGGCATGCTGAGGACGGCGTCGATGGGGGAGATGCGCGAGGCGCCGTTCCGCCTCGATGCGAGGCAGCACCGCCCGAATGTGCCCATCGGCGATATGCAGGGCATGGTCAGTCAGCACCGGCTCGTCCCCCGAGATGGGGACGACCCAATCGGCGGATAGCAAGAATTCGTCGGCCATGAGCGATTGAGGCAACAACAAACGGAGATGAAATGGCCCGAGGCGAACCTCGCCTCGGGCCTTGGGGGCGGCTCCCTCCTCTCCCCCGGAACGGATCCGCCGGGGCGGCCAGGATGCCTACATCACGCCTTCGACGTCGATCTCGACCCGCCGGTTGAGATCCCGGCCGGCCTCGGTCGCGTTACTCGCAAAGGGCAGCGACTCGCCCATCCCCTGGGTCTCGATCAGATCGGCGGGCACGCCCTGACTCACGAGGTAGTCGGCAACCGATTGCGCCCGCTCCTCAGAGAGCTGTTGGTTGTTGGCAGCGTTTCCAACACTATCGGCGTAAGCCGTCACCCTGACCCGACTCGGGGTCTCCAGCGTCTGGAAGGCAGCCACGGCCTCATCTGCAACGGCCTGAGCCCCATCCGTCAACTCGGTGCTGCCAGAAGCAAAGGCGGCAACCTCGTCGGTACTGAAGGTCGCCAGTCGCACTCGGCCCGCGTCAGGCAACTTGGTTCCCTCGATCTCGATCTCGACTCGGCGGTTTTGGGCGCGACCGGCGGCGAACTGATTATCCGCGATCGGATTCGCCTCACCTCGACCGGTGGCCTCGATCAGCGCCTGGCCCTCGGCGTCCCCGGAGCGGTACACCTCGGCTGGAACGCCTCGCTGGATCATGTAGTCTTTAACGGCCTCGGCGCGTTCCTGGGAGAGCTCTTGGTTGAGTTCTTCCGAACCGCGACTGTCGGTATAACCGGTCACCGTGATCGCGTCGACACGCTCGTATTGGTCGTACTCTTGGACGGCCGAATCCACGAGTTGTTCGCCGCGCTCGGTCAACTCGGAACTTCCGCTCTCGAAGATCCCCGTCGGATCGGACAGCACGAGTTCACTGCTTGCCGGTTGCGGTTGCGGTTGCGGCTCCGGCTCGGGTTCCGGCGGGGGTTCGACCGCTTCGGCCTCTTGCGCCCGTCGCTCGGCCTCTTCTCGAGCTTGGCGCTCGGCCTCGAGCCGGGCGGCCAGGGCAGGGTCGCACTCGGGAATGGCCTTGTCCTCGCTCCAGGCATCGGAGCGAACACACTGCCCTTCGGAGGTCATGACATAGCCACCCTCGGCGGAACGCACGTAGCCCGACGCTTGCCCCCAGACCGTGCTGCCCCACCCCAAAAGCAGGATGGTGGCGACGGCCGTCGCCAGTAAGCCGCTTGCAGGAATTTGCATTCGAATCCCCTCGTTCGCTATTTTCGTTGGTACATGAATTTGTGTGGAAGCGAATAAAACCGACCCGTTGGTTGAACATCTCCGCTGTGTCGTCCGGATCGCAGATGCTGCGATGCCGCGACTGTTGAACCATCGCAGACGGGCGCGAAATCTCGAACTCAGGATAGTTGGCCGCCTGGCGTAATACAACCGTTGTCCCATGAACCAAGCCCTAGAGAATACGTATACCGATCGCGTCCGTGCCCTGTACTGGCAAGATGAGCAGCTGGTGCTTTTAGACCAGCGGCATTTGCCGGATCAACAGGCCTTCATCACGTGCCATCGGGCCTCCGAGGTCGCCGACGCGATCCGCTCGATGGTGATCCGCGGTGCCCCGGCGATCGGTATCGCCGGGGCCTATGGGGTCGTCCTCGCCGCGCGGGAATACCTCACGGGCCAGCCGACGCCGTCCGACGATGCGTTAAGCGCCTTTGCGACACAATTAGACGCGCTGATCGCAGCGCGGCCGACCGCGGTCAATCTGGCGTGGGCGGTGCGAAGGCTCCGGTCTGTGGCAGAGGCCGCGCCGAGGGATCCCATCGCTGCCGTGGAGGCCGAGGCGAGCCGCATTCATCAGGCGGACATCGCCGCCAATCGACGCATGGGCCAACTCGGCGCCGCGCTGATGGACTCCACCACGCGGGTCCTGACCCATTGCAATACGGGCTCTCTGGCAACGGGGGGGTTCGGGACGGCGCTCGGGGTGATCCGAGCGGGTTGGTCTGAGGGACGCATCGCGCGCGTCTACGCCGACGAGACGCGACCGTGGCTCCAGGGCAGCCGATTGACCGCCTGGGAGCTCAGCCAAGACGGGATACCGGCGACCGTGCTGTGCGACGGCGCGGCGGCCGCCTTGATGGCCCAGGGCGCGGTGGACTGGGTCATTACCGGCGCCGATCGCATCACGGCAAACGGTGATACAGCCAACAAGATCGGGACCTACGGATTGGCGGTGGCGGCCCGGTACCACGGGACACGCTTTATGGTGGTCGCACCGAGTTCGACCATCGACATGAACACCGCTGACGGTTCCGGCATCCCGATCGAAGAACGCATCGGTGATGAGGTATTGAGCTGGGCCGGCCACCGGGTCGCCCCCCCGGAATCCAAGGCCTGGAATCCAGTCTTCGACGTGACCCCGGCGACCCTGATCGATGTGATCGTCACCGAGCGCGGGACGATCGAACGGCCCGATCGCAACCGCATGGCCGAGCTGATGCGCGATGACCGCCCCGCTCAAGCGGCCCAGGGCCCGGCGCCCACCTCATGAGGACGCCAGGCCCTCGGGCGCTGCGATCGCGGGGTTAGCTCGCAGCGAGCCCGTGGAACAGTCGCTTCACCCAGCCCTCGTTCGACCACGACGCCTTCGCGCCCCGCTCCAGTAGCCCCTTGGCCATTCGTTTATCACTCTCCAAGATGTGCTCGGTGAGCCACATCTTGAGAAAGTGCATCAACTCGAAGCTGACCGCGGATTTGCCGTCGCGGATCTTCTCACGCATCTCCTGGATCCGCTCGATCAGGTACTCGTGCTGCTGCTTGTGATGCTCGTAGCCGGGATAGTCGAGGACGCGCATGACGCTCTCCTCGACGGTGAAGTGCACCTTGGTGTACTGGATGAGTTCGTCCAAGATGGGTTCGACTTCCTCAGACCCGTGTCGCGTGCGGATCGCCGCATGCATCCGATTCGCCAAGTCGACCAACACCTTGTGCTGCTCGTCGATCTCCTGAACCCCGACCTTGAGGTTGTCGTTCCACTCGATCAGAACATCGTGCGTCTGCTCATTCATGGCATGATTCCGGGCGTTGGGTTGGATCGCCTCGCCGCGGCGTACCCCGAGCCGATTCGCTTGGGCGGGGTACTTCGGGATCCCGATAACGCAGGCCCGACGGACGACTATCGTTCTAACTTAACCAAATTTTGCCTGATTTCAAGGCGAGTCGTGCGGAGAACCCGAGCGCCGGATCAGGGGCGCCGATGGGTGGACTCGGGTGTTCGAGGCAATCAGCCGGCCCCCGGGAGACGATTCAAGGGCACCTCGGTCTGGATTCGGTAGCTCCCGTCATCCAGGGGTTGAGCCAGGGCGGGCAGCGCTCGACGCAAGGCGCCGGTGGCCTGCGCACGTGGTGTCAGGCGGAGATCCAGGGTGAGCCGCTGCGGCTCCTCCCAACGCACCTCACCCGCGATCTCGAGCGGACCGTCACCGGCATCCCGGAGTTCACCGCGTGTCCCGACGGCGGTCTGCTGAAGG
>CAYFWJ010000135.1:0-6858 GCA_964346755.1 uncultured Ectothiorhodospiraceae bacterium
GGCGGCCATAACGGGGAATCGACGGATCGATCGGGCCACTCGTCTGGCGATCCAAGCCACTCGGAGAACACCTCACCGGGATCCCGGCGGGCAACTACCGCTGGATTGAACACCCCCCGAATCACGGGTCTCGACAGCGACTCGGCCCACGGTCTGAGGGGGGTTCGGGCAGGCGTTCAGCACCCGCGAAGGAGCCTCATCGATGCAATCAACCGACGCCTTGCCGGGGACACCGGCGTTCCGAGTGGTCCTGGTGAGCCCGAGCCGATCCACCAACGTCGGCGCCGTGGCCCGAAGCATGGTGGCCTTCGGGTTTTCCGATCTGGCCATCGTCGACAGTCTGGCCCATCGAACCCCCGAGGCGAGCTGGGTCGCACACGGGGCCCAGGACCTATTGAGCGACGCCCGGACCTATCCCAACCTGGACCAAGCCTTGCGCGGGGTGGACTTCGCCGTGGCAACCACCCAGCGCCATCGGGGGGCGCCGCGGCATTACCACACCCCCACGGGCCTTTGCGAGCGCATCCGCGAGAAGGGGCACACCGTGGGCCGAGTCGCTCTGGTCTTCGGGGGCGAGGCCTCGGGGCTGAGTAACCGGGACGTGAATCGCTGTGATGCGCTGAGCCGGATCCCGCAAGCGGTGTCCTATCCCTCGTTGAACCTGGCCCAGGCCGTGACGATTTACCTCTATGCCCTGGTGGCGCCCGGTGAGGCACCGAGACCGACGGCCGCCGCGACCCGAGACGCGGACGCGGACGCGGACGCGCAATCGGGCGCCTACACCCGCGCGCGGGAACGGATTCAGGCGTTGCTGAACCGCCTCGGGGTGGGCGCGAACACGACGCTCGCGCACTGGATACGGGAGGGCCTGGTCTGGTTCACCGCCCGCGACATCGCCTTATTGCATCTGCTGCTCAAGGATCTGGAGGCTGGAGGCGTGAGCAAGCGGGAGGGCCCGGGGCAGGCGCTCGAGGGCCGGGCCGATGCCCTAGAAGGGGAAGGTCGCGATCACGGCGATCGCGACGGCGCTCTGGGTGAGCACCAAGGCGATACCCAGCTGAGGGAGCCGACGCGGGGGCCAACGCCACAGGACGGCCAGGAGGCCAAGGCCGAGGGGAACAGCGGCGACCCCGAGGACGACCCCGGGTAATCCCCCCGCCAGACCGGTCCCGAGGCCAAGGCCGGCCAGGATGCCCCCGCCGCCCAAGGCGACAGGCCGCATCCGCGCCCCCGTCCAGGGATCCGAGCCCCGCTCGAACAGGGCCCGAACGGCCAGGGTCGCCCCCACGAATAGCCCAGCCCACAGACCGACGACCGCCAGGATCGCCGCCGGACGGGCCCCGCCCGAGGCCACGAGCGGGGCGGCCAGCGAGGCCAAGGTCACAGCGATCACGAGCTCGCCGGCGAGGCTTTTTTCCTGACCTCGCCAGACGATCCACCCGGCCAGCCCCCCGAGCCCGACCGGCAGACCGAGCCAGCCCAGGGCATAGCCGGGCAGGGTCAGTAGGACGACGCCGCCGGCGCCGAGGGCAAGCGCCAGCCAACCCGCCACCAGGCGCCGGGCCGCTGGGCCGAGGGAACGCCTGAGCCGCCCCCCGCGCTGCCCCCGGGCCAGGAGCCACGGCTCATGGGCCATGAACAAGGCGAAGGCCGCGATCGCCAGGCACACCCCCGCGACCGAGGCCGGCGCCAGACTCAACCCGGTGAGTAGGGGGAGGCCGAGTTCCGCCCACGCCCCATGCTCGCGCGGCAACCACCAGGTGCGCATCAATCGGCCTCCGGGGGCGGATCCCACCGGCGTCCCCGGCCCCACCGGACCCGACGTCGGCAAGGGATCAAGCGCATTCGCCCGACGAAACGCCGGTCACCCCTTGTCCTCGGGCGCGAAGGCGTGCTGTGGCAAGGTTTCGGCAAACCGCGCCTGTTGCTCCGGCGTCGCCTCCGTCTGGTACGCCGCTTTCCAATCCGCGTACGGCATCCCGTAGATCGCCTCGCGGGCCTCCTCGTAGCTGAGCTCAACCCCTCGCTCACGGGCCGCGGCGCGATACCACTTGGCGAGACAGTTGCGACAAAAGCCGGCGAGGTTCATGAGATCGATGTTCTGGACATCCGTTCGATGCTGCAGGTGTTCGATGAGGCCGCGGAAGGCAGCCGCCTCAACCTCGGTTCGAGTGGATTCATCCATCGGGGGCCTCCGTTAACGCGGGGTCGTATCGGGGGTATTGAAAAACGCGTAGGACGTTTGAATCGCCCGGCGGATCGGACGGAGCGGGCTCATCCCGAGCGCGCTCCCCCATCGAGCCCCTGGCGAATCGTCCTCCGCTCCTCGGGGCAGGCGGCTCGACTGGCCGAACGACCCGCCCGGCGGTACCAATACGCGGCATTCCCGTGATCGCCCTCTTCGCGATGGAGATTGGCGTGGATCCAACAGGACACGGGATCGTCGCGATCCTGCACGATGGCGTGGGCGCTGTCCCAGTCGCCGGCATCGGCAAGGTCCAGCGCCCGTCGATGGGCCTCGTCGGTCATGGGACACCTCGTTACCGTTGAATGATCGGATGGAGCAGCCCATTCGATCGCCCCGGCCGGGCATTAGTCCCCGAGGGGCGGCACGGCGGCACCGGCATCATCGGTAACCTCCGAGACCGCGCCCGCCGGCGGGGGCCGGCTCACGATATGGAGGTTGATCCAGGTCCCGTAGCCGGTCAGTAGAAACAGCCAGCCGGCGAGATCGAACAGCGAGAAGAGCCGATCCCCGTTGAAGAAGAAGTACATCAGGATCGTCTCGATCGCGAACAGCTGCAAGGCGAAGGTAATGAATGGCCGCGCCCGGGCAGCGAATCCGCCGAAGCGTTGCCGCGGCGGCTGGGTGCCCGGGCTCATCGAGGCATGGTAGCGGGCCCACGCGACCACGACCCGGCGCCGGTAGCGCAGCGCAGCCACGAAGAACAGGGCCCCGAAGGCAAAGAAGGCCAATCCGATCACGTTTTGCATCGTTCATCTCTCTCATCTTGCCTCGGGGACGGGTCCGCTCGCGGGGAAGCCGCCCCCCATTCAATTCAGCACCCCTTCGTGGCCATCGCCGCGAGGGCGCAAGGTATCGGCGACCATGGCGTCGTGGATCGATGCGCGGGACCGACCACAGATGGTGCCGCTGACTATAGGCCGGTGGCTTAGGTGCGGGTTCCAAGGGCAACCGAAACCGGGTTGCGGAATCGCCGATAGCTGTATATATTTACAGATATCGCACCGACCCACACCCGACCCCAGGAGGCCACGTCGATGACCCCCCCTCTCGAACGCTCGATGAACCGGGCGAGCTGGCCCGCGGCAACCGGACCCACCCCGGGCCACTCCCAGCGCCCGTCCCCCACCGGCCGAATCGTCGGGGTACGACTCCCGCTCGGGGGTGCCCAGCCCCTCATGCAACGTTTCGCCGATCACCTGGCGGACCGGATCCACGAGGATCGGTGGATGACCTGGATCGGCCCCCTGCCCCCGGAATGGCGCCAGGTGTTCCGGGCCTCACCCCGATTGGCCGGACGGACCCGGGTGGTCGCGGCGAACGGGGACCGGGCCACGGCGCGGTGCTTCCGCCGCGCCTTGAGCCACGGCACCAGCAGCCTCGTGCTGGCCACGATCCCGGGCGGTCTTGCCATCGACACCGCCGAGCTCCAGCGGGCTGCTCGGCGCGGGGATGCCATGGGCATCGTGATCCGCTGGGGCCGTCGGCATTGACCTGGCTAACCGAGCGCTCGGCGCGGACCCTCGTCGCCGCTACGCCGAGGCCGCGGGACGTCGCCCCCGGACCACGAGCCCGAGAAGGAGCCCGAGGAATAGCAAGCCCCCACCAGCCGCCAGCCAGTAATAACCGTTCTGCCGCGTCAGTTCCCGATTGCGCTGCTCCAATCGCTGGATGCGCTCCTTCAAGCGATTATCATGATCCCCAGCCTCCGCCGTGTCCTCCGGACCGGTGGATTGCTTGAGGGACTCGATCTCACCGCGCAGGCGTGCCACGGTTTCGTCGCGTTGGCGACGCAGATCGATGAGTTTGTCCTGGAGCTCCAGGACGCGTTGTTGAAGGGCGTTATCGGACGGCGCGGCGGCGCCGATCTCGAAGGCGTCCGTCGACGCCTCGGGCGAACCCAGAGTGCCATTGCCCGCACCGCGATCCGAGGGCTCGGGTTGATCCGTCGCCGCCCCCGGCGCCATGCCCTCGGACTGGCGCAGGAGCCGCTCATGTCGAGCCCGCAGCGCCTCAAGCTCACGGCGCACGGCCTCCAAGGCTTGTCGAGCCGGGGTCTGTTCACTGAGGTAGGCGGCCCGGATCCAGCCGCTGGCCTCGCCCTCGGTCCCGGTGACCCGGACAAACGCGCCGTCGGGGCCCCGCTCGCGAACGCGGAGGGGGGTTCCACTGGCCACCGTTCCAGTGATCGGCTCCCGCCGGCCCGGTCCCTCATGGAGGGGAACGTCCAAGCGATCGGTGACGTAACGGATCGGTGGATCCCCCGCACCGCCGGGATCGCGGCCGGGGGCCGTCCCGTTATCGACGGGTTGGGCCATGACCGGTGCTGCGACCAGTGCGACGATGAGAACCCAAGAACGATGGGCGAGCCCCATGGCTAACTCCTTAGATGTTAAACAATCGAGAGGATCGGTTCCTCGGGACCGGCACCATGCCCCGGCCCATCGGCGAGGCGCCCAGGAACGAGCGGACGTTCTCCCGAACCGAGCGATCCCCCATGGCCGGCGAACCGATGGGCACCACGGCGCGTCCTCGGCGCCTTGGATGACCGAGCGGGCGAGATCACCTACAGCCCGCGTGGGCCAAAGAGTTCCGGGGCGACCTCGTCCTCCGGTTCGCCGCGTTGCGCCCCGGGAGCCCGCGACGCGGCATCGGAATCGCCAGGGGCCTCATCCGCAGGCGTTGGGGTGGGCGGCCGGGCGCTCGCCTCACCGGTCTCACTCGACGCCTCGCCCGATGCATCCGGCGTGTCACCCGAGTCAGTGGCCTCTGCCTGGCCTGTCTCGGACGTCG
Organism: uncultured Ectothiorhodospiraceae bacterium; assembly: GCA_964346755.1. Taxonomy (GTDB): domain Bacteria; phylum Pseudomonadota; class Gammaproteobacteria; order CAYFWJ01; family CAYFWJ01; genus CAYFWJ01. The sequence goes on from CAYFWJ010000135.1 coordinate 5,039, forward strand.
GGGACGACGTCGGGGGGTCCTCGAGAACCCGCCGAGGCATGGGCGCGCGACGCACGGCCAAGTCCTCGGGGATGAGGACCTCATCGTCGAGGCGAAGCCGCTCCGGCTCCAGATCCGGGTTGGCGCGCGCGATCGCCCGCCACCGACTCGCCGAACCGGTATACCAACGGGCGATCGTCCCTAGGGTTTCCCCCGACCATCGGACCGTGTGGACAACGCCCGATCGATCCGGGGCCTCGACGGGCCCCGCGGGATCGTCATCGACGAACGGGACATAATCCCGGGCGATACAGCCGCCCAAGGCGAGTCCGATGACGAGGACAAGGATCGAGCCGCTCGTGGCGCGACCCGCGACCCGGCACACGCGTTGCCGTCTCATGGTACCTCCGTGGTGTTGTCGTGAGGGCTCGCTTCAAACCGACGGAGGTAACGTTTCACCGCCCGGTTCTCCGGATTGAAGCGCAGGGCCTGGCGGAGATGTTGCCGGGCGCTCTCGTGAGCCCCGGCTTGAGCCTCGAGCACGGCCAGATTGTAGAGGGCCTCATCTTGAAAATCCGGCCCCAGGGCGACAACCCGACGATAGTGGCGTCGGGCGTCCGCCGACTCGCCGGTGCGCTGGGCAAGATAGGCCAGGTTGAAATGGGCACTGACATGCCGCGGGGCGACCGCCAAGACCGCCTTGAATCCGCTCCGAGCCGCCTCGGGACGATCCTGCCGGAGCCGGGCCAGGGCCTCTAGGAAGCGCCATTCGACGGTGTCCGGGGCAAAGCCCCGTAGCGCCTGAAGCAGGGTCTCCGCAGCCTTGGCATCCTCACGGATCCGGTCCCGCAACCGCTCATAGGTCAGCATCGCGAACCGGGTCGTGCGGAGGCGGCGGGTCTGGGGATCGAGCCCCGGCAACGCCTCATGCCAGTCGAAGAAACGCTCCGCCGCCCCGCGCAGATCCCCCTCGGCGAGCCGGTCCTCCAGGCGACTCCAGCGCCGTTGGTCGGCCCGGCGACGCTCTGGGGCAGGCCGATCGACCGGGATGGCCGGACCCGCCTCGGAACCAGCCGGCGGACTCGGCTCGTCGCCCGCATCACGCGGCCCGGCGGTATCCGTGGCGTCAAGCGACGGCTCCGCGGTCTCCGAGGTATCGGCGAGGCTCGGCGGTTGGTCGATCAGCGGCCGGGTTAGCAGCCCACCGACTAGGACCAAGGCGATCAACCCCGCCATCACCCATCCCAGCCGTCGAGCCCAATCCCCGGGGGACCGGGACGGAGCGCCCGTGGTCGCCGAGCGGGGCGGGTCCGGCAACGGCTCCGGTACGGCGGAGGACGCGCTCGGGGGCGGCTCCCCCGGGATGCGGGCCGTGCCACCGACCGGGGACACGGCGCTCGGCTCCGATTCCGGACTCGCCTCGTGCTGGAGGATACGCGCCTCCCGATCCCGCTCGGCCGCCCAATGGCTCGACATGTGCCCTTGCCAATCCCGGGCACTCACCGTTCCGGTCTCCCCCGAGACGAGCAGCCGCTCCAGCGCCGCCTGCAAATCCTCGGCGCGGGCATAGCGATCCGCCGGATCCGGCGCGAGGGCCGTGGTGAGCACCTCGCGTGGGCCGCGTTCGAGGGTATCCAGCTGCGGGGCGAGCTGACTCGGATCGAAGCCTCGGAGCTGCTCGAGGGTGCGAAAGACATCGCCGGCAATCGGGCGCTCGCCGAGCAAGAGCTCGTAGAGGATGACCCCGACGGCGAAGAGGTCCGAACGGGCATCGAGCGCGTCACCGCGGGCCTGCTCCGGCGAGAGATAACCGGTCTTTCCCTTGAGTGTCCCCACCTCGG
>CAYFWJ010000136.1:0-6849 GCA_964346755.1 uncultured Ectothiorhodospiraceae bacterium
CTCCTGGGTCGATAACAACGGCGACTCGGACTCCAGCGAGACCACGGTCCGATAGAGATATACCTCCATCAGCGACTCAACGCTGGCGTCGGTGCATACCATGCACCGACGCCAGCGTTCTGGGTCTACTCGGCCTGGGCATCTCGGCGGCCGTCGGGACGGTCGTTTACGCCTCACCGGAGTAGGGTCAGCCGGAGTTCGAGGCGTATTATGGTGCATGGTTACTTGGCCACCCCCGAAAACGACTTCGTCAATCGGATCTATTTCATTCACAAGCCGCTTCGGGACCTATGGGAGATGGATGAGGGAGGCATCCCCTCCGTATGGGCTGACGGTCGCCGACGGGGAAGACAGGCTCGAAACGCCGTTCGCGAACTGCAAGACCTATGCCGATTGCTTCGACAAACGGGGGTCGGGGGATCCGACAAAACCATCCCGACTTCGACGCCGAGCGGGATGAGCTCATGACCCTCGAGATGGCCATCCGAGATGGCCATCAATGAGTGCCGCGAGGCCAATGGCGAGGATCTCTTCCGTTGGAAGCAAGGGGACCTCGCCAAGATCCTCGCCTATCGGGTCTACCACTCGCGCGGGAACCCGATCGATATCGAGATCCCGAGCGAATCGGCTCACGCGTGGTACAAACAGGGCCAAAGGGCCTGTTATGCGAAGAAAGGCCAGCTGAACATGTCCTGTGCCGATTGCCACACCTATAAAGGCCGGTATGCGGATCCGCACCGACTACTTCAGTCCCGCCGACGGCCACCCCAGCCACTTCCCGGTCGACCGCTCCAAATGGAGTGAGCTCGGGACCTTGCATCAGCGTTTCGCCCGGTGCAACCACAACGTGAGGGCGAAACCGAAGTCGGCTCAGAGCGAAGCGTACCGCGCTCTCGAATGTTTCATGACGTCCATGGCCAACGGACTCGAGGTCAACGGCCCGGGCGCTCGGAAGTAACCAATCCGCAGCCGTAGCGCCATAATCCTCTTGGACATCTCACCCAGGCGACGGCTCATACAAACCCGGCCATTGATGGGCCGGGTTTGTGTCGTAGGGGCTTACACCCGGTTGCTCCATTCGTTACGCTTCGCCGGTGCGTCGATGAGCCGATGCCACACGATAAGAAACCTAAGAGGTCGATCATGAATTTGTCTCGCCGCGAATTCCTGCAAGTGCTCGCCGCAGCCGCTGCCATGGGCGCCCCCTTGAGCGCAGCGACGAAATCCGGATCGGGCAGTTTCCGCCCCTTGCCCAAGGACTTCTACCAAATCCCGAATTTTGGGAATGTCTCACTGCTGCACTACACCGATTGCCACGCCCAGTTGCTCCCGATTTACTTCCGTGAGCCGGAGGTTAATCTCGGGATCGGATCCATGTACGGCCGCCCCCCGCATCTAGTCGGACAGGAATTCCTCGAGCATTTCAATATCCCGCCCAACGGCCCGCTGGCCCACGCCTTCACCTATCTCGACTTCGCCGAGGCCTCCAAGCACTATGGCAAGGTCGGCGGTTTCGCCCATCTCTCAACGCTCGTCAAGCGCTTACGCGCTGATCGCCCGGGCGCCCTGCTGCTTGATGGCGGAGATACCTGGCAGGGCTCCGGTACCGCGCTGTGGACCAATGCTCAAGACATGGTCGATGCCCAACTCAAGCTCGGGGTCGACGTCATGACATCCCACTGGGAGATGACCTACGGGGACGATCGGGTCCAGGAGATTATCAACAACGATTTTGCCGGCCAAATCGACTTCGTCGCCCAAAACGTCGTCGATAAACTGTGGGGCGACCCGGTCTTCGATTCCCATGTCATTAAGGAAATTAATGGCGTGCCGGTGGCGATCATTGGCCAAGCCTTCCCCTACACACCGATCGCCAATCCCCAGTACCTGATCCCGGAATGGAGCTTCGGCATTCGGGACAGGAAGATGCAAGACGCCGTCAACAAAGCGCGTCGCCAGGGCGCTCAGGTCGTCGTCGTCCTCTCTCATAACGGCATGGACGTGGACCTCAAGATGGCGAGTCAAGTCGAGGGCATCGACGCGATCCTCGGTGGGCACACCCACGACGCCGTCCCGGATGCCATGAAGATCGCGAACCCGGCCGGCAAGACCACGCTGGTGATGAACAGTGGTTCCAATGGCAAATTCCTGTCGGTGCTGGATCTCGACGTGCGCAATGGCACGATCCAGGATTATCGCTACCAGCTGGTGCCGGTGTTTGCCGATCACATCGAGGCGGATCCGGAGATGGCGAAATACATCGAGGAGATGCGCCAATCGGAGGTGACCTACAACGGGGAGACCTTCCGCATGAGCGATCGACTGAACGAGGAGCTTGCCGTCACCGACGATACCCTCTACCGGCGCGGCAACTTCAACGGCACCTTCGATCAAGTGATCTGCAACGCCTTGATGGAGGAGATGGACGCCGAGGTCGCCTTCTCCCCCGGCTTCCGCTGGGGTGTCTCCGTTCCCCCGGGGCATGCGATCACCATGGAGCACGTGCTCACCCAAACCGCCATCACCTACCCCACCGTCACCCGCAACGAGATGACCGGCGAGCGCATCAAGACGGTACTCGAGGATGTGGCGGACAACATATTCAATAAGGATCCCTACTATCAGCAGGGCGGCGACATGGTGCGCGTCGGAGGCGTCCGGTTCGCAATTGACCCGACCGCCACGATCGGTAACCGGGTCAGTGACATGGAGATCAATGGCAAGCCGGTCGATCCCAAGAAGAACTACGTCGTCGCCGGCTGGGCCAACGTCAACCAGCAACTCGAGGGGATCCCGGTCTGGGAGGTGGTCGCCAGCCACCTGCGCAAACAGAAGGTCATTCGGGATATCGAGCTGAACGAACCCAAGCTCAAGAATGTCACCGACAATCCCGGATACCCGAGCTGACGACTAGCGCCTCGGCGGCTCCGGCGTATCATCCGGAGCGAAACGGGTCGCGGCCCCACAGCCCGCGACCCGTTTCCAAACCCAGCGAGACCCGCAACCGATAGACCACGCCCACTAGGTGTCAGCGACGATGCCACGCTGAGGTCTAAGACCGTCCAACGCCTAATCCGAACCGTCGGCCCGCCAGGCGTTGAGGTAGTACCCCCCCTCTGCCTCATCCGATACCACCTCGACTTGAACCGGCGCACAACAGACCGGACAGTCCTCAACAAAGCGCTGATGACCCAGCGCCGGTTCCACCGAGATAGCGAAGGGTTGCCAGCAATAGGGACACAGGATGTCCCGCTCCTCGATCGGCTGCATGTGGGAAACCTCCCCCCTCGGGGCTTACTTTGTCGATCGAATCCGGCGCATCTGAGTGGGGCTCGAGGACCCAAGCCCCGAACGTGGATGCGCTGGCGCTTCGCCCACCGACCTGATTGGTTGGACATCGCGGTCGCGGACCGATCTCCGATCATCACTTGTTGTCTACGCCCTGACCTATCTCTTCGGCGATTCCGACGCCTCCAACCACGCAACCACCGCCCAGGGGGGCAGCGCACCGGAGCGCAACGACATCGCGGCGGTTTCTGGTACACAATCGATCACGGTCCCGTGGGTTGGCCCTGGAGACGGCAAATCCGACCGGGGATCCGACGTAAGATTCGCCCACAGGTGGATTGCCCTCCGGTCGTCGAGCGGCCAGCACACCGCCAGGACCTGATTCGACAGGACCCGATAGCGCGCCGCTCCCGCTGGGGTGAGCCGGCGCAGCAACGGCTGGAGCCGCTCACGACGACGGTTCAACCGCTCCCGATGCCAATCCCACCAATCCCGATGGCCCGGCACCTGGGCCTCGTGCCAATCGAGACGTGCCGCGGCAACCGTATTGGGATCCGCAACCGGTGGCGGCTTACGGTGTCCCGGTAACACCCCCTGCCGCCGATTGCGATCGATCCGCCGATTGAGCTCCGGCGTGAAGTCGACGAAAAACCAAAACGGTGCACGGGATGCCCATTCCTGTCCCATAAAGAGCATTGGGATACCAGGGGCCAGAAAGACTAGGGCCGATGCGGCGGCGAATGCCTCTGGGGAGATCAGCTCACTGATGCGGTAGCCGTCGGCCCGGTTACCGATCTGGTCATGATTTTGCAAGAAGTTGACTAGAGAAGTGGGGAATAGATCCGCGCAGGATTCGCCCCGGGCTTGCCCGCCCCGAACATCGGAAGGCCCCCCTTGGAACGCGAAGCCTTCGGCTAGGGCACGGCCCACATGGTGTAGCGGCCGATCCGCGAAATCCCCATAGACGCCCTGGGCCTCCCCGGTCAGGTGGCTATGCAGCGCATGATGGAGATCATCGTTCCACTGGGCACGGTAGCGGGGCGGCGCCCCTAATCGCGAGGCCTCGTTGCGGTCGTTCTCCAGGACCAGATGGACCGGGCGATCGGCCGGAAAGGCCGCATGGACCGCCTCGGCGAGCTCATCGAGAAGATGCTTCGGCGAGGGATCATAAAGGGCATCCACGGCGTCTAATCGAAGGCCGTCAAAACCGAAGCGGTCCAGCCAATACACGGCGTTCTCGATCAGGAAGGCCCGAACCCCCTCCGAATCGGGCCCATGCAACCTCAGACCCGGCCCCCAGGGCGTTTGATGGCGCCCATCGAAGAAAGCCGGGCACAACGCCGGTAGGGGATTGCCCTCCGGGCCCAAGTGGTTGTAGACGACATCCAAAAAGACCCGCAACCCGCGTCGATGGGCGGCGGAAATCAAGGCCCGGAGATCCTCGGGGCGACCGTAGCGGCTTTCCGGGGCATAGGGCAGGACGCCGTCGTAGCCCCAGTTCCATCGGCCCACGAAATCGGCGATCGGCATCAGCTCGATTGCCGTGACCCCGAGCTCGACCAGCGCATCGAGGCGGGCCTGGACGCCGGCAAAATCACCGGAGGTGGAGAAGGTGCCAACATGGAGCTCGTACAGGACGGTGTCGAGCCAATCGACGGCAGGCGGGGGCACGAGCTCGGCACGCCCCTGGAACTCGTCGATGACTTGGCTGGGCCCGTGGGCATCCGCTGGCTGATAGCGGGAGGCCGGATCCGGCAACCACTGCGCACGATCCCCGCGGCGGAATCGATACCGTGAACCCAAGGTCGCGGCCCGGGTCGTCAAGCCGAACCAGCCCTCGCCAAGGGGGACCAAAGGTCGTTGGATCGCAGGCGGATCGCCGGAGCCGATGCCCACCACGATCCCGGGGGCACCGGGAGCCCAAAGCCGGAAGGTGATGCGACCGTCATCCTCGATGCGCGGACCGAATTGCAGCGCCAGGGGATTGGGGGAGCAAGGCATGAAGTGTTTGCGGGGCAGTCAAGGTCCAAAGACAGGGCGCGGGGGCCCCCAGGATTCGATTTGAACTCGCGACTGGCCTGTCGCTATACTCAAAAACCTTTTGCTGACTTGCCGCAGCCTGTGCAACCGAGGGTTCCTTGGGGGCTGCCGAGTCCGATGCGACACCCGATGGCGGGGAGAATGACCGTGATCCAAGCGACTAAGACGAACGGCGTCAGCTCACTGTACGACGAAACCCAACCGCGGGACAACTGTGGATTTGGCTTGATCGCTCAGATGGACGACCAGGCGAGTCACTGGCTCGTGCAGACCGCCGTCGGCGCCCTCGGACGGCTGACCCATCGCGGGGCGATCGCGGCCGACGGCAAGTCCGGCGATGGGTGCGGACTGTTGATGAAGCGACCTGAGGCCTTCTTGCGGGCCGTCGCAACCGACAGCGGTCTCCAACTCGGCGCGCGTTTCGCCGTCGGCATGGTCTTTATGAACCAAGAGGCCGACGTGGCATCCACCACCCGGGCGAGGCTCGAGGCGGAACTCGAGCGCGTTGGTCTGGCGGTGGCCGGTTGGCGCCCCGTGCCCACCGACGGCTCCGCCTGCGGCGCCGAGGCCCTCCGAACGGTGCCGCGGATCGAGCAGGTCTTCGTGAATGCGACCGAGGCGGTACCGACCGACGACGCCTTCGAGCGTCAGCTCTTCGTGGCTCGGCGTCGGGCTGAGCTTGGCCTGGAGACGACGGACCCCGCGTTCTACGTGGCCAGCCTTTCCACACGGGTGATCTCGTACAAAGGGCTCGTCATGCCCGACGGCCTACCTGTATTCTATTCCGATCTCCAGGATGAGCGCCTGGCCTCGTCGCTCTGCGTGTTCCACCAGCGTTTCTCGACGAACACCTGGCCACAGTGGCGACTCGCCCAGCCCTTCCGATTGCTGGCCCACAACGGTGAGATCAACACCATCCAGGGTAACCGCAATTGGGCCAACGCCCGCGCGAGCAAATTCGCCAGCTCGGCCCTTCCGGACCTCAACGAACTGCTCCCGCTCGTCTCCCGCGATGGGTCCGACTCGGCGAGCCTAGACAACATGCTGGAGGTCTTGCTGGCCGGCGGTGTCGATCTATTCCGCAGCCTCCGACTGCTGATCCCCCCGGCTTGGCAGAATGCTTCGTCCCTGGACCCGGATATCCGGGCCTTCTACGAGTACAATTCCATGCACATGGAGCCGTGGGACGGGCCCGCGGGCCTGGTGCTAACGGAAGGCCGCTACGCCTGCTGCGCCTTGGATCGCAATGGCCTGCGTCCGGCCCGCTGGGTATTGACCAAGGATCGGCACATCACCCTGGCCTCGGAGATCGGGGTCTACGACTACGACCCCCGCGATGTGGTCATGAAGGGGCGCCTGAAGCCGGGCCAAATCTTCGCCGCCGATACTTCAACCGGGGAATTGGTGCTACCCGAGGCCGTGGATGAGCGGATCAAGACCCGCCAGCCGTATCGGGCCTGGATGGAGACCCACGCCCAACGCCTACCGATCGCCGAGGGGGAGCCGCTGTGTGAGACGAGC
>CAYFWJ010000137.1:0-6824 GCA_964346755.1 uncultured Ectothiorhodospiraceae bacterium
CCATGATCGTCTCAGACGTTTCAACGATCGGGTCAAATACGGGACATGGCCGTTGAGTTGAGTCGGTCAAACTCACGGAACGACACGAGCCGTCGGTCGACGCCATGTAATGGATCCAGCAATCCCATGACGGCTTGAAACACCCGGCCGCGCGGGATGTTCCGCGGCGGGGCGATGGTATGACCAACGATCCCTCCGGGAGGTGTTGCTCGAGGACGTGCCATCCAGGATCCGTTTTCCATTCTCGAGGGATCGCAGACCCGGCCCAGGCGGCGCCGATCAATCGTCATCGTCCGCCTCATCGCCCTCGCCCGCGCTCGGCTCATCTTCGGGATGCATGATCTGGATGGCCAGGGCGGCGCCGAGGATCAGAAGCGGATGGAGCCCGGGATCGTCGATGGCGATGCCGTAGGTCCCACCTAAGGAGAAGAGCCGTCGACTGACCCGGGCCACCGGCTCATCGCCCCGCTGGAACCGGTAATCCGGTTCGTCGAAGTCGCCGACGGCCTTCAGTCGTTCACCGCCAGCGGAGTTGACGGCGACCCAGGTCCAGATCAGCAGCGAAGAGCGTTTGCGCACCCAACCGAGCGGGGTACCCCCTTGAACTAACTGGTAACGCGTCGGCCACAACACCCCGCGCCGCTCGATGCGCAGGCACTCCCGCTCGCCATCGGCGAGCTCCCAGAGCCGGAGCGCCGGCCCGAAACCGAATCGCGTCCCTCGCGCCCGATACCGGGGCTGACCGGCGCCATCGGCGATGTCCCAAGTCCTCGGCCAGGTCACGAGCCGCGGCCGGACTCGAAACTGCCGATTGGCGCCCCGGGCCCCTCCGGTCATAGCCAGGGCCTACGCCATGCCGATGATGTTGTAACCACTGTCCACGTAGATCACTTCCCCGGTAATCCCGCCGGCCAGATCCGAGCCAAGGAAGGCCGCGGTGTTCCCCACGTCCTCGATCGTGACGTTGCGGTGTAGCGGGGCGCTCCCTTCCACATGATCCAGAAACGATCGAAAGTCTGCGATCCCCGAGGCCGCCAAGGTCTTGATCGGCCCTGCCGATACGGCATTCACCCGGATCCCGTCGGGCCCGAGGTCCTGGGCGAGGTAACGCACGCTTGCCTCGAGTGAGGCCTTGGCAACCCCCATGACGTTGTAGTTGGGCATGGCCCGTTCGGAACCGAGGTAGGTCATGGTGACGATGGAACCGTTCCGGCCGCGCATCAGGGGACGTAGGGCACGGGCGAGCGCCGTGAGGCTGTAGACGCTGACATCATGGGCCGTCGCAAACCCCTCCCGAGTGGTGTTCGCGACGTACTCCCCCTGGAGCTGGTCCCGGGGGGCAAAGGCCACCGAGTGCACGAGGATATCCACCCCATCCCAGTGTTGGCCGAGGGTCTCCGCGACCTGCTCAATCTCGGCATCTTGAGACACGTCGCAGGGCACCGTCCAGGACGCCCCGAGCTCCTCGGCCAGTTTGCCGACCCGATCTTGCAATTTGTCGTTTTGATAGGTCAGGGCCAGACTCGCCCCTTCGCGGGCCATGGCCTGAGCGATACCCCAGGCGATGGAGCGATTGCTCGCCACGCCGACGATCAACGCCCGTTTGCCAGACAGGAAACCCATGATACTTCTCCCCTGAGGATGGAAATCGAGACGAAGGGCACACGTCGAGGCGAGCACCGGACAGGCCCGACGGAGTGCAACCGAAACGGGCCGGCTACCAGGGCAGACGCTCGCCTGCGTAATTGTAGAAGCCCCCGGTGTCGGCGGGGGTCAACCGTTCAAGGACATCGAGGAGTCGCGCCGCTGCGGTCGCCGGGGGCTGAACGGTCAATCCGGTCTTGCGGAAGGGAGCGGACAGCGCCGTGTCGACGGTGCCCGGATGCAGGGCCACGCACAGGGCCTCGGGGCGCTGCCGAGCCAACTCGATCGCCGCCGTTCGAACCAGTTGATTGAGTGCGGCCTTGGAGGCCCGATAGCCGTACCACCCCCCGAGCCAATTGTCCTCAATGCTCCCGACCTTGGCGGACAGAGTCGCAAAGACCGCCCTCCCCGAACGGGGGAACCGCGGTAGGAAATGCTTCATCAGCAGGGCGGGGCCGATGGCATTCACCGCGAAGGCGTGGGCCAGTTGATCCGGGTCCAAACGGCGATAGGTCTTCTCCGGCCCCCCGGTTTCCCCGTGGAGATACCCAGTGGCATCGATGACCAAACGCACGGGCACTGCCGGATCGAGGGCGGCAACCGCGGCCTCGAGGCTGGCCTCATCGCCCAGATCAAGCGGGGGGTCCGTGCGCCGACCCAAACCATAGACCCGCTCGAAGCGGCCTGACGCGCTAAGATGGGCGTGGAAGGCCGAGCCGAGCCCACCCGTCGACCCCACGACCACGGCGCTGGCGGGCGTCGGCAGGCGGGTGAATGCCGGTGGCTCAGGGGTCTCTTCAGCCACCGGAACGCCTCCGTCCCCTCCCTCGCTCGGCGAGGATATCACCGGTGTCAGGCATGCCGGCGCAACACCCAGACCTCGAGGAGCGACCACTCCTCGCCCGGGTAATTCGCCTGCTCAAGGGCCGACATCCGGCGATGGCGGGCGGCCATACTGCCGACGAATTCCAGCCGCTGGAGGAGCGTGCGCTTGGTGGCATCGGCCGCGTCCAACCCGAAGGGATTGAGGAAATTGACCAGCATATAGCCCGGGCCCGAACCAGCCGTAAAGGCATCGACCCAGCGCGTCAGCGCCTCCGGTTCGAGGTAGACGAGGGCCGCCGTGGAGATCACGCACTCGGCCTCACGCAGGGCCGTCTCCACCGCAGCGGCCGTCTCGCGCTCCGGGGCGTTCAGATTGGCCTCGATGGTCGTATCGTAGATCCCGGCGGATCGACCATAGGCCAGCGCATTGGCGGAGATATCGATAGCGGTGGTATGCGCCGGGAAACGTCGCTCCGCCTCGATGGTTCCGGCAGCCTGCGCGTCCCGCCAGTTGTGGCGGAGCGCCTCGTAGTCCATCCCGTAGACGGTCGCTAAGGTAGTGTTTCCGAAACAGCCGGCCAGATCGACGAAGCGCAACGGCAGGCCGTCCACGGTTCGCTCCCGGATCCAAGGCAGGATCAGCCGATCGAAGGTCTGCCGATTGTAATTGTCGGAAACGTACTCGAGGGCATCGAGGATGCGCTCCTTGAATGGCACCGGCGTGTCGGCGACGTAGATGTCGTCGAAGTGCTGCTTGGTCTCTTCGGTCTTGACCTCCGGTTGGGCCATCGGACGTCCCCCCTCTTCGTGGATTAACCGCTTATGATCGTTGGGCCATGACGGTCCGGTCAAGTCATTGCCGCTCGATTCAACCCGAGAACGCCTCCTGGCAGGCGAAAATCGGGGCACCGGGCGGCACGCCCTAGCCCCACTCCCCCGAACCGCTAGAATAGCGCGCAGCAACGCAGGAGATAGATTGAGGCATCACCTGATGAACCCAAGGGCGTGGGCGCGCAACCTGGTCAGTCTCGGCTTCTCGCTGCTCGCCTGCGCGTTCTCCGCGCTGGACCTTGTACCTCACGGAGTTGCGAACCGCCGAGTTGCACGTGCTCGCCGCCGAGACCAGCTATCTGGCGCGGCATCCCAACGGCAGTCAGGAGGTCCTGCTCGTACCGGTCACCGTGATCAACCGGGGGCTCCAGGAGGGGGCCGTCCACGGTTTCCAGCTCACGGTCTCCCATCCCGAGACAGAGGCAGCGCCTACCTACTTCGCCGCCGCGGTCGGGCAGCGACCGGATGCCGAGGCCCAGCCGTTCAGCCCGATCGCCGTTGCGGGTCAATCCGCCGTCAGCCAAGCCCTTCTGTTTTACCCCCGTCACGACGGGACCCGACTGAGCGATCGGCCCGGGGAGTACCGCCTCAAACTCCAGTACCGTGCGAGTGCCCCGAAGGGCCCCCTGGCCATGGCGACTTGGTTTTGGCGCGGTCCGCCGCCGCAATCCGCCTGGACCGACCGGCGCCTCCCCCCCGTGAACGGACCTTGCCCGACTACAGCCTCCCCGAGCTTGGCGCCGGTCGGGCAATCCGCATGCGGCCGAGCGCCTGGTCGCCCTCGGCGAGCTCATCGATGGATTCGCCGCGCAACGTGCCAACCCTAGGAGATGTCCCATGCTATCGCGATCCGTCGGCCTGATCGTCCTCCTCCTCGGGGGGCTAATCCTCTCCAGCGCCTCGGCCAACACCGTATGCCTCAAGAGCAAGGTCAGCGGCGCCGAGGTGCGGGGCGAACTCATCCGGTTCACAGGGACACGATGGGATCTCGCCACGCCCCTAGGGCGGCAGAGCTTCTATCTGGACGACTTCTACCCGTGCCAAGGTGGGGGTGACATCGAGCTCGAGGCCGAACCGACGGTCGAGGATACCCCGGAGACCCGAGCGACCCAATCCCGCTCGGAGCCCAACTCGGACACCTCCGACCCCCGCCCCGCGCGGGGGAACCGGGGTGAGACTGTCCACATCGCCGGATCCAACACCATCGGTTCCGCCCTGATGCCCACCCTGGTGCGGGCCTACTTCGAGGCCGAAGGACGCCCGCTACGGGAATCCGGGGACGCCCTCGAGCGCACCCTGACCGCCGCTGACGATCGGGTGAGCATCGCGGCCCACGGCTCCTCGACCGGTTTCCGCGCCCTCGCAGAAGGCACTGCGACCATCGGCATGGCCTCACGCCGAATCCGGCCTGCGGAGGTCCGGCGCATCGCCCGTCGCGGCCAGGCGGGGATGCAGAGCCCGGACCGGGAGCATGTCCTCGCCCTCGATGGCGTGGTGCCCATCGTCTCCGAAGCGAGCCTCTATCGGGTCACCTCCGTCGATGAGCTGGCCGACCTGTTCACCGGCCGCATCACCAACTGGGCCGAGGTCGGGCTCGAGAACCGGCGGATTCGGGTCCACGCCCGGGATGCCAAGTCCGGCACCTTCGATACCTTTGCCAGTCTGGTGCTCGACGGCGACGGGGATGCGGTCACCCCGGCGGCGGAGCGCTATGAGCGCAATGCGGCCCTCGCCGAAGCAGTCGCCGCCGATCCCTATGCCATCGGTTTCGTGGCCGCCGGCGCCCTCACCGACCGCGTCAAGCCGCTCGCCCTGCGTGGCCGCTGCGGTGTGCTGCAGCAACCGAGCGTGTTCACCATCAAAACGGAGGACTATGTCCTGGGTCGGCGCCTCTTTCTCTACACCCGCAGCGCCGATCGCATCGGCCTGCTCAGGGACCTGATCGACTACGCGCTCTCCGCCTCAGCCCAATCCGTCATCGCCGAGGTCGGGTTCGTGGATCGCGGTATCGACACCCTGGAGGCCGGCGCTGCGGCCCCGCGACTCGCTGCCCTCGATGCCGAGGCGAGCCGCCAGGCGCTTAGCCAGCGACTCACCGAGTCGCTGCGCCGACTGCTCGAGCGGGTCCAACGCGTCTCGGTCACCTTCCGCTTCGAGACAGACTCGGCGGTGCTCGACAACAAGGCGCTGCAAGACGCCCCCTTGCTCGCGGCCTACCTCAACGACGCGGCGGCCGGGCGCACCGTCCACCTGCTCGGCTTCGCCGATGCCCGGGGACGGTTCCTCTACAACCAGCGACTAGCCCAGCAACGCGCCCAGGAGGCGCGGGAACGGCTGAGAGCGAGTGGCGTCCGGCCGGAACGAATCCGGGTTCATGGGTTCAGCGAGCTCAATCCCGTGTTCTGCAACGACACCCCGAGCGGCCGCGCCAAGAACCGGCGGGTCGAGGTCTGGATCGAGTAATGCCCACCGTCCCAAGATGGGCCTCACGCCGAAGGCCGAGCCGGGGACACCCGGGCCAGTTCGCGTCGCAGATCCTCCAGCCGATCGGGTTGACTCAAGCGCCCGGCAAAACCGCAGGCGGTGTAATCGGCGACCCCCCGATTGTCCTCGGCATAGCCGCCGGTGTCGGGAAAACGCCGGTTCCTCACTCCGCGCGGCGATATTGGCTTGCTCGCGCAAAACCCCGTACCGCGACGGGACGACCCATGGGATCTTCGATCCACTGGGGTTCATCGCGCGGCCAGCCGCGCGGGTCCCGCCGACGCGTTTGAACTTGACACGCTTCCCCGGCATATTTCCACTCAACCGCCCCAGCGCGCCCGAATCCGACCCGCGCGCCGGTGTGGCAGCGCCCCATCCCTCAAGACGGTGCAAGAACAGCACCCTACGCCAACCGAGCCACAGGCAGCGATGCGTTGGGCGCAATGGCTCAAGTGGGTCTTCAAGGTGGACGTCGAAATCACCCCGAACAGCAACGGCACCCTCAGGGCATCGCACGCCTCGAAGACCCGCCGGTGATCGAGCGCATCCGAAGTCATCGGGCCCGCCAGGACTTGCCCGGCCTGTGGCCGGACAGGCGCCGGGCACCGCCTGTCGGCGTGCCGCGCATAGGCAGCCCTGCAGCGCGAGGACGTTTGCCGCACTGAACTACGGAAAATCGACTTCCCGCCGCGCGCCACCCGGTGCGGTGCGGCGTCCCTCGAGCTGGCACAGGCCAACGCCGGAACAATCAGCGGATATCGCAGGTTGACTGACGAGGACAGGGAGAATTGAGGGATATCAGTCGGCTGGGGTGCCGCTGGAGCCTCGGGTTGGGATCCGAGGTAGAGCCAACGCTGCTCTGAGTGCCGCTGAAAATCAGCCAATCGGGCGGCGCTTAGACTTCCGATACGTGATCTCTCGGGGCCCGAGGGAGTGGTTTCTGGCCGCGATTTGGACGGATCGGCCACGCGCTGATCGCGACCGACAACACGGTCTCGTGGAGCGGTGCTGCGGAAGCGAAGTGGGGTCGGGCGACGACC
>CAYFWJ010000138.1:0-6804 GCA_964346755.1 uncultured Ectothiorhodospiraceae bacterium
GCCGGTCCCGGCCGCGTCCCTGAAGGCCTCAGGGCAGACCGAGGGGCAGGCGGAGCCCATGACGGCGGCGTCACGGGCCAAGGGTTCGGATCCTGTGGAGTCCGCCGAGCCCGGGCATTGGGAGACGGTTTCGGTCCGCCGAGGCGATTCGGTGGTTCGGATCCTGAAGCGGCTCGGGGTGCCCGAGGCGACTCGGACCGAGTTGTTCCTGCACGAGGATGTGATGGGCCATCTCGAGCCCATCTATCCCGGCCAAGAGATTGCCTGCCTATTGGGGCCGGACCAGGAGCTCAGGGCCATTCGATTGGTGGGCCACAAGACGGAGGTTCGGATCCAGCGCGATGCCGAGGGCGGATGGCAGGCCGACGAGGCGGACGCCTCGGATTGGTCGGTGCAACGGACCGGGATCAGTGGGGCCATCGAGCGCTCCTTCTATCGGGATGCCCTCGATGCGGGTCTGCCTCGCCGATTGGTGATGAACCTCGCCAAGGTCTTCGAGGCCCGGGTCGATTTTGCCCGGGACGTCCGTCAGGGGGATCGCTTCAGCGTTGTCTACGAGACGACGGTTGATACGAAGGGGCGGTCGGTTTCGTCGCCGATCTTGAAGGCGGCCTTGTTCGTCAACCGAGGTGAGGCGATCAAGGCCGTCCGCTATCGGGATCGCGCCGGCGAGATGGGGTACTTCGCCCCGGACGGGAGCCCATTACGGACGGCGTTCCTGCGCACGCCGGTGGATTACACCCGGGTGAGTTCGCCATTCAATCGGGATCGCTTCCACCCGATCCTCAAGGTGCGCCGACCCCACACCGGCGTGGATCTCGCCGCGCCGCGCGGACGTCCGATCAAGGCAGCGAGCGACGGCACGGTGGTTTTTCGGGATCGCAAAGGGGGGTACGGCAAGGTGGTCATCCTGGAGCATGGCGGACCCTATTCGACCCTCTACGCGCACATGTCCCGCTATGCCCGCGGCTTGAACCCGGGGGATCGGGTGCGTCGCGGCGAGGTGATCGGCTACGTCGGGAGCACGGGCCTGTCGACGGGGCCCCATCTGCATTATGAATTCCGCGTCGACGGTGAGCCGCGGGACCCGATGCGGGTCGATTTGCCCTACCCCGAGCCCTTATCCGGTTCCGAATTGGCCCGGTTCAAGCAACAGAGCCGGGAGTTGTTTGCCCAGCTCGATCGGCAAATGGATACCCAGCTCGCGGCCTCCCGGTAGGCGGAGCCCGGTCCCCACCCGGTTGGGGTCGATGGCGCATGCTAGACGAGTTGGGCCGGATCCACATCCAGGGTCCAGCGAACCCGTTCCGCGCCGTCCAGGGCCTCGAGTTCGGCGAGCCAGCCGGGGAAGACGGCTTGGAGCTCGCTTCGCCGGTCGGCTTGGAGCAGCAGATGCTGGCGATACCGTCCCTGGCGGCGTTCCATCGGCGCCGGGGCCGGTCCGAGCACCTCGAGCTGATGGGTCCGGGCCAGTGAGGGACAATGCCGGGCCGCCTCGAGGAACCCCTGAGCGTGCTGGCGGCTCGAGGCCTCAGCGCGCAGCAGGGCCAGGGCGCGGAAGGGGGCGAGTCGATGCGCCGCGCGCTCGGCCAGCAGGGTCTGGCTGGCCTCGGGGTAGCCGCCGTTGATGAGCCGCTGCAAGAGCCTGTGGTTCGGCGCTCGGGTTTGCAGGAGGACATGGCCGGGGCGCTCCGCCCGGCCCGCTCGCCCGGCCACTTGAACCAGCAATTGGGCGAGGTGTTCGCTCGCCCGCAGATCCGCCCCGTAGAGCCCCTGATCGACGTTGAGGATAACGGCGAGGGTGACACCCGGGAAGTGATGCCCCTTGGCAACCATCTGGGTGCCGATGAGGAGATCGGCACGGCCGGCGGCGGCATCGGCGAGCAGGGTATCGCGGCGGGTTCGGGAGCGTGTCGTGTCGGCGTCGATGCGGGCCAAGGTGGCCGCTGGGAACCGTTGGGCCAGTTCTTGCTCGAGTTGCTCGGTGCCCTCGCCGAGGGCAACGAGCCGTGTCGAGCCGCATGCCGGGCAATACCGGGGCGGCGGTTGGTGATGGCCGCAGTGATGGCAGCGTAGCCGCGAGGCCTGGGCGTGATAGGTGAGATGGGCATCGCAGCGGGGGCAGTCCGCACACCAGCCGCAGTCGTCACAGAGGAAGACCGGGGCGTAGCCGCGGCGATTGAGGAAGACGAGGACCTGGTTGCCCGCGGCCAGCTGTCCTTCGATCCGGGGGAGGACGTTGCGGGCGATCCCGCTGTATCGGCGCTGACCCCGGATGTCCACGAGTTCCCAGGTCGGTGGCTGTGCCCCGCCGGCGCGTTGCCGCAGGCGGAGGTGGCCGTACCGGCCCGTTTCCCCATGATGCAGGGTCTCGAGCGAGGGGGTCGCCGATCCGAGGATGACGGGGATCCCTTGCCGGGCCGCGCGCACGACGGCGAGATCTCGGGCGTGGTAGGGAAAGCCTTCGTGTTGCTTGAAGGAGAGATCATGCTCCTCGTCGATGACGATCACCCCGAGTTGGGGCAGGGAGGCGAAGATCCCGGAGCGGGTTGCCAAGATCACGCTCGCCCGGCCGGCACGTGCCTCACGCCACGTGCGCAACCGCTCCCCCTCGGCGAGCCCCGAGTGGTAGGGGTGGACGCGGGCCCCGAGTCGTTCGCGAAAACGCTGGATGAGTTGTGGGGTCAGGCCGATCTCCGGCACGAGGATGAGCGCTTGGCGACCTTGGGCCACGGTCTCGGCGATCACCTGCAGATAGACCTCCGTTTTGCCACTGCCGGTGACCCCTTCCAGCAGCGTCGGTGCAAAGCGGCCGAGTCGCGCCCGCAACGCCTGCACGGCGGCGTCCTGTTCGGCATTCAGTGTCGGGCCGGGTCGACCCTCCACGGGGGTCGGTTGGGCCGGGCCCTCCCCAGCAATGACCCAACCCCGTCGCTGCAAGGCCCGCAGGGCCTCCCGCCAGGCCCCACCGATCGGCCGCAGTTCGCCCTCGGGGACCCCCGCGGGGCCGGCCGCTTCGATCCGATCCAATAGCCGTCGTTGCAATCGGGCCTGGGGGGGGAGGGGTTCCGGAGGCGCATCCGTCGTGGGCCGACGGCGCCAATGGGGTTCCGGGCTCGGGAGTCTTCCGTCGGCGCGGCGCAGTGACGGGGGAAAGAGCGTGGCCCATACTTGGCCGGGCGGATAGTGATAATAGCGGGCGGCCCACTGGGCGAGCTCGATGGCATCGGCACTGGGGAGCGCGTCGGCATCCAAGACCTGGGCGACCGATCGGAGTCGGTCTGGGTCAATGGTGCTTCGTTCGGTGTATTCATGAACCACCCCCAGGGCCTGGTGCCCCCCCAGGGGAACGAGCACCCGGGCCCCGATTGGCGGTCTCAGACCCTCGTCCGGCGGGCGATAGTCCAACGGATGGCGGAGTGGACGGAATAGGGCGATCCGGAGGATGGGGGACGCCACGTTCACCCGGGCGCGGCTGTGGATAAGTCAGTGGAAAAACGGGCATTTGCCCCGGGGCGATCCGCCATGCGGCGGCGGGCAAATGGCCAAAGGATTTTTAGTAATCTGATATGAAAATGATTTTTTCTGGGGGGCGGGCGCTCGGTGCCATCCCTCGACGTTTTTAGGGGGCTGTTGACAAAACCGGTTTCGTGTTCTTGAGGCCGGCCCTGTGTTCGATCTAAGGATGGGGTAGGCCGGCCGGCCTGTCCCCTCACCACCGGCCGGTATCGATGATCGGTTCGGCCGGGGTCGAGCCGGGGGTGTTCGTCTCGACCCAACGTTGCGCCCCGTTGGCGAGGGTCTCCTTCTTCCAAAACGGGGCGCTGTGTTTGAGGTGCTCGACGATCCAGCGACAGGCCTCGAAGGCCGGGGCGCGATGGGCGGACCAGACGGCGACGACGACCAGGGCCTCGGCAGGGTGTACCGTACCGATTCGGTGGACGATCAAGCCCTCGGTGAACGACCAGTGGGCCTGGGCCTCGAGCACGATCCCCTCGAGGCGCCGTTCGGTCATCCCGGGGTAGTGCTCGAGGAAGAGCTCCACCACGCCCTCGTCATCGTTGAGGTCACGCATCCGGCCGATGAACTGGGCGGCGGCCCCGAGTCGCCGGCGTGTCGGCGCGGGGAGCGTTGCCTCATAGCCCGTGAGACGCGCGTAGGGGTCAAAGGGAGCATCGACGAGCTCGACGTGCATATCATCCCCCCGTGATCGGTGGCAAGAAGGCGAGCTCGTCCCCCGGGTTGACGGGGGTGTCCGAGCTCACATACTCGTGGTTCAATGCGATCAGCGGCGGATCCCCGGCCTCAGCATCGGCGGTGACCCGCCGCCAGACCTCGCCCGCCGACAAGCCCGCCTCGTAGGGCAGTTGGTCCTCGGCGCGGCCGAGCGTCTCGCGCAGGCTGGCAAAGTAGCGAATGCGTATCGGGTCGGTCATGGCGCGCCCTCGTCGTGGGGCTCGGTCGTCGACGGCCGAGCCGATCGCGTCGAATGAGTCACCAGTCTAGCCGACACCGCGGAAGAATCTCCAGCCCGGGGGCTGGACCTTGGCAGCGTGGAATCGGGAGGACCGTATGAACGACCCCTCATTGACCCATTTTACGCCCGCGGGGGCGGCGCACATGGTGGACGTCGGCGATAAGCCGGCAACCCACCGACGGGCGGAGGCGCGGGGGTGTATCGTGATGGCGGAGTCGACCCGGCAGCGGCTCCTGGCGGGCGAGCATCACAAAGGGGATGTCCTCGGGATTGCTCGGATTGCGGGTATCATGGCCGCGAAGCGGACACCGGATCTGATCCCGTTGTGCCATGGGATCCCGCTGACTGCGGTCGAGTTGGACTTCGAGCCGTCGGGGGACACCGCGGTGATCGCGACGGCCCGGGTCGAGACCGTGGCGGCGACGGGCGTGGAGATGGAGGCCTTGACCGCCGTGCAAATCGCCCTCCTGACGATCTACGACATGTGCAAATCCGTCGACCGGGGGATGTATATGACGGACATCCGGTTGGAGGCCAAGTCAGGGGGACGCTCGGGGGACTGGTTTCGGGCGGGCGAGGCCGAGCTCGACGATCCCGAAGCCTCGGGCTGCTGAGTGGGCGACGACGCCTGGAATGGGATCCGCCACCGGCCCGCCCTCAGGGAGGACTCAGCCGGGCCCGCGATTGCCAATGCCCGCGGGGGGCGGTTCGCCACCAGTGGCGATGAGGGGTTTCCTGTCGGGCCACTGCGTGGGGCTGGTAGCCCCCCGTTGCATCGATGAACCCCCAGTCGCCGACCTTGGGACCGTGGCCGAATAGGGTCCAGGCCTCGGGTGTGGTGAGTTGGATCCGATGGAAGTCGTTGCCACCGAGCCGGTAGACCCGCCCGGCGCGGTGGACGCGGATGTCCTCGGCGTGTGGGGGGTTGGTGATCCGCCGGATCTCCCGGAGGGTCCCGCTCAGCACCCAGCTCACCGCCCAGGGCCAGGGATGATCGTGGAGCGCCTCACCGGGGTCGTCCCCGAGGAAGCGATGGAGGTACAGGGCGGTTCCGTTCGGTAGGCGGGCGAGGGCGTAGCGCTCCAGGTAGGTCTCGCCATGGGGTCCGTTGATGCGCCGGCAACGCAAGAAACCGGAGATCAGAAAGAGCGCTCGTCGCCAGAGAGTTGCCATCATGTTCCCCTCGAGCCAATGACGGATTGGTTGAATGGATAAATATACAGATTGTCGGCCTTTGATCAACCCGTCTCGAATCCCGTGCGTGGGCCAGGCTCGTGGGTCCTTGATCCCCCCTCCTGCGAGGGGTGGCTGATCCATGGGCCGGGCAGGTATCCTGCGGTCGATCGCGCCCCAGGTGGCGCTCGCTGGGCTTGTCGGCATCAGTTTCTATTGGAATCTCTGGGCCGTACCGCTGTTCGATGTGGATGAGGGCGCCTTCAGCGAGGCGACCCGAGAGATGCTGGCCTCCGGGGATTTCATCAGTACCACCCTCAACGGCGAGCCCCGGTACGACAAGCCCATCCTGATCTATTGGCTGCAGGCGGCAGCGGTCGCGCTGTTCGGGGTGACCGAGTGGGCCTTTCGTTTACCCTCGGCGATCGCCGCGACCCTCTGGGTGGTCGTCGTCTATCGCCTCGCGCGGGAACTCTGGGATACCGCGACGGCCTGGCATGCGGCGGCGCTTACGGCCTTGGTCGTCGGGGTCTCGCTGATCGGTAAGGCAGCGACGGCCGATGCCCTGTTGAATCTGTGGCTGGTGCTGACCCTCGCGGATATCTACCGCTATCAGCGCGACGGCCGGGCCGGTCAGCTCCACCGGGTCTATTTGTGGATGGGCCTGGGGTTGCTGACCAAGGGACCCGTGGCCGTGCTCATCCCCTTGGCGGTGAGCCTTTGGGTCGCTGCGGTCGAGGGACGATGGCGGACCTGGCTCACCGCGGTGATTGCCCCGCGGGGGTGGCTAATCCTGCTCCTGGTGGCGGCGCCCTGGTATGCCGCCCAGCTCTGGCGTGAGGGATGGGCGTTCGTGGAGGGCTTCTTGCTCGTGCACAATGTCTCGCGCTTTGCCGACCCCATGGAGGGTCACAGCGGGCAGTGGTTCTATTACCTGGTCGCCGTCCCGCTGCTCGTATTGCCCTTTACCGCCTTCCTGTGGCCCGTGCTCCGGCGGGGCCGTGCCATCGCCGCGGACCCGGCGGAACGGTTCCTCGCCCTCTGGTTCCTGTTCGTCCTGGGATTCTTCACGCTGGCGGACACCAAGCTGCCCCACTACATCCTGTACGGTTTGACCCCGGTACTGCTCCTCATGGCCCGTTATCGCCATGCCT
>CAYFWJ010000139.1:0-6742 GCA_964346755.1 uncultured Ectothiorhodospiraceae bacterium
GAGAATCCGGAGCTGTTTAAGCATCCGGTACGCAAGCTGGCGAGACCTGACACGCATTGAATCCCGACCCCACGGGGCCCGAGGGACCGTTGTGATCGGGATCGCTGTCTGCCGAGTGGCCCGAGCGCCGAGGCGAGGCTTCATGAAGGCTTCATGGGACAGTCACTTGACCTCATGGCCTCCCTCGACGAGTATCCGGCAATGAGGTTAATGCGAGCTGCTTTCGGCCGCGGGAAAGGCCCGGCAAGCGTCCCAGGAGTCATCGATGACCGAGATTCAACCCGACCTGCCTGAGGGCCTCCGCGCGCTGTTGCACCGGGCGCCTTACGCCGTCTTCGTGGCGGTCTCCGGGGCCGATGCCCGGATCGATCGCCATGAGATTGCCCGATTCGAAGAGGCCCTCACCCACCCCGCCTACCAGGTGCTGCGCCGCTATCGCGACCCGGAGGCGGATAGCACGGACCTTGTCCAAGACTTGCTCCGTCCGGACGCCGACCCCTATACCGAACTCGACCGGCTCGCCGGCTGGATCGAGGCGATGCTCGCACCCGCGGAGACCCTGGCGATTAAACACGCCTTGGCCCGCCTCGGCGTGGAGATCGCTGAGGCCTCGGGGGGCGGTCCCCTCGGTCTCGGCGACAAGGTCTCCAAACAGGAACGGGTCGCCCTGCAGGCGATCCACTTGGCCCTCGGACTGGACTGACGCCGCGCTCTCCCGGGTGGGGGGGAGCGCCCTCTGGACACCGCACGACGTTTAGCAGGTTCTCCATGAAGCTGAAGCCCACGGTCTCTGTGGAGCCGGATCCACGCCCCCGGACCGGCCGACTCCTCGTGCTGGCCGGTGTCCTTTGGATCTTGGCCGGTTGTGGTACCTCGCAATCCTCCGCGGAGCCCCCGGCCCGCGACGAGGTGTTCGTGACCCAACAGGCGGAATTCCGGGTCGAGACGGTCGCCAGCGGACTCGAGCATCCCTGGGGCCTCACCTTTCTACCGGACGGCGGGATGCTGGTCACGGAACGCCCCGGCCAGCTGCGCCAGGTGGATCCCGAGGGGCGCCTGCTTCGGGAGCCGATCGGCGGACTGCCCGAGATCACGGCGGTGAACCAGGGCGGGCTACTGGACGTGGCCCTGCACCCCGACTTCACCACGAATCGCTGGGTGTATATCGCGTATGTTGCCTCGGGGCGCGGGGGCGTGGGCACCGAGGTGGCCCGCGGTCGGCTCGCTGATGGGCGTCTGGACGACCTCGAAACCCTCTTCGTCCTGCGCCCGAAATCCCGCGGCGGCCGGCACTTCGGCGCGCGCCTGGTCTTCGACCGGGACGGTTATCTGTTCATTACGCTGGGGGATCGCGGGGATCGGCCGCGGGCCCAACGCCTCGATGATCATGCCGGCAGCCTCATCCGGCTCCACGACGATGGGCGGATCCCGGAAGATAATCCGTTCGTGGATCGGGCCGATGCCGAACCCGCGATCTACAACTACGGCCACCGCAATATCCAGGGCGCGGATCTCCACCCCGAGACCGGCACGCTCTGGACCCACGAGCACGGACCCCAGGGGGGCGACGAGCTCAATCGCGAGCAGCCCGGGGCCAACTATGGCTGGCCGGTGATCACCTACGGGGTGAACTACGGCACCGGCACGCCCATCGGCGAGGGGACCCGCAAACCGGGCATGGAGCAGCCGCTGTATTATTGGGACCCGTCGATCGCCCCCTCCGGCATGGCCTTTTACACCGGCGACCGATTCCCGGAGTGGCAGGGTGACCTGTTCGTCGGCGCCTTGAAATACCAGCTGCTCGTACGCCTCGAGCTCGACGGCACCGAGGTCGTCGCGGAGGAGCGGATGCTGCAGTACGAGCTCGGCCGGATCCGGGATGTGCGGCAGGGTCCCGACGGCCTCCTCTATGTGTTGACCGATTCCCCGGATGGCCGGGTCGCGCGCCTCGTGCCGGCGGATTGAGCCGTTCTGAACCGCCCCCACGACGGGCCTGGACCTCGGTGCTAGACTTGTCTCGGGCAGGGTTAACTTGCCCCTGGGATTAGCCCGGGCCGAACGGGCAACCCCGTCTCGGCGTCCCGAACGTTCATTCCCGCCGCAGCGGGTCACCGGTCCCTCGGCTCGGAGACCGATCCCGGTTCTGTTCGGTTATCGTCGGGCGACGCCTGTGGACGGCCGTCCGCCGATCCTGTCTTCACCCGTTCGTCTATTCGAGGTTGATTGACGCAATGACGCCTGCGCAAACTCGTTTCTTGGCCATTGGGGTGGCCTGTCTTGGGGTCGGATTGATCGCCTATGAACTCCGATCCACCGATGAGACGATCGACACCGATGCCCCATCCAAGGGCTTATATCCAGAACTCGCGGATCGCATGGAGGGCTTCGAGCATGTATCCATTCAACGCGGAAGTGGCCGCGAGGCCGTTACCCTGGACAAGGGTCCCCAGCGTTGGGGCGTGGCCCAGCGGGGGGGATATCCGGCGAACATTGGCCCCCTTCGGGAGGCCTTCGTCAAACTCGCCCGAGCCGAGCGGGTTGAGCCCAAGACGGAACGACCCGAGCGCTACGGGATGCTCGGACTTGATCCGGCAGCCGAAGGCGCCCGCACCCTGGTCCTTCGGGCCTGGTCCGGGTCGGTCGATGAGACCCCGGATCTGCATCTCTACGTAGGGGACACCGGTGTCGGCGGTGGCGATTACGTGCGTCGGGCCGACGCGGCACAAACCTGGTTGATCTCGGAGTCCATCGAGCTCCCCAGCGGTCCGCAGGCTTGGCTGGACTCGTCCCTCGCCGACCTGGATCCGGCCGCCTGGCAGACCATCCAGGTGCGACCCGCCAACGGGGACGCCGCCTTCCGGTTGACCCGCGCCACCGAGAACGACACCTGGCGCGCTCCCGACGAGCCGGCCGGCACGACGGTCGATGCCAATGCAGCGGATCGCCTCGCCCGCGCCCTGCAGGGCCTGCAGTTGACCGATGTGGCCCCCGACGATCAACGGCCCAAGAGCGAGCCTCGGCAGGTCACCTGGACCGCCGAAGACGGGCTGACCGTGCGTGCCCAATACTGGCGAACCGGAGACAATGACACCCATCAGGTCATGCTCGAAGCGGATCACGATCCGGCGGCGGCCCGGGAACCCGCCAAGACCGACACAGCGGCCGCGGACAACGCGACAGCCGGCCCAGAGGCGGCTGAAGACCCGACACGGGACCCGATGGCCCTTGCCGAGCAGCTCGAGGCACGCTGGACCGGTTGGGTCTATGAGATCGCCTCGCGCACCGGCGATGCCTTGGCCCAGGAGGCGGATGCGGTGCTTACGCGGCCCGTCCCTGAGGTCTCGGAGCCGCCGAGCGATAATGCAACGGTCGTCCCCGAGAAGCCGCAGGCGGCGCAGCCGACCCCGGCTCGGCAGGACAATGCCACGACGGCCGAGGATGCCGTGCCTGAGACGGAGACCATGCCTGAGCCAGATACGGCGACGGACAACGCCACGGCGGAACCGATGACACCCCCCGAGCCGGCGCCGAAAACCCACACCGACAACGCCACCGGGGCGGCGACGGGCGACAACGAGACGATGACCCCCATGGACCCGCGGCCTGGGGCCGCTGGCGAGGCGGGAACGGACAACGTGACCGCCCCCGCCGAGCCGATGACGACCCCCGAGTCGACCCCAACCCCGGCGGTCGATAACGGGACCGACAACGAGACAGCTATGCCTAATGACGGGACCGACAACGAGACAGCCATCCCCAATGAGGCCCCTACGGGCGACACCACAACGAGCCCATAACGCCGGATCGGGCGGGGCCGAGGACCGACATCGCCCCCGCCCGTGGCCGCCGGTCTCGATGGGCGACGGCCTCGGGCCATGAACGAAGCCTCAACGGCCCCTACGGACGCGGGCTCCACGCCCGCGGACTCGGCCGCCCCCGACTACCGAGCCTGCCCGGTCTGTGGCCAGATCCACCGCCTCCCGACCGTTGCCCCCCGGGTCCCGTTGCGGTGTACCCGTTGCGGGGCCCTCATGCGTCGAGGAGGCAACCCCCACCGACGAGTCGGTTTATCGATGGCCTTGGCCCTGACCGCGTTGCTGCTGTTCTGGCCCGGGATCCTGCTGCCGATCATCACCGTCGAGAAGATGGGCTACCGGTTCGAATCGAGCCTGCTCAATGGGACCCTGACCCTGATTCGTGACGGTGATTGGCTGGTCGGCGGGGTCGTCCTGGTCTTCTCGCTCGTCTTCCCGCTGCTCAAGCTGGCCTTGTTGCTGGAGGTAGGCCTGTTTCGTTTCAGCCGCCGCGGCCGGCTCCGCCATCGCCTACTGCACGTGGCCCACGCCCTGGGGCGCTGGGGCATGCTGGATGTCCTGTTGCTCGCGCTGCTGGTCATGCTGGTGCGCCTCGGGGATGTTGTCGCGTTCACCCTCGGGCCCGCCGCGATCGCGTTCGCCACGAGCGTGCTGCTCAGCATTGCGGCGAGCACCCTCTTCGACCGGTCCGTGCTCTGGGAGATGGAGCGATGAGTTCCCCTGAATCCGACGGGGCCATGGGCCCCGAGTCCTTCCCGGTCGCCGAGGTGGTCGATCGGCCCTCGGCCTGGCGAGCGCTCCTGCGTTGGGTCTGGTTACCGCTGCTGGTGGCCGCGCTACTCATCGGTTGGCTGGTGTACACGCACGGCGCACATCAGACGCGGATCACCGTCCACTTCGCCGAAGGCCACGGCATCGAGGCGGGCCACGCCCTGCGGTATCTCGGTACCCCCATCGGTCGCGTCCACAGGGTGGCCATCGACCGCGCCGAACGGCGCCTGCGCGTGGTCATCGATCTGGAATCCGACGCCGAGTGGATCGCCCGCGCGGGGAGTCGATTCTGGATCGCCCGCCCCCAGCTCAGCCTGAGCGAGGTTCAGGGTCTGGAGACACTCGTCGGGGACAGCTACCTCGAGGTCCTCCCAGGCCCGGCGGACCGTCCGCGGCAGCTGTCCTTCGAGGGGCTGGAACGTCCGCCCCGGGTCCCAACCACGGAACCGGTGATCCTCGAGGTACGCTTCGAACAGGCCCATCGCTTGACGGCAGGGGATCCGGTGCGTTTCCGCGGGCTCACGGTGGGTGAGGTAAGCCGGGTCCGGCTGATGGATGACCTCAGCGGCGTGCTTGCGACCTTGGCCCTGACCGAGCGGGCCGAGCGCCTCGCCCGGCGCGGATCGATCTTCTGGATCGCCCGCGCCGAGGTGAGCCTGACCCGCGTGGAGGGCCTCGAGACCACGGTGCTGGGACCACACGTCGAGGTCCTACCTGGGCCCGCCTCGGCACCGGCGGCCCATCGGTTCACGGGACGTGACGAACGCCCGCCGCGCACGGAGCTGGATCACGGGGGGCAACGGATCACCCTGGAAGGCCACCGGCGCGGTACGCTGCGCACGGGTTCCGCGGTCTACTACCGGCAGATGCCCGTCGGGCGGATCCTCTCGGTCGGTTTGTCGGGGGACGCGAGCCGGGTCACGGCCGAGGTGTACATCGAGGGCCCGTACACCCCGCTGCTGCGTACCAATACCCGGTTCTGGAGTCGCGAGAGCGTGGCGGTCGATGTGGGATGGGGCGGTCTGAAGCTGGATCTGGATCCCCTCTCCAATCTCGCCCTCGGGGGGGTCAACCTCGGCGTCCCGGATCCCTTCGGTCAATCCGTCGAGGCCGGTCATGTCTACCGTTTCCACCTGGAGCCGGAACCGAGCTGGACGAAATGGGCGCCGGGGATCCCCCTCGGTGAGCTCCCCGCGGCGGCCCGCCCCCCGATCCGACCACGTCCGGCGCGGGCGCAACTCGAGTGGGAATCGGAACGGCTGTTCGGCGGGCGCGAGCGGGACTCGGTGCCCGGGCACCTGATCCCCTTGCCGGAGCAACGCTACCTCGCCACTGGCCGGTTGGCTCGGGCTGCCCGGGAAGAAACCGACCCCGGGACCCGGCTTCGGAGCGCCGGGCGGGTCTTTCGTCTGGAACAGGCGGCCGGCGACGGGCGGGACGCCGTGATCCTGAGCGGCTCCGCCGCCCTGCGGCCCGAGGTTACCACTGCGCCGATCGACGTGCGGGCGCCAACGGGTCCGGAATCGCTGCTCCTAATCCCCGCGGATCCGGGCCAGCCGATCGCGGTCACACCCCGGCAACTTCGCACCGAATCGGGGGGATGGCCCCTGGAGGTCGCCTTCGCGATCCCCGAGGCCTGGGATGGGGCCGCCGCCGTGGCCCGCGCCGACGGGGCGCTCATCGGCGGGCTTGCCCTCGGCTCCGAGGGCCCCCGCGTGATCCCCCTGACCGAGACCCAGCTCACCACGCCCCCCATCCATCTCAAACCGGTGGCCCCGGCCAGCGCCGGCGCCTACTTCTACTACTGAGACACCCGGCTGCGGGCCGTGTCACCGCCGAGATTGGCCAAGTGCACCGATGTCCGAGGTCCTCTACCGCGCCGCGCTCATCGCCCCCATCGCCCAGACCAACTGCGTTTGCTCCCCGACGCCGGTCTGCAGATCTGCGACGGTCACCTTGCCGCCGTCGGCCCCATCGGGACCTTCCGCTCGGCTTCGGCCGAGACGCTTGGGGAACTCGACGGCGTCATCGTGCCTGGCTTGGTGGATGTCCCTATCCATTTCTTACCGATGCATGACCGATGCGCACTTGAGTCTGATGGGCGAATCAGACGGCCATGAGATGACGGAGCGGTGGGTGTCTATTACTTGTTTCAT
>CAYFWJ010000140.1:0-6722 GCA_964346755.1 uncultured Ectothiorhodospiraceae bacterium
GCTCGGGCTGGATGGGACAACCGATGCGCTTCGCGGACTCAGCGCATCCTACGATCGCGACGAGGCGACGAGGGGCTGGGGCGTGGATGTGGCCCTGGGGCCGAAAGACGGCCGATGGTGTTAGGGTGCGTCGGGGTAGGCGGGGGTGACGGGCTGGCCTTGTTGGCGTTTGGTGCGGATCTCTTGTTGCCGCATGGGCATACCGTCGATGCGGGCGAAGAATTCGGCGAGTTGACGCCCGAGGGTGTCGCGATCGGCATCCGGTGCGATGGGCGCCGTGGCCTTTTGACCGCCGTCTTTGCCGATAAGGATCATGCGCGCATCGCTCGGTGAAACACGCAAACGTCCCCGGAGTGCGTCGGCTGAGGGAATTGTATTGGGGTCGGGCGCCGGTTCGATGGCCACGGTTTGGCCCAAGACGCGAATGATGGGCATGTCCCGATCCTGGAGGGCCGCGTGCCGCGCCGATAGAACCCTTTGCAAACATTGGTAGCCGGTATGCGCCCGATCCGGCGCAACGATCACGAGGGGACGGTGGGTCCACCGATAGCGATCGAGCATGCTGTGATTGTCCGCCTGCGCCGGGAGCGTTACGCCGCTGATGAGCAGAAGCCCGCCGAGAAGCCTGGCCGGTAACGCGTGGGCGGTCATGGACGAGCACCTCTTCGGGTCTGGGACGGTTCCGGTGCGGGACGGCACTCGCCCCTACACCGCGTCCCCGATAGCTTGCGGGGATGAGACCGCGGTGGTCATCCACGAACCCACGTACTCGCCGGACTCCACCCGCTCGACGCGCCAGCGATAACCGACGATGGAGCCGGCCGAGGAGACAACGGTAACGGCCAGACGTACGCTTTTTTCACCGCGTTCCACGACCTCGACGGTATGGGATCGGTGGTTCAAGAGGTAGCGATAACTCGGTCCCTTGATCATCCGCGTGAAGCGCTCCAGGGGTCCGGTCACGGCCTTGTTGCTGGGATGGGCGAAGGTCCAGGTACGGGCGATGCCGGCGTCCGGCTCTGGGTTGTCATTGGATTGGAGTGCATCCAGCTGCAGTTCAACCACGTCGCTCGGAGACAGGTCAGGGTTGGGCGTGGTGGCGTCCTGGGCGTGAAGCGGTCCAGCGAGGGCGGCCAGCAAGACGAGGTAAACAAGACGGGGCATTAGGGACCTCCAGGGAAGCGAACGGGCCGTTGCGATCGGGCGAGGGCTTTTGCAATGGACCCGTTCACCGGTCGCGGTGTTCCCCGTCGCTCCCGGGGGCCCTGGCGCGGCCCCCGAGCGCGGCGTTAATCCGGGTTGATTACGACGCCTTGGCGTCCTTCAGGTAGCTCAGCATGGTGTCTGCGTCGGAGACCTCGAAGGGATCCGTCGGGCAGTTGTCCTCGAAGCCGGGTTCAATAAACATCTTTTCGACCTGGCCGTCGTTGACCACCATGGAGTAGCGCCACGAACGCGGGCCGAACCCGAGGTTTTCTTTGCGAACCAGCATGCCCATGAGGCGGGTGAAATCGCCGTTGCCGTCGGGCAGCATGAAGACCTTCTGGGCGCCTTGCTGCTTGGACCACTGGAACATGACGAAGGCATCGTTTACGGACAGACACATGACCTCGTCGACGCCCTGATTGCGGATCTCGTCGTAGAGCTCCTCGTAGCGGGGCAAGTGGTTGGACGAGCAAGTGGGCGTGTACGCACCGGGCAGCGAAAAGACCACGACGCGCCGGCCGCCGAAGAGATCCTGAGTGGTCTTGTCTTCCCAGCGGAACGGATTGGAGCCGCCGATGGATTCGTCGCGGACGCGGGTCTTGAAGGTGACGTCAGGGAGTTGATTACCGACCATGAGAGCGACCTCGTTGGGGTTTGGGTGTGCGCTGTTGTTAATATTCAGACTCAGTCTAAACCATCGTCATTCCCTTGTCACCCCGGTTTGTTTTCAGGGGACGATCCGGCGCACAGGGAGCGACACGCCGCGGCCCGTCAGGCCGCGGCGCCGGCGCGTAGGCTGCGGGGGAGGAGCAACCGCTCGATGAGTTCGAACAGGCCCTGGACGGTTAAGGCGAGGGCCGCCGCGGGAAGGGCGCCTTCGAGGATCATGCCGGTGTCGTCCAGCCGGATCCCAGTGAGGATGGGCTGGCCGTACCCCCCGGCGCCGATCAACGCCCCGAGCGTCGCGGTGCCAACATTGATGACCGCGGCGGTCTTGATCCCGGCGAGGATGGACCGGGTGGCCAGGGGCAGGTAGATCCGCCGCAGCCGCGCACGCAGGGACAGCCCCATGGCCACGGCCGACTCCCGCAGCGCGGTGGGGATGTCGTGGAGCCCCGCGTAGGTGTTGCGCACGATGGGCAGCAGGCTATAGAGGAACAGCGCGGCGATGGCCGGCGGTCCCCCGATCCCAAGGAGTGGGATCATCAGCACCAACAGCGCCAGGCTCGGGAAGGTCTGCAGCACCGCGCTGGTACCGAGGATGACCTGACCGGCTGCCGGTCGGAGCCAACTGAAGACCCCTAGGGGGACGGCGACAAGGATGGCCGCCGAGAGGGAGATCGCAACCAAGGTGAGGTGCTCTTGGGTGCGCTCCAGGATCCGGTCGAGCCGGCCGTCCGGATCGGCGACCGCCCGCTCAATGCCCAGCGTACCCGCCAGAAAATCGGCCGCCACCTTGGCCTCGGCGACGCCTTCGAGCTTGGCCTGGGCGTTCATGCCGACCATGGTCCCCCGATCGATCCCCGCCTCCAAGCGTTTCAGACGCTCGAGGAATCCCGGATGCCGCTCGGCCAAATCGGCCCGATAGACGTAGACGGCATCGTAACGGCGGAAGTAGTCCCGGTCGTCCGCGAGCACGCGGATGTCGTAGTAGCGGATCTCGGCATCGGTGGTGTACAGCTCCATGACGTCCAGCGTCCCACTGTCGAGCCCGCGATAGGCGAGGTCGTGGTCCAGCCCGCGGACCCGCTCTTGGGGCAGGTCGTAATGGGCCTGAAGCCCCGGCCAGCCGTCGGCACGCTGGATGAACTCGTTGCCGAAGCCGAAGACGAGATCCGGATGGTCGCGGAGCCCCGAGATCCGGGTGATGCCGAGTTGGGCGGCGTGACCCTCGCGCATCCCGAGGGCGTAGCTGTTGTTAAAACCAAGGGGCTCGGTCATGGCCAGGCCACGCGCGGCGAGGGCCTCGCGCAAGGCGGCCTGGTCGGGCTTGGGGAGCTGGGCAAGGACCGCGCGGGGGGGGGTGCGGGTGAATGCCGGGGAAACGGCGGGGGGCCCCCGCTGGCGGGCCCGCAAAGGGCCCGGGGCCCCGCCGATCTCGGCCTTGTGGCGGGTCACGATCCCCTGATCCTCGGCGATGCCCCGGGCAATCTCGCCCAGGATCACCGACTCGGTGAACTTCTTGGAGCCGATCATCAGGGTGTCATCGCTCCCCCAAGCGGGCAAGGCGAGGATCAGGACCCATCCGAGCAGCAGACAGCGGCTCAAGAATCGACGACTCATCGCCCGTTCTCCGTCATACCTGGGGTCCGTTGTGCCCGTAGAAACCGCTCGACGAAGGGGTCCGCCGGGGTGTCGATCAGGTCCTGGAGTTGACCCCGCTGGACGACGCGGCCGGCATGCATCAACAGGATCTCATCCCCGAAGAAGGCCGCCTCGCCCATGTCGTGCGTCACCAGAACTGCGGTCTTGCCCAGGGTCTGGAAGATCGCCCGAAGATCGCGCTGCAAGTCGTAACGGATTATGGGATCGAGTGCGGCCAGGGGCTCGTCGAGCAGCAGCACATCCGGGTCGAGCATGAGGGCCCGTATCAGGGCGACCCGCTGGCGTTGGCCGCCGGAGAGCTCGGTGGGGTAGCGAGCCAACAGGGATGGATCGAGGTGGGCGAGTTCGGCCAGCCGACGGACACGCTCACGGCGCGCCTCGGCAGTCCAACCGAGGTGCCGCGCCATGAGGGTGATGTTGGCCTCCGCCGTGAGATGAGGAAAGAGACCGCCGTCCTGGATGACATAGCCCATGTGCCGTCGAACGGCCTCCCAATCCGCCTCGCCGATGCGCTCCCCCTTGAGCCAGAGCGCGCCGGCGTCCGGCCGCAGCAGCCCGATCAACAGCTTCAGCAAGGTGGTCTTGCCGCAACCGCTCGGGCCGATGAGGGCGATGGTTTGCCCCTCGGGAACCGTCAAGTCCAGGGGCTGCACCGCCTTTTGGCCATTGTAGGTCTTGCAGACCCCCTCGAGCCGAATGGCGGCGGGGCGCTCGCTGGACATGGGATACCTCGTTGATTTGAGTCGGTGTGCGCGCGGCGCCGGTCGTCACGCGGGGTTCGGGCCCGACGTCCGCGCGAACGACTCGGGGACGAGGGCCCTTCACCCCCGGCGCACGCTATCCCACCGCGGGCAGACCGGCCAAGGCCATGGCGATCTCGGCGTCCTCGTAGGGCCGATCGACCAGCTTGCCGTCCAGGTAGTCGCGGTAGGCCTGCATATCGAAATGGCCGTGACCGCAGAGGTTGAACAAGACGGTCCGTGGGGTCCCCTCCTCGCGGCAACGGATCGCCTCGTCGATCGCGCCTTTAACCGCGTGGTTGGCCTCGGGTGCCGGCACGATGCCCTCCGCCCGCGCGAATTGCAGGCCCGCCGCGAAGCACTCGAGCTGCGGGTAGGCGCGGGGCTGAAGATAGCCGAGCTCCGCGAGGTGACTGATCAACGGCCCCATCCCGTGGTAGCGCAGCCCACCGGCATGGAACCCCGGGGGCACGTAGGTCGATCCGAGGGTGTGCATCTTCACCAGGGGCGTGAGATGCGCCGAGTCGCCGTAATCGTAGGCGTAGCGCCCCCGGGTCAGGGTCGGGCAGGCCTCGGGCTCGACGGAGACGAAGCGGATGCCGCGGCCGTCCTGAAGGCGATCCTTGAGAAAGGGGAAGGCGATGCCGGCGAAGTTGCTGCCACCGCCGGTGGCGCCAACGATCACATCCGGATAATCCCCGGCCTGAGCGAGCTGCTCTTTGGCCTCGAGCCCGATCACCGACTGATGGAGCAGCACATGATTGAGGACACTGCCGAGGGCATAGCGGGTGTCCGCCCGCTCGACGGCCTTCTCCACCGCCTCGCCGATGGCGATCCCGAGGCTGCCGGTGCTCTCCGGATGGTCTGCGAGGACCTTGCGCCCGGCCTCGGTGGTGTCGCTCGGGCTCGGGATGCAGGTCGCCCCGAAGCCCTCCATGTACGTGCGGCGATAGGGCTTCTGGTGGAAGCTGACCTTGACCATGTAGACCACGATCTCGAGCCCGAACACCGCCCCCGCCTGGGCCAAGGCCGACCCCCACTGACCCGCGCCGGTCTCGGTGGTGATGCGCTTGATACCGGCCTCATGGTTATAGAAGGCCTGGGCGATCGCGGTGTTCGGCTTATGACTGCCCGCGGGGCTGCCGCCTTCGTATTTGTAGTAGATGCGGGCGGGCGTTTGCAGGGCCTCCTCGAGACGGCGCGCACGGAACAAGGGGGTCGGTCGCCATTGTCGATATGCCTGGCGGACCGGTTCCGGGATGTCGATCTCCCGCTCCTGGCTCATCTCCTGTTCCACGATGTTCCGCGGGAAGATGGACTCGAGGTCGGCCGCGCTCACCGGCTCATGCGTGGCCGGGTGGCGGACCGGGGGCAGCGGGACGGGGAGATCGGCCGCAATGTTGTACCAGGTACGCGGTAGCGACGCCTCATCGAGGAGATACTTCACGGTCTCGGACATCGTTGGGGAGACTCCCTGACAGGGGATCGATCGGTGATTGGGTTTGCGCGCCCGAGTCGACAGGCTTCGGGCTGCGGTCACTTTAGCGTAATCGACCCGTGGTTTGACATGACTCCGATCGACGCTGTTACTGTTAGTCGCTTGGAGGTCAACCGCCCGGGGACCGTATCCAATTGATGTTCAAGGGCCTCGAAGGCCCACTTACCACCATCGCCTTTGGAGTCGATATGTTCACGAACCTTATTCGCAGCACCCGAGGCCAGATGCGTCTGGTCCTCCTCGCCGGCCTGACGGCCCTCGCTGGCGCCGGTATCTGGGCCATCGCCAGCGCCCAACAAGCGGGGCAAAGCCCGAGCCCCAACAGCGCCGCCCGCGGCGCGATCCAAGAGTTCCAGCAGGCACGCGCGGAACTCGAGGATCTGCGGAACCAGCTCGAGACCATCCAGGAGAACGTAGTGAAGAAGAACCCGGCGATCCAGGACGCCCAGGCGAATCTTCAAGATCTCCTTATGGAAAAGATGACGAGCGAAGACCTCAAGCCGCAGCAGGCGATGGAGCGGATGCAGGACCTGGAGTCGAAGCTCGAAGCCGGGGATATGGAGCAGGCCGAGAAGCAAGAGACCCAGAAGTCCCTTCGTTCCACCCGTAGCGCCCTGATGGAGGCGCAGAAGCAGGCGCTGGAAGACCCGGAAGTCAAGCAGGCCCGGCAGGATCTGAGCCAGGATCTCCTCGCCGCGATGAAGGATCAGAATCCGAAGACGGAGCAGATCATCCAAGAGATGCGCTCGACTCAACAGCGGATGCAGCAGCTGATCCAGCAAGCCCAATCGCAGATGGGTCAGCAAGGGGATCAAAGCGGTCAGATGCCGCAGCCCGCTCCGTAAGGCCGTCCGGCCAACGCGAATCGAGGTAGCCGACGCCAACGGCTACCTCGATTGATTTCGCCCACGGGGATCGCCCCAACCCCGCCGATCGGCTGCAGTCGCTCACTC
>CAYFWJ010000141.1:0-6709 GCA_964346755.1 uncultured Ectothiorhodospiraceae bacterium
GATCGCCGCCGATGCCGAGCCCGTGCCGTCCGTGCGATCCACGGCGGGCCCGCCGAGGGAACCCTTCTACCGGCGGGTGTTACGGCTGACCCGTAACCCGAACACGGGGTTCGGGGGCATCAGATGGGCCCGAGGGGCTTCGCCATCGTGGCGCTCCGCCAATCACCGTCGCTGGCGCCAGGCCAACAGGGCACGCACTAGGCCTTCGTCGCTGGCCTCGTCGGCGACCTGAATCGGGGCCTTGAAGCCCATCTCTGAGGCCAGCTCCCGGCCTCGTTCGCCCACCACGACCAGCGGTGTCTTCTGTAGCCAGACCCGCCCGAGCTTCCCGACCATCTCGAAGAGATTGCGCAATCCCTCGTTGCTGGTGATCGTGATGATGTCGACGTCGCCGCGGGACCACTGCCGCATCAGCTCATCGACGTTGCCGTCGGGGCGGCCCCGGCGATAGGCCTCGGCATAGGTCACCTCCGCGCCTCGCTCCTGCAATTCATGGCCTAAGGCCTCGCGACCGCCTTCGCC
This sequence comes from uncultured Ectothiorhodospiraceae bacterium, assembly GCA_964346755.1. Classification (GTDB taxonomy): domain Bacteria; phylum Pseudomonadota; class Gammaproteobacteria; order CAYFWJ01; family CAYFWJ01; genus CAYFWJ01. The sequence goes on from CAYFWJ010000141.1 coordinate 523, forward strand.
GCGGATGATGAGGACGCGCTTATCCATGACGTCGTACATGGCGTCCATCTCCAACAAGGCCTCGCTGTCGAAACGCCGGTCCGGAAAGATGTCCGGTGGATGACCAAAGGCGGCCAACGCCCGTGCCGATCCGCGGCCGATCGCCGCGAGCTGGAGATCGGCCGGCATCGTCCGGCGGGCCAAGATCAGATTCATGGCCCGGTTCACGGCGTTGGGGCTGATGAAGATCGCCAGATCGTAGTCGTCCAGCCGATCGATCGCCCGGTGGAGGCGACCGGCATCGCTCGGGTCCAGGATCTCGAGGACGGGGAATCGGACCGCCCGTCCCCCGTACTGTTCGATGAGCGCCGCCAGCCCGTCGGCCTGGTGGCTGGGCCGGGTGACCAGGACACCGATCCCGGCCAGGGATTGCTGTTCGGAAGCCGATGGCATAACCGCAGGAGCCCATATCGAGGTTTTGTGTGCGATAAACGGTCGGCGGGGGCGTCTGAGGCCCCCGCCGGTGCGCTCCGGCCCGCTGGCTTGACGGGGCGCGAATCCGGAGGAATACGCGATCCACGGGCGCGCATTCCATGGCTCGTGCGTCGTCTCTAGGACGCGGGATCGTCCGGGGCGGTCGGGGGTTCCGGATGAACGCCGAGCTCGGCCAGGATTTCTCGGCCGCCGGCCGCGAGGAGGCGTTCAGCAAGTTCTATACCCATCAGCTCCGCCCGATCGACGGGGCCGCTGATCTGATCGCGAACCTGTCGCGTCCCATCGGGTAAGCCGACCATGGCGCGGAGCTGCAGTCCTTCGGGGACGAACTCGGCGAAGCCGGCGATGGGGGCCTGACACCCGCCCTGGAGGCGGCGATTCATGGCCCGTTCCGCCGTCACGCGGGTCAGGGCCTCCGAGTCGTTCAAGGGCGTGATCAGGGACGCCACCTCCGGATCACCCTGTCGGGTCTCGATCCCGATGATGCCCTGACCGATGGCGGGCAAGGAGAGCTCCGGGGGCATCGGCGCGGTGATCCGCTCGCCGAGCCCGAGTCGGCGCAACCCGGCCACCGCCAGGACGATGGCATCGTAAACCCCGTCATCCAGTTTGCCGAGCCGCGTCTGGACATTGCCCCGCAGATCGAGGATCTCGAAGTCGGGCCGATTGACCCGCAACTGACACTGCCGGCGCAGGCTCGAGCTGCCCACGCGCGCGCCCTCCGGCAGGTCTTCGACCCGCGCGTAGTGGTTGGAGACGAAGGCATCCCGCGGATCCTCGCGCTCGAGGACCACCGGGATGTGCAACCCGTCGGGAAGCTCCGCTGGGACATCCTTCATGGAGTGGACCGCAATATCGGCGGTTCCCTCGAGGATCCCGACCTCCAACTCCTTGACGAACAATCCCTTGCCACCGACCTTGGCGAGTGGAGTATCCAGGATCTTGTCGCCTTGGGTGGTCATTGTGACCAACTCGACCTCCAGGCCGGTGTGTTGTTCGCGGAGCCGACGGGCCACCTCTTCGGCTTGCCAGAGGGCGAGGCGACTCTTACGGGTGGCGATGCGTAGACGATCTCGGGCCATGGGTAGAGCGCCAGTAGCGGAGTGGTTGAGCCATGAGGCTAGCGGGAAGCGTCGCGGTGAGCAAGATGCATTGGCGTGAGCGCTCGAATGGGTTTTAATGCCTCCGGTTCGGCTGAACCGCCCGCCTGAAGCCGATTCACCACCCGGATACCTGCTTATGCCCCCTCGCTCCGGTCTCCTGCGGTCCACCGCCGTCGTCGGCGGATTCACGCTGATCTCACGGATCCTGGGTTTTCTACGCGATGTCCTCTTCGCCCGCTTGTTTGGCGCGGACAGTGGGACCGATGCCTTCTTCGTCGCGTTCAAGATCCCGAATTTTCTGCGCCGGCTGTTCGCGGAGGGGGCCTTCGCCAATGCCTTCGTCCCCGTGTTCGCCGAGTACCGGGCGCAGCGCCCGCACTCAGCGGCGCGGGATCTCGTCGCCCATGTCGCCGGGACGCTCGGCGGTATCACGCTGGCCCTCTCGCTGCTCGGCATCGCCGCCGCCCCGCTTCTGATCCTGGTCTTTGCCCCCGGGTTCTGGGCCGAACCGGACCAGCGCGCCCTCGCCGCCGACCTGCTTCGGTTGACCTTCCCGTATCTCTTCTTCATCGCCCTGGTCGCCCTGGCCGGAGCGGTGTTGAACAGCGTGCGCCACTTTGCGGTGCCGGCCTTCACCCCGGTGCTGCTCAATATTAGCCTGATCAGTGCGGCTCTCCTCGTCGCGCCGGGGTTCGATCGGCCCGTCGTGGCCCTCGCCTGGGGGGTGTTGCTCGCCGGTCTCGTCCAGTTGCTCTTCCAGTTGCCGTTCTTGGCCCGTGCTGGGCTCCTCGTCCGGCCCCGTTGGGGTTGGCGCCATCCCGGGGTAGAACGTGTCATCGCCTTGATGATCCCGGCGCTGCTCGGCACGGCCGTGGTGCAGATCAATCTCCTCATCGACACGATCATCGCGTCCTTCCTGGTCGCCGGTAGCGTGAGCTGGTTGTACTACTCGGATCGCTTGATGGAATTCCCGCTCGGACTCTTCGGGGTCGCCCTCGGCACCGTGATCCTCCCCCATCTGTCCCAACAGCAGGCCCAGGCGAATCAACAGCGCTTCGCCGAGACCCTCGACTGGGCGTTGCGCCTCACCCTGCTCATTGCCGTTCCCGCGGCCCTTGGGCTGATCCTCCTCGGCGGCCCCATCCTGACGACCCTGTTCGAGTTCCAGGCCTTCACCGGGGACGACACGCGCATGGCCCGCCTCAGCCTTGCCGCCTATGCGTTCGGGCTGCCGGCCTTCGTCGCCATCCGCGTGCTCGGCCCCGGGTTCTATGCCCGACAAGATACCCGAACGCCAGTGCGGATCGCGATCCGCGCGATGGTCGTCAATCTCGTACTCAACGCGGCCTTCGTCATCCCCTGGGCGCTATCCGACCAGCCCGGGGCCCATGCCGGGCTGGCGCTCGCGACGGCGTTATCCGCCTGGACCAACGCGGGCCTCCTCTACGTCCGTCTGCGTCAGGACGGTGTGGCCACGCCGCAACCCGGCTGGATGCCCCTCGCCCTGCGCAGTGGCCTCGCCCTGGTGGCCCTCGCCGGGATCATCCTGTGGTTCGCGCCCCCGTTGTCCGTCTGGCAAGCGGCCTCGGCCGGGACGCGCGCGTTGAATCTGACCGCCCTCATCGCGGCCGCCGCGGGTGTCTACGGGCTCGCGCTCCTTGTCACCGGCGTGCGCCCGAACCAACTGCGGGCCCCAACGTGAGCCAGCCGCAGTTCGGCCTCGGGCCGGGCCGTTCAAACGGCGGGGCGGTGTCGGCGAGACTATCCAGACCGCGGTGTAACCGGTTACAGTCACTCATGATTGAGATTGACGCTTGAGGCGCCCTAGATCTCAGATCGGCGCGCTGTTCGTTACGACCCCCCATCGCCGCGGCGGAGATGAATCGCCATGACTGCCAGCGCTATTTTCAATGCCCGGATCATTAACGAGGGAGCCGAGAGCGAGGGGGATATCTTCCTCCGCAATGGCCGGATCGAGCGGCTCGGACCCCCGCCCCGAGCGACTCGACTCGAGCAGAGCTACGATGCCGAGGGTCGGCCCGTCCTCCCGGGAATGATCGACGACCAGGTCCATTTTCGGGAGCCCGGACTCACCCACAAGGGGGATTTCGCCAGTGAATCGACGGCGGCGGTCGTTGGCGGCATCACCTCGTTCTTCGAGATGCCAAACACGCGCCCCCCCACCCTGGATGCCGCGGCGCTGGAGGGCAAATACGCGGCGGCTGCGGGACGCTCCCCGGCCAACTATGGGTTTTACCTCGGGGCGAGTCACGACAACCTCGAGGCCATCGCCCGGGTCGACCCCCACCGGGTCCCGGGGGTCAAGGTGTTCATGGGTGCCTCGACGGGCAACATGCTGGTCGATGACCCCGATATGCTCGCCGCGATCTTCGCCAACGCGCCCGTGCCGATCGTGACCCATTGCGAAGATACCCCGACCATCCAGGCTAATGAGGCCGCGTACCGGGCGCAGTACGGCGAGGACGTTCCTATGGCCGCGCATCCGGCGATCCGGAGCGCCGAGGCCTGTTACCGCTCCTCCACGCTAGCGGTCGAATTGGCTCAACGGCATGGGGCCTCGTTGCACATCCTCCATCTCACCACCGCGCGGGAACTGGAGCTTTTGAGCCCCGGTCCGGTCACCGGTAAATCGATTACCGCCGAGGTCTGTGTCCATCACCTGACCTTCACGGAGGCCGATTACGCGAGCCAGGGCAGTTGGATCAAGTGCAATCCCGCCATCAAAACAGCGGCGGATCGGGACGGACTCTGGGCCGCGTTGGCCGATGGACGGATCGATATCATCGCGACCGATCATGCCCCGCACACGCGGGACGAAAAGGCGAATTCCTACTTTCAGGCGCCCGCCGGGATCCCGCTGGTGGAATGCGCCATCCCCGTCCTTCTCGATGCCTATGCGGCCGGCCAGATCGATTTACCCGGGATCGCCGAGAAAACCGCTCACAACGTCGCCCGCCGTTTCGCCGTCCGCGAGCGCGGCTTTATCCGAGAAGGCTTCTGGGGCGATTTGATCGTCCTCGAACCCGACGATCCCTGGACGCTGACCGAGGACCAGGTCCGGGCGAAATGCGGCTGGTCGCCGTTTATCGGCCATACCTTCGCCGGGCGTGTCGCCGCTACCTGGGTCGGGGGCCAGCTCGTGCAGCAGGCGGGTCGCCTCACGGGCGCAATCCCCGGGCAAACGCTCGAATTTCGCTGATCCACGCTCACTCGGGTGAGTGAATCGCCTCATCCGAGTGAGCGGAATACGCCAAGGCCATGTGGGTGAGACAGATACTTTGGGGCTACCCGCTCGCCGGTCTCCTCGGTTGGCTGATCGCGGTGTGGTGGTTTCCTGGGACGGCGTTGGATCGTGAACCATCCCCCGAGTCGGGGGGATCGCCAGGCGCTGAGCGCGACGCCCGTCCGGGCGAGGCAGTTGGGACGCTCGGCGTGCCGACGCGTGGCGAGTCGGTGGGTGCGATGGGCGTGCCCCCGCAAACCGTGTCGCGGGGGGCCGGATCGACGACGGCCGAGGGGACTCGCCCGCCCCCCTCTCTGAAACCGGTCGTCGCGCACCTCGATGCCGGCCGATTGGCTGCTGCGGCAACGGCGTTGCAACGGTATCAGGACAAGGCCCCCTATGACGCCCAGGCCCGCTGGCTCGAGGCGCGGCTTCAACTGGCCCGGAAACGTCCGGAAGCCGCCCTCGAGACCCTGCTGACCCTACTCGAGGCGTTTCCCAGCACCCAGGTACCACCGGAGGCTCGCGAAAAGGCCCGTCAGCTCGCCCGACGGGTTGTGGAACAGCGACGCGGAGAGAACCCCCATGACGCGACATGGGTCCCGTTGTTGCAAAGACTCACCCAAATCTGGCCTCAACATGCAGGCTTCCATTTCTTCCTCGCCGAGGCCTTCCTGGTCCGTGGCCAACATGCGTCGGCAGAGGCCCATCTCGCCTACACACGGCAAGAGCCGGGTTGGGCCCGGCAGGCGGAGCGTCTCACCGAGCAGCTCGAACAACGTCGTGAGCGGCTGACGACGGCGGCGCGAAGCATCCCGCTTCAGCGCATTGACGAACAATTGCTGATTGAAGCGCAATTGGGTGAGGGGCCCCTGATCCGATTCATGATCGATACCGGGGCCAGTGTCACAGTGGTGACGCCCGAGGCGGTCCGACGAAGCGGTATCAGGGAAGGCAACATCCAGCCGGTGCGCCTGCGCACCGCCGGCGGCCTGGTGACGGCCTCACGACTCGCCTCAACCTCGCTTCGGCTCGGCCCAGTCACCGTTCGCAACATTGCCCCAGTACGCCACGACTTGACCCTTCCGGGCGCTGCTCAGGGCCTGCTGGGTATGGACGTCTTGAGTCGGTTCGCCTTTACCATCGACCGCGAAAGCGATCGGCTGCAACTCGCCCCGAAGCCGGATTCGTGACGCAATCGTCTGGTGGAGGCTAAACTCCAAATAGCAGGCAGACAAACCGGCTTGGGGTGGCCGCGATCACGATTGACGAGCTTCGGACAAAGCCGGCGCTCAGGTCTTCTCGCTTGAGCTACTATGGGGTCCCGGGGATGTTTCCGATCGAGCACACCTTTGAAGAGAGTCAG
>CAYFWJ010000142.1:0-2989 GCA_964346755.1 uncultured Ectothiorhodospiraceae bacterium
CCAACCGATGCGCCTCCTCCGTCGGCCCATCCGACGATCGCTACGATAGCCACGGGCGTGGCGGCTTGGCGCACCACTTCATTTCTCGAACGTGCGACATCGGACGATTCCATCGCGGTCGGCCGGTCCGACACAGACCACTCTCTACTCCGTCGGCACAAGCTCCGGGAAGAGGTCTCGGGCGGCGGTGCCGGGATCGTCGGCGCGCATGAACGCCTCGCCGACGAGGAACCCGTGGACACCGGCGGCGCGAAGCCGAACCACATCTTCACGCGTGTGGATCCCGGATTCGCTGATCACCGTGGTTTCGGGTTCGGTGATCCGCTCGACCAGATCGAGGCTGGTCTGGAGATCCGTCGTGAAACGCCGCAGGTCGCGATTGTTGATACCGACCAATGCCGGTGCGATCTCCAGCGCCCGCTCGAGCTCCTCTTGGTCATGCACCTCGATCAACACATCGAGCTCCAGCTCCATCGCCAACTGATAGAGCTCGCGCAGCAGGGGCTCGCCGAGGGCCGAGACGATGAGCAGGATGGCGTCGGCCCCGAGGACACGAGCCTCGTAGATCTGATAGGGATCCACCACGAAATCCTTGCGCAGCACCGGCACCCCGGCCGCCTCGCGGGCCGCTTGGAGGTGGGTGTCGTCCCCCTGGAAGAAATCCCGGTCGGTCAGCACCGACAGACACGTGACCCCCGCCCGACGATACGATTGCGCAATCGCGGCGGGGTCGAACTCGGCTCGCAGTTCGCCGGCGCTCGGCGAGGCCCGTTTGATCTCCGCGATCACCCCGGGACGGCCCGCCGCGCGGGCTCGATCCAGGGCCGCCACGAACCCCCAGGTTGGCGGACAGTCATCGACGCGCCGGCTGAGGCGCTCGAGACTCACCGCTTGGGCCCGTTCGGCGATCTCCTCGACCTTGCGGCGCAAGATCCGGGACAGGATCGGTTCATTTGTGTTCGCCATCGGCAAAACCTTGCGTGAATGCAATCAGCTCGTTCAGCTTCGCGGTCGCCGCCCCGTTCATCATAACGGAGCGCGCCAGGACCACCCCGCTCGCCAGGTCATCGGCTCGTCCCGCCAGATACAACGCGGCGCCGGCGTTGAGGGCGACGATATCCGCGGCGGGCCCGGCCGCCCCCTCGAGGGCCTGACGAACCCGCGCCAGGCTACCCGGGACATCGTCAACGCGCAGATCCTCAAGGGACCCGGCCGTGACCCCGAAATCCGCGGGCTCGATCCGGTACTCGGTGATGGCCCCGTCCCGGAGTTCGGCCACCCGGGTCGGCGCCGCATGACTGATCTCGTCCAGGCCGTCATCGGAACACACCACCATGACGTGGTGACTGCCAAGCTGCGCCAAGGCCTCCGCAAACGGCCGCAACCACCGGCTGCTGTACACGCCGAGGAGTTGGTTCGGGGCGCTGGCCGGGTTGCTCAACGGGCCGAGGAGGTTCAACAAGGTCCGCACGCCCATCTCGCGGCGTGGACCGACCGCATGCCGCATGGCGCTGTGGTGGAGCGGCGCGAACATGAAACCGATACCGACCGCATCGATGCACTCAGCCACCTGTTCAGGTGAGAGGTTGAGGTTGATGCCGGCTGCCTCGAGGACATCGGCACTGCCCGAGCGACTGGAGACGGACCGATTCCCATGCTTGGCCACCCGCGCCCCGGCCGCGGCGGCGACCAGGCTGGTTGCCGTGGAGATATTGAAGGTCCCCTGGGCATCGCCGCCCGTGCCGACGATATCCACCAGGCCGTCGGGGGCGGTCTCGACCCGGCTCGCCAACTGGCGCATGACCTGGGCGGCCGCGGCGATCTCATCGATGGTCTCCCCCTTCATCCGCAGCGCGATCAGAAAGCCTGCGATCTGGGCCGGCGTCGCCTCGCCGGTCATGACCTGCTCCATCGCCGCGCGCATCTGTTCGGACGCAAGATCCCCACCCTCAGTTAGGATCTTGAGCGTCGTCTTCAAGGTCTCGCTCACTGTACCTCCCCATCAGTTAACCGGCGGGGTCCCCCAAGACACGGCGGCTGCGTGCCCGCTCGAGTTCACCCAAACCGACGGATTCATAACACGCGTCGCGCCGAATGGGCGGCCTCGGACAAAACCTCGCCAACACTGCCGGGGCGCCCCTCGGAACGAGCCCCGCGCCCATTCAACGCCGAGGCGGTGGTCTCTTAGACCTCCGCCGGTGTCGCCAGGGGCATCGCGAGGAAATTCCGCAGGAGATCGTGGCCGTGTTGTGTCAAGATGGACTCTGGATGGAACTGGACTCCCTCGACCCCGCGCGCCGCATCGCGGACCCCCATGATCTCCTCCAGGGTGCCCGCCGCATCGACCGTCCAGGCCGTGATCGCGAGCTCGGCCGGCAGCGATTCGCGATCGATGATCAGGGAATGATACCGGGTCGCCTCAAACGGGTTGGGTAATCCTCGATACACCCCCTCGCCGTCGTGATGGATCCACGACGTCTTACCATGCATGATCGATCGCGCATGCGTCCCCCGCCCGCCGTAGGCCTGGCCGATGGTCTGATGGCCCAGGCAAACCCCCAGCAGCGGCACGCGCCCGCGGAAGTAGCGGACCACCGCCTCCGAGATCCCCGCCTCGCGTGGGGTGCAGGGGCCTGGGGAGATGACCACCTGGTCGGGCTCGGTTGCCGCGAGGCCCGCGACATCGATCGCGTCATTGCGGTAAACCGTCACCGATTCCCCGAGTTCGCCCAGGTATTGGACGAGGTTATACGTAAACGAGTCATAATTATCGATTAGGGCGATCATGGTCGTGCGTCTCGTGCGGTTCGGGCTACCAACGGATCGGATCACGAACGGACGATCCGCTACGACGATGATAATCGTTACCGATCGCCGGATCACGCCCTCCGCGGACCGTATCAGCCGACGACCAGGTCAAGCGTTTGAATCAACCCAACCATCAGGCACGGTTCTGGCTTGCCCGAACCCCGCCGTGATGGTAGAAGGA
>CAYFWJ010000142.1:3089-6691 GCA_964346755.1 uncultured Ectothiorhodospiraceae bacterium
GAATTGAATCCCTTTGTCGAGACCGGTGCTCGGGTATGAACCTTTTTGCCTTCCATGCGCCCACGAAGCAGCAGATCATCGCGCTCTTTGTCGCCCAAGAGATCGCCTATCTCTACATGGTCTGGATCGCCGGCGACACCTCCCATTTTGCGATGAGTCTCCTGTTCTGGTTCGCCGCGATGACCTTATTATTCGAGCGCTGGGATAAGCTCGAGTTTATTAACAGCTGGATTCCGTTCATCATTGGGTTTCTCGGGCTCGCGGCAACCGCGGTTTTTGTCCATCATTTGAGTACCAGCGAGGGGCTGTTGCTCGGCGCCAAGATCTGGCGTGGAGATGCGGGTCCACCGGAAGGGCGCTACATGCGAGCCGTCCCCGTGCTCTTCTTCGTCAGCACGGTCATCATGCTATCCGGGATTCACCGCGTGCAGCAATACTGGCGCGAAATCACCATCCTCATCTTTCTCGGCATGCCCGCCGCGATTCTCTCGGCGATCCATATCATACCCACCATCATCGGCGACCTGTCTGCGAAGCTTGCCGCATTCCTACTGTGGTACATCGGCTTCACCGTTGAGGTTGTCGGCGAACAAGTCATCCTACCGGGCGGTGGGGTCCTCGTCGGCCGGGGCTGCGCCGGCATGGACAACATGACCTACATGATCGGTCTCGCTGTGCTCGGCTCCATCATGTTCAATATCAAAGGCTGGAAGCTCTTCCTCGCACCGTTCATTGGCGCGGCCGTCGCGTTTTTTGTCAATGCGTTACGGGTGGGTACCCTGGCGCTCTTGAGCGCCTTCGATCAACGGGAGTTATTCGCGAGTCTCCATCATGGACCCACATCCTATTTCTGGAGCGTCATCTCGGTCATCTTGATAACGGGCGTGTATTTCGCCATCGTGCGGCTCGAGAAGGGCTCCGTTAGCGCCGGCGCCGCGGACGCGAAGCGATCGGCTGCTAAGCAGCGGACCGCCTCGGGATGAGGCACCCATCATCCCCCAACGGCCTGGGCGACAACAGAACATCGTTCTGCGAAAGCGGCGGCGGTTGCTGAGAATCGTCCACGAGCCCTAGACGAGAGACGAGGGCAATCCGCGCGACAGTGAACCGGTTGAGTTCCGTCCGACGCGGTATCGCGCCGTGCTATGGGCGAGAAGCGTCTTCCCCGGCTCAGCCAAGACGGGGGTTTCTAGCCGGCGGGACGCATGGGAAGCATGCCGACCTTGCAGAGCCTCAAATCATCATCACGTCTTGCCTCGGCGGATGAACTGCGGGAGCTTGGAGAGATTCTTGATCGCAAGCGCTTGCCAGCCGCCCACATTATTGACGCGAAGGGCCTGATAGTCTTCAACGCTCTTCCGCCAGATGTTGCGCAGCGATCGATTGCTTGCGCCGCCGAGCCGCATTCGGACCAAGACCTCGGGCCGATAGACGACCCGTCCATTGACCCGGCTCAACAGTCGTAGCATGTTGTCGTAGTCCGCCGCGATTCGATAGCGCGTATCGAATCCCCCATATCGTTCGTACAGGGAACGCCGCATGTACAGGGTCGGATGGGGAGGCATCCACCCGCGGCGCAAGCGCTCCGGCTTGAACGGTTGCGAGCGCCAATAACGAACCACGGTCTCGGGATCCTCCCGCCGCACATAGACGAGATCCCCATAGCAGGCCTCAACCTCGGGATCCTCGAAGCACTCGGCGATATCGGCGAGTACCCGCGGATGGGCGAGCGTGTCGTCGGCATGGAGGAAGCCAACGACATCCCCTGAACTCCGCCGGATACCCTTGTTGAGCGCATCATAAATGCCCGCGTCGGGTTCGCTAATCCAAGGTCCACGACCTCCGTGAAGGGCACGGATGACCTCGACGGTCCCGTCAACGGAGTTGCCATCGACGACCACCGATTCAACCGCGGGATGGGTCTGTGACTGGATCGATGTGAGCGTATCGGGCAGGGTCGTGGCGGCGTTGTAGCACGCGGTTATGACAGAGACGGTTATCAAGCGGAATGGCCTAGGATCGTGAGGAATGGGGAGGGGGCGAGTGTCCGGGAACATCCCTGAGCGGCCTGAGATGTCAGGGGGCTACCCATCCCCTGAGACGATACACGAAATAGGCAAGGTATTCCCGCAAGGCGATTGTCGTCCGGGACAAGGCCTTGGCGCTCGGAAGCCACGCATCCGGGCTTCCGGCGTCCGGCATCCCATGATAATCGGTGGCCGCGGGGATCGCACGCACCCCGACGGCCTGGAAGGCATGCGCGGCCCGACGCATATGATAGGCCGAGGTCACCAGCAGGACGGTGTCCGCATCCGATCGAGCCAGGGTCTCAGCGCAATGAAGCGCGTTCTGTCGGGTGCTTCGACTTTGCTCCTCCAGTCGAATTCGCTCACGCGGAACACCGAAGTCTTCCAGTATGGTGCGAATTACCCGGGCTTGAGACCGCCCTTCCCCAGGCAGACACGCGGCACAACCCCCAGAAGCGAGAATCCATCGGATCTTCTCCGCTTTGAACAACGCCGCGGTATACCACACGCGATCCGTTGCCGGTCCGAAATCCAGCTGATGGCGGGTGGGTCGCGCGACGCCCCCCAAAACCACCGCGACGTCCACCGCCGGGTACGACCCAATGGGTTGTTCTGGATAGGGGGCCTGCAGACGCTGCATCAGCCAACCGGCCGTGATCGGCATGGAACAGACGGCCAGCCCCAGCCCGGCCAGGCTGATCAGCGCGATCGCCCAGGCCCGTCGTTGCGCCATGAGGGCGGCCAGCCCGAGCGCGAGTCCAATCAGCGCCAGACTCAACGGGAAGATCAAGCGTTCTGCGATTAGATCGATCGGCATCCGGAACCATCCGCCCCGGCGACGGTTTTCACGCTCAAGGGTTGAGCGTCCGCGACTTAAAGGCCTCCGCCGGATTGCCCCGATAAACCATCCAGGGTTGGGTCGATTGGGTCGCCACGCCCCCGAGCGCAATGATCGATCCTTGCGCCACCGTCACCCCGGGACCGATCCGAGCAAAGGCCGCAATCCAGCTTTGATCCTCGATCCGAATGGATGCCGTCTTGAGCTGGAACGTCGGGCTTCGCCAATCGTGGCTCCCGGTACAGAGATAGGCCCCTTGGGAGATGCAACAGTTCGACCCGATGACAACTGCCGCGAGATTATCGATCCAGACCGCCTCACCAACCCAACTGTAATCCCCAATGTGGAGTCGCCACGGGAATTTCACCTTAACGCCCGGTTTGATATCCACGCCCTGTCCGATCCGAGCGCCGAACGCGCGCAAGAGCGCAATGCGGTGACGACGCCCCGGGATCCAGGACCGCACCCACAAGGCATCGACCATCAACCAGAGGGCCTCGATCGCCTTCGATCGGCCGCGATTGAATTCCGGGTTGGTATAACGGGAAAGATCCAAAAGCGTTTCTCGGTCAATCAATGAGGCAGAAAAATCCCGATCGGTCCCCGACAGGGACTGGGTAGTGCGACACCAAGCCGCATGATCCTCCGAGGCGAATCCTGAGAAGACCCTCTATTCCAAAGGAGTACGAGATCCGAGGAGCGGACGCGTAGCTGCAGCGAGGAGTACAACGCGTTAA
>CAYFWJ010000143.1:0-6661 GCA_964346755.1 uncultured Ectothiorhodospiraceae bacterium
GGCCCGGGGCGACCGATGCGCCTCCTGACGTCGGCCCATCCGACGAGCTACGAGCTGCCAAGTAGGCGTCTTTTCCGACTCCCGCCTCGATGCGCTCGCAGGTCACCCCGTCGATGCCGGGCGCGCCCCGGTTGGAGCGGACAAGGTCGTAGGCGTGACCGAGGATGTCTGCCCAATAGACCTTGTCGTACAAGCCGTAGAAGCGAAACGCCGGTTCTTGCTTGGCCTTGGCGTAGAGCTTCCGCTGCAGCGTCCTGATCGTGTTCGGAGTTGCTAGCGACATGGTCGCAATCCCCTGGTCCCACGCGCTTTCGTTGCATGCACAAAGTAGGGTCCCTTCCCTCGGGCCGGGTTGTGTCGTCCCAGACCCTCAGACGGTACTTTGAACCCCTCCGGCTCCCGCGACGGCCAGCGGCGACTTCGGACTCGCCTTATACGCCACCGTTGGCAGCTCTCATCTGCCACCGCCGCGGGCCTCCCGCACGGGACTAATCGACTGCCACCACATGCCGCCCCTGCTACCCCGGAAGACGCGATGGGACGCTCTCGTTGTCTCTTCCCACCACCGGCGGCCTTCCCCTTCTGACCACAGGGTCGGCGTCTTCGTCCGAGTGACGAGGCTACCTTTCGGTTCGCTTACGCGACGGTCTGCGGTTTTACATCCACTGAACCCGATGGCGACCCCGCTCAGTCTGAGTTCGCGGCACGGACTGCGCAGGCCGTGCAAGGTGTCGAGATCGATGTTGAGCGTGTGGTACGGCGTCTCACCGGCGGGGATGGCTCGGCCGAATCGTTTGGCCCACGATGCACTCTACCTGGCGCGGCACCCGCGGGCCACCCCCGGCGGGGCCGCGCCGGGTCAACCTGCCGTGACCGGGATGCGCCGGGCCTTGAGATGGGCCCGCCGGGGGATCCAGATCCGGGCTTGACCGTCTTCCAAGCGCACTTCGGTCTTTTGCTCGTCCCATCCAGGGTCCAACTCGAAGTGGCGTTCATAGGTGGCCGATTGGACCTCCGCGCCGATCGGTTCGAGATCCGGTGGCATCTCCAGGTCGAGGGTCGCGGCCAGGCGCAGGGCCTGATCCTGGACCTCGACGGCGAGGCGATCCGCGGTGACGCCTGGCAGGTCGACGAGGATCTGCAGGCCATCCGCCTCAGCGTAAACATCCACGGGCGGTACTTGAGGCGTCGTGGGGGCTTGGGTGGCCCAGTTTTCGTGCGTCTGTCGCGATTCAGCCATCATTCACCTCGGCATGTTGGACAGCAACGCGATGCGCCGAGCCCGAGGACGGGGCCATGCGGGCCAGGGTCACGTGCAGGATGCCATGGCGATAGCGGGCCTCCACGTGATGCGTATCGACGTCCATCGGAAGGGGAATATGCCGTTCAAAGGGCCCAGTCGGCCGCTCCCGGCGCCAGACCTCGGCATGGGGGGCCTCAGTCGCCCCCGATGGCCTCTCGGGGCGATGGCCGGCGACTCGAATCGTCCGCGGCTCGACTGAGAGGTCGATGGCCTCCCGCGGGACACCGGGCAAGAAGACATAGAGATTGAGATGGGTCGCGGTCTGGCCGATATTGACCCGTGGGAACGGGGTCTCAGCGGTCCCCGCGGGGGTCGCCTCGGCCGGGCCCGGTCGGCGGGCCTCCGCGAATCGACTTTGGGGGCCACGGTAACCAATCATGCATCCTCCTTCCGGATCGAGGGATCCGAGTGGTTGGCATCACACAGCAACCAAGCATCGGACGGAACGGCGACCGGGCGGTCGGATCGACTCCGTCTAGTCGTTAAGATGGTTGCTACCGGGCCCCGCTTCAACCCGAACCCGGCGGCGCTCGGCGATCGCCGCCACGCGCCGCTGGTCCAGGGCCTCGGCGATCGCCCGGCCGCGATAGCCCTCCGCGATGACGGCTTGGGCATCGACGGAATCGGCGGTGTCCTGCATCGCCTTGAGCCACGCCCCGGGAGGATAGGCCCCGGTTGCCCCGTAATCGGCTCGGTAGACCGCCGCGGCGGCCTCCAGGACGGCCCGGAAGCGCTCCGGTCGACGGCCGGCATCGAGGCGCTTGAGAAGGCACAGCAGCGCCGCCGGGGGGAGCCGTCCCGCGCGCCGGCACAGCGGTTCGTAGCGGGCGGTTAGGCCGGCGACTTCGCGGTAGGCGTTGGGCACCCGCAGGCGTTGGCACAGGGTCTCGATCCGGGTCGGAGCCCGCTGCGGGGGGCGCCGTGCCGGGGCCCCATCCGCCGCCGCCTGCGGCCAACCGAGTCCGTGCAGCAGGGCGGCGAATCGGGCGGGGCGTTCCGTCTCGGCGGCCACGGCCGCATCCAGGGCGTCGAGGCTGCGGGGACCCGGTTGGATCCGTCCGACATCCGCGACGACCACCGCGGGGTGCATCAGGACGCGTTCCAGCTCCGGCAAGATGACCCTGGCCGCGCCCACCTCGTGGAGCACCTCAATAAAGGCTCGGGGGCGGGCCTCGCCGAGGGCCCGTTCCCACTCCTGCCAGACCCGCTCGGGCACCAGGGCATCCACCTCGCCATCCGCCACCATCGCGCCCATCAACGCGCGGGTCTCGTCGGCGACGCGGAAGCCCAGGGGGACGAAACGCGCGGCGAAGCGGGCCAAGCGCAGGATGCGCACGGGATCCTCGGCAAAGGCGTCGGAGACATGCCGCAGGTAACCGGCACGCAGATCGGCCTGGCCGCCATAGGGATCGATGATCTGACCGTCCGGGGTCTGGGCCATGGCGTTGATCGTCAGATCCCGTCGGGCAAGGTCCGCCTCGAGGGTCACACCGGGATCGGTGTCGAACTGGAAGCCGTGGTAGCCCGGTGCGGTTTTGCGCTCCGTGCGGGCCAGGGCGTACTCCTCGCCCGTTTCCGGATGCAGGAACACCGGGAAATCGTGACCGACGGTCTGAAACCCCCGGGCACGCATCGCTTCCGGGGAGCCGCCGACGACCACCCAGTCGCGTTCCTTGACGGGCCGCCCGAGGAGTTGGTCGCGGACCGCGCCCCCAACGAGATAGGTCTGCATGGCGTCGTATTCTCCGGTGCGCGGCGAACACCGAACCGACGGTTCGGCGTTCGGGCTTGGCGAATGACTTGCAACGCTTAGACGTAGTCTCTAAAGTTTGCAAACTATGTCAGATACCTGCAACTAAATGATTGCGTGAACGAGCGACGCGCGCGGGCAACCGATCCCTCGGCCCCCGGGCCGGATCGACGCGGGCGATGGCGCCGGCGCCTACGGCACTGGGCCATCGATATCGTACTCCTCACGCTGATCATCGTCGGTGTCCGCACCTATCTCGGGCGGGACATGGCCCAGGGCGAAGCACCCTCGCTCACGGCGAACCGCTTGGACGGGACGCCGGTGCGGCTGGCCGATCCCGGGGGGGAGCCTGTGCTGGTGCATTTCTGGGCGACGTGGTGCCGGATCTGTCATTTCGAGCAAGGGGCGATCCGCTCAATCGCCAAGGACCATCGGGTCCTGACGGTGGCCTTGCGCTCCGGTTCGGATGCCGAGCTCAAGGCCTACCGCCTTGACCGGCAGCTCGCCTTCCCGATCCTCAACGACCCCGAGGGCCGAATGGCGGGGCAGTTCGGCGTGACCGCCGTGCCCGCCACCTTCATCATCGATGACCGAGGCCGCATCCGTGCGCGGATTCGCGGGCTCGCCCCCGAGCCGGAGCTGCGATTCCGATTGTGGTGGGCGGGTCGATGAGCGGTTCAGCGTGCCCGATGAGGCCCCCGGTATTCAACTCGGAGACGTCCGTGATCACGCGTATGACAACTTGGCTGCGTCTTATGGCCAGCCCCGCGATCGGGGCGGTCATCCTATTCGGGGGGCTGACCGGTCCCCTCTCCGAGGCACGCGCCCAGGACACGCCCACCACGGAAGGGAGCTTGATCAAGATCGGGGTCCTGGCCCACCTCGGCAATCGCTCGGCGATGCGTCAGTGGCAGCCGACGGCGGATTATCTCACCCAATCCATCGCGGACTACCGCTTCGAGATCCGCCCGCTGTCCTTCGAAGAGATCCGCACGGCGGTCGACGCCGGTGAGGTCCACTTCGTGCTGACCAATCCCGCCTTGTACATCGAGCTGTTGATCCAGAGTCCGGTCAGCGCGGTGGCCACGCTATTGGACCAGGATGCCGAGGGCCGGCCCCAGAATCGCTTCGGCGGGGTGGTCTTCACCCGTTCGGATACGGCCGGCCTCGTCGACCTGGCCGACGTTCGCGGCCGTTCCGTCATGGCGGTCTCGAAGAACTCCCTCGGCGGGTTCCAGGCCGGCTGGCAGGCCTTCGAAGACGCCGGGGTCTCCCTGTTCAGCGCCGCCCAGGAGGTTCGTTTCGCCGGGACCCATGATGCGGTGGTCAGCTCCGTCGCCGAGGGATGGGCCGATGTCGGCATCGTCCGGACCGGCATCTTGGAACGGATGACCCAAGCGGGTGCGATCGATCCGGCCGATTTCCGGGTCTTGAATCGCCAGAATTATCCGGGGTTCGGCAATCGGCTGAGTACGGATCTGTATCCGGAATGGGCCTTCGCCCGGGGCAAGCAGCTCTCCGACGCACTGGTCAAGCGGGTTACCATGGCCCTGTTCGCCATGCCGGAGGATCACGCCGCGGCCCAGCAGGGCCATTATGTGGGCTGGACCGCCCCGCTCAATTACTTCCCCGTGTACGAACTCCTCACGGAATTGGAGGTCACGAACTTGCGGGCGTTGGGGGGAATCGGATGGCGCGATGTGCTCGCGAACTACGCCTATTGGATCTGGATGCTCGTGGCCCTGGTCATGGGCTTGGTGGTGACGACCGCCTTGCTGCTGCTCCGCAACCGCCGGCTGCGCTGGTTCCATTACCGGATGCGCGCCGATCGAAGCCAGCTCGAGAACCAACTCCGCGAGCAGGCCGAGGCCTTGCAGAGCACCTCGGAGGAGCTCATGGCGCGCAACCAGCGGGTCCAGCGGGCTTACAGTCAGTGGAACGACGCCTTCGACGCCCTCGAGGACCCGGTGTTCATCCATGACGAGGCGTTCCGCATCGTGCGGGCCAACAAGGCCTATCTCGATCGGGCCGGTTGTACGCTCGGCGAGGTGGTGGGGCGACCCTACTGGGAGGTGTTCCCGGTCGGGGAAGGACCGAACCACGGCTGCCGCGAGGCCTTGAGCGACCCCGGCACGACCCACATGCAGACCTTGGAGACAGAGGATGGCGAGGTACTCCTGTGTCGATCCTTCGCCTTCCCGGATGACTCGGCGAATCACAACAAGGCCATCCATATCCTGCGCACCGCGGAGGTGGCCCCGTGTCCCGACATGCGGGAATGCTCCCAGGCCCTCGAGGACCTGACGCGGGATGATGAACTGATCCACCGCGTCGATGAACGTCGCCATCAAGTGGGACAGCGTACCGGTTATGCCCCGACGCGAGTCGAGCTGTTGCGCTCCGCCGTGGAACGTTACCTGCGCGACACCGAGCAATCGATAACGCCCCGTTGAGCTGTGGTCGATCCACAATCCTCGGGGTATCGTCAACCCGCGATCCGATCTGGCATCCAACCAGGAGACCCTGCATGCGACCTATCGCAACTCTGCCCCCCGCTATCGCGGCGCTCGGTTTGGCCCTCGGCCTGACCGCCGGGAATGCCGTCGCCGAGCCCTACGGTTATGTCCAACCGCCAGCCCCGCCCGCTGGGCCGACCGGTCAGGGCATGCCCCCGTACGGCCGTCCGACGCCCCCGCGTCCACTGCAGCCCTTCGGCCCGGGTTACGCTCCGGGCTATGACCCGCGACCGTCTCAGTTCGAGCAAGACTACGACCCGCGTCAGCCGCCCCGCGGCCCGATGCCGCCGCAACCGCGCATGCCCTACGGCGGCGGCTACCCAGCGATGCCCTACGGGGGCTCCGGCGCACCCATGATGGACGGTGGCTACGGGGCACCCAGGATGGCCCCCTACGGCGCGGCTCGACCCGAGCCGACGCCGATGAAGCCGAGCGCCGCGCCGGCTCCGAGCCAACCGGCCCCCCCCGCCCCAGTCACCGAGTCGCAGCCCGCGGAGAAGCCAGCGAGCGAGGAGACCGCGAGTCAGGAGACGGCTTCCGCTTCGGCCGAGCCCCCGGCTGAAAAGACCGCAACCGGCACCGACATGGAGTCCTTCGCGGAGGCGCCGATCCAGGTTGCGGATTCCGAGATGGGTTCCATCCTCACCGATGCCTCGGGTAACGCCCTGTATACGTACAAGGCCGATCCGAAGGGGCGATCGGTCTGTGTCGGCGGCTGCGCCAAGACCTGGCCACCGTTCACCGCCGAGGAGGCCGAGGTCCCGGACGACAACAGCCCGTTGAGCCTGGTACAGCGCCGGGATGGCAGCCAGCAGTGGGCCCTGGATGGCAAGCCGCTGTATTTCTACGTTGCCGATCGGCAGCCGGGTCAGGTCAAAGGGAACGGGGTCGGCAACGTCTGGTCGGTTGCCCGTCCGGAGTAAGCCCGATCGGCCGGGATTCCTTTGAGTCCCGGCTGACACCGCCAACCGCGGTCGGCGCGCCGACCGCGGTTGTGTGGCTGGCCCGCCCGCGAGGCCATTGCGCTCCACTCTCGAAACGACAACAACTGAAGTGCTCAGGGAGTCATCGCATGCGACGTTCCCGATTCCT
>CAYFWJ010000144.1:0-6660 GCA_964346755.1 uncultured Ectothiorhodospiraceae bacterium
CGACGCCGGCGTCGTGCAGGTCTTGGCGGTCCAGCTGCAGTCCGCCTTCGAACAAGATGATGGCAACGGCGACCCCGACGAGGGGGCGCAAGAGCTCCCCGAACAGGGCCTCGGGCTGGATCACGCCCAGGCCGGGTCCGAGGGCGACCCCTGCGGCCGCGAGGAGGATGATCGCCGGGATGCGCAGGTGCCAGGCGAGCCATTGGGCTCCGATCCCCGCCGCGCCGATCAGCGCCAGTTTGGCTGTCAGGGCCTCGCCACCCGTCATAGGCCATCTCCCCGGACCGTCGGTGTGTCTAGGATCCGTCGGTTGGATCGCGAGAATGTCCTTCAATCGAAGGCCCATGCCCGCTTGAGGGCACGCCGCACGGGAGGGGTGCTCCCGAACGTTGAGTCCCCGCGGACGTTCAGCCGTCGATCGAAGCAGCGGTCGGATCTCAAAGGACCGATCGATAGCGCGCCGAAGAATCGATCAACGGCCCTGCTTCCCGACAACACGTATGATCCCATGGTTCCAGCAAAGGCCGCGTAGGCGATTGTGTAGGCCGGAGCTCAGGGTTCGGGGCGCGGATCCGCCGTGTGGCCGACCGACTGGATTCCACCGGTGACTCGTCGGCGATCCCGCGAAGTGCTAAGATTGATGCGTTCGAGGCGTCGGCCACCTGACGGGTTGTTCGGGGAGTGAAGCCGAGTCCAACTCGATCGGCTCGGACACGCTGAAGGGAAGAAGTCGCCGCTCAAGCCTCCGTGGCGGAATGGGTAGACGCACGAGACTTAAAATCTCGGGGCTTCGGCCGTGCCGGTTCAAGTCCGGCCGGAGGCACCAATCCATGGGATCACGCGCAACGTTGCGCGATCAGATTTGACTCTGACCCCGAATTCGGCGACGACGCCGACGGGCGTGGGGGATTCCCCTCGAGAAGTAAGGCGCGGCTCATCTCATCGACGATCGTTCGCCACAGTGCATCGAGCCCGGCGACGATGGCACGGCGATTATTGGCGACGCGTTCTTGGCGGTCGACGGTGAAGTGGCGCACCGCCCCCTCCGGTCCGAGCCGGGTGAAGCGCGCGGCGATGTGGACCGTCGGGTCGTCGGCGCCATCCGGGTGTCGGGCGTTGAAGGCATAGACGGTCAGCTCGAGGCGATGCTCCAGGGGCCGAGTGGCCTGGCTTCCGCCCAGGTCGCGAAACGCGATCTGGGCGGCGAGTCGGCGTTCCAGGTAGTCGTTGAGCAGCTTGGGCAGGGGAGCCGCCCAGCGGGCGTCGGCGAGTCCCTGCCATTGATAGTCCCCGCGGACCGTTGCCAACGTGTCGCCGCTCAAGTGCCGCACGACTTGGGGGCGGGCGATCCGCAGCCCGTAAGCCACCGAGGGCCGGGTGTCGCTGGATAATTCGGCGCTGGGTTGCAGCAGATAGACCGTCGCGGGCGGGCCTTCGGTGGGGACCGAGACGCAGCCGTTGAGGAGGAGGGCGGCGAGGATCCCGGCCCGACGAATCCCACGGAACCGAGTCGGGGTTCCAGGGCCGGGGTGTGCGGGACAGTCACCGGGGCATTCACGATGCCTCAAAAAGACGGGGGCGCTCATGGGGGCAGCTCCATTCGACCTTCGGTGGGACGGTAGATGAGCCGGGAGGGGGTCTCGTTCAAGGTCCGGGCGAGCTCCTCAACGGCATCCAGGCTTTGACGCGCTGTCCGAATCAAACGCGTGAGTTCAGGCAAGGCCTCCTCGCTCGCTTGTTGCATCACCGGTTGACTTTGACGCACCAGGGCATCGACTCGGGCAGTGACCGCGCTCAATTCGTCCAGGGTCGCTTGGGCCGAGGGTGCCAGCGGCCCGAGTCGTTCGAGGGTCTCGGTGCTGGTGGCGAGGGCCCGTTCCGTCTCCTGCAGGGTGGATTGCACGCTCGCGCGTATCCGCTCGACTTCGCGGGGCATCGACTCGAGACCGGCGCTGGCTCGGTTCAGGGAGTCGAGCAAGCGTTCCACGCGCGCGACGTTCTCATCATCCAATAGACGCTCGAGTTGCTCCGCCACGTTCATCGCCTGTTGGGCCAGGGCGGGGACATCGTCGATCAGTTTCTCCAGCTGGAAGGGCTCTGCCTTGAGCACGGGATAAGGCTCGTCGGCCGGTTGCTCGAGGGGCGGGGCATCGGCCCGCCCGGTTCGGAGATCGATGAACGAGAGCCCCGTAATCCCCTCGGGCTTGAGCTGAGCCACGCTCGATTGATTGACGGGGGTGTAGGGATCCACCTCGATATCGACCTTGATGCGATCCGCTCGGTCCGGGGCCAGGCGGATGTCCCGGACCCGGCCGACGCGTACCCCGCGATAGTTCACGCTGCCCCCCTCGTTCAGGCCGCTCACGGCATCGTCGAAATACAGGGTGTACTGGGCGAAATTCCGGCTGTCGTAGGTCCCGGCGATCCACAACACGAGGAGGATCAAGATGGCCGTGAGGGCGACGACCACCGCGCCGAGCAGGGCGTAATTGACGTTACGGTCCATGGGATCCCTCCTGCGCTCGAGCGCGCACGAGGGCGGCGCCCTGGGCCGCGCGCATGCGGGGGCCGTGGAAGTAGGCACGGATCCAGGGGTGGTCCCGTTGCAGCAGACCCTCCAGGGTGTCGACGATCAGCTGGCGGTCGACGAGCACGGCGATCCGGTCACAGATGCCGACGAGGGTATCCAGATCGTGGGTAATCAGGATGACCGTGAAACCGAGCGTGGTTTGCAGGTGGCGGATCAATTCGTCGAAGTCGTGGGCCGCGATGGGATCCAGCCCCGCGGTCGGCTCGTCGAGAAATAGCAATTCTGGGTCCAATGCCAGGGCCCGTGCCAGGGCCGCCCGCTTGACCATGCCCCCGGAGAGTTCCGCCGGGTAGCGATCACCGACGCTCACCGGGAGCCCGGCGAGTCGGATCTTGAGCTCGGCGAGCTCCTTGACGAGCCACGACGGCAGATCCAGGTGCTCGCGCAGCGGGAGTTCCACGTTCTCGAGCACCGACAGGCTGGAGAACAGCGCGCCGGTCTGAAACAACACCCCCCAGCGCTGCTCGACCGCCACCCGTTCGGTTTCGCTGAGATCCAACAGGTCTCGGCCCTTGAATCGGATGCGCCCGGCGTTGGGGTGATGCAGGCCTTGCAGGCAGCGGATCAGGACGGATTTTCCGCTGCCGGATCCCCCCACTAACCCGAGGATCTCGCCCCGGTAGACGTCGAGATCCAATCCGTCGTGGACAAGGTTTTCCCCGAATCGGTTGACCAGGGCTCGGACTTCAATCAGGGGGGGCGTATCAGAGGGGGGCACGATTAGATTCCCAATTCCGCGAAGAGCACCGAGAAGATGGCGTCGGCAAGCATGACCAGGAAGATGGACTGGACCACGGCGATCGTGGTCAGCTCGCCAACCCGGTCCGCGGAGCCGCTGGCCTGCATCCCGCGATAGGTGGCGACCGTTGCGATCAGGAAGGCGAAGACCGGGGCCTTGATCAGCCCGGCGGCGAGCGCCCCCGTATCCAAGGCCGAGTGCGCCTGGTCGAGATAAAGCCCCATCGGCACGTCCAACAGGGTCACCGCCATCAACGCCCCCCCGGCGAGCCCCGTGAGGTTGGCCAGGGCGGTCAGCAGCGGGAGCATAAGCACCAGGGCGATGACCCGGGGCAGGACCAGGACCTCGAAAGGGTCGAGTCCCATGGTGCGTAAGGCCGCGACTTCCTCGTTGATGCGCATCACGCCGATCTCGGCGGCGAAGGCACTGCCCGATCGCCCGGCGATGAGGATGGCGGTCAGCATGACCCCCATCTCCCGCAGGATGGCCAGCGCCGTGAGATCGATGGTGTAGATCTCCGCCCCGAATTGTTGGAGTTGCGTCGCCCCTTGGTAGGCCAGCACGATGGCGATCAGGAAGGCCATCAGGGCGACGATCGGGATCGCATTCGCCCCGGACTCGAGCATGTGGCGGACGATGCTCGGCACCCGAAACCGGGCGGGTTGCCGGAGACAGTGCCCGAAGACTGCCGCGAGTCGCCCGAAATAGCCCACCGCGTCGGCTATCTCACAGAGCCCGATGAAGGTCCCGCGCCCCAGGGCGCGCAGCGCCGGGATCAGGCCCGTCTCGGGGCCGCGGCAGGTCTCGGTGTCGTCCACCTGCTCGACCTTGCGCAGGAAGCGAAAGTGGTCCTCCTTGAACCCCTGCATGTCCACCTCGAGCCCGGCGGCTTGCCAGGCCAAGACCTGGCGGTGGATGATCCAGGCCCCGGAGGTGTCCAGGGCGGTCAGACCGCTACAGCGCAGGGTGATGGCGCGCACGCCGTACCCCGTGGGTCGGATGGCCTCCAGGGCCTCGACGAGGGCGCGGGCGTGGTGGATGATCCAGGCCCCCGAGAACGCGAGCGTGAGCGAATCGCCCGTCTGGGTGACCGTGACGAACGAGCCGGGGGTCGGGGCGGACGCGTCGGCCCCCTCCACCGGGGGCCAGGATGCTGTGGGCGTAGCCATCGGGCGTGCTCCGAGCGAGTCCGGGGGGCGAGTGGGGCGGTCCTTGGCGTGGGCTTCCGGCGTGTTTCATGTCGGGTCCGGTAGCGGTTCCAGGACCTCGTGCCGGGCCAGCACCAGGGCGTCCTCGCGGGCGTTGCCGCGGGCCGGGTAGTAATCTTTGCGCATACCCACTTCGTTGAATCCGAGGCTGCGGTATAGATGCACCGCGGGTTGGTTGGTAGGACGGACTTCCAGGAAATAGGCCTGGACTCGGCGTTCCCGCCCCGCTTCTAGGAGATGGCTCAACAAGGCTCGGCCGATGCCACGGCCGTGGAATTCGGGTCGCACGCACAGGTTGAGGATATGGGCCTCACCCTTGACGTGAGACATGATCCCATAGCCGAGCACGGATCCCAATCCGTAGCACAACCGACATTGGTAGCCGACCCGGATGCAGTCCCGGAAGATCCCTCGAGTCCACGGGAAATCATAGGCACGGTGCTCGATCTCCATGACCGCATCGAGATCGATCACGCCCATCGCGCGGAAGCGCAAGAAGTCTTCGGATATGACAGCACTCATAGCGGTAGCCCCACATCACGCGGTCGCCGGATGCGCCCGCGTCAGGAGGGGGCGTCGGGCGCCGAGGCCTTGGACGCCGCGCGCGTGGCCCGTCCCGCCAGGTCGCGTGCCAGCAGTAGATCCGCCCAGGTCTTCGCCTTGTCCTGGGGCTTGCGCAGAAGATAGGCGGGATGATACGTCACGACCAGGGGGAGGGTGTACTCCCGAGCCTGATAGTCGTGCTCACGCCCCCGGAGACGTCCGAGTGGGGCGTCCGTGCGTAACAGGTGTTGGGCGGCGATCCGACCGAGGGCCACGATGATCGTGGGGCGCAGGAGTTGGATCTGGCGGATCAGGTAGTCCTCGCAGGCATGGGACTCGTCGGGCTGGGGGTCGCGGTTTTGGGGCGGTCGGCATTTCACCACATTGGCGATATAGACCCCGTCACGATTCAGAGTCAAGGCCGCGAGCATGGCATTGAGGAGCTGTCCGGCCCGGCCGACGAAGGGCTCCCCCTGGCGGTCCTCATCCCGCCCAGGGGCCTCGCCGACGAACAGCCAGTCGGCCTGATGGCTACCGGTGCCGAAGACGGTTTGGGTGCGACCCTGATGAAGGGGGCATCGGGTACACGCGGCGACCTCCGCGGCGAGATCCGACCACGGTGTCTCGCGATTCGGGGTGGGGTCCGTGGGGGCAGCCGTCGTCGGTGCGTCCTCTGCCGGCCGAACCGCCGCCGGGTCGGGTTCGGGTCGAGCGTTGCCGGGTTCACCGTGGAGCGGTTGGGGTGCAGCGGGCGCGAGCGCCGGGGGCGGCGCGTCGGCCCGCCGCACCCACCAGGTCACACCGAGGCGCTCCAGGAGCGCTCGGCGTGCGGCGTTCGAGGCGGCGTCGGATGGGGCGTCGCCGTCGGCGGTCATGGATCAAACGTCACCGAACTGGGGGTGGGCCCGCTCCTCCGGGGTGGAGAGCTTGTTCAGGGCGTTCACATAGGCGTTGGCCGCGGCGATGACGATATCCGTATCCGCCCCCTGGCCTGTGACCAACCGCCCCCCCTTCTCCAGGCGCACGGTAACCTCCCCTTGCGCATCGGTCCCGCTGGTGATGTTGCTTACCGAGAACAGCTTGAGCTCGGCGTCCTCGTTTACGATCGCTCGGATGGCCTTGAAGGCGGCATCCACGGGGCCGCTACCGGGCGCGCTGGCCCGCCGCTCGGCCCCGTCGACCCGCAGGGTAATCTCGGCGTTGGGGACCTGCCCCGACTCCGAGCACACCCGCAGATGGGCGAGTCGATAGCGGGCGTTTTCCTCGGCGATGCCCGCCTCGGTGACCAGGGCTTGGAGGTCCTCGTCGTAGATCTCTCGCTTCTTATCGGCGAGGTCCTTGAACAAGGCGAAGGCCCGGTCGACGGCTGCCTCGGACTCGAGCTCGATGCCCATCTCCTTGAGCCGCGAGCGGAAGGCGTTGCGCCCCGAGAGTTTGCCGAGGACGATGCGGTTGGTGCTCCAGCCCACATCCTCGGCGCGCATGATCTCGTAGGTCTCCCGGTGTTTGAGCACGCCGTCCTGGTGGATCCCCGACTCGTGGGCGAAGGCGTTGGCGCCGACGATGGCCTTGTTGGGCTG
>CAYFWJ010000145.1:0-6553 GCA_964346755.1 uncultured Ectothiorhodospiraceae bacterium
TCGAGGCCTCGAATTCGGTCCGGATGTACTCGCCCGCGTCCAGCTCCACCCCGTTGACGGTTTGGGACCTATCGGTGCCGTTGATGTGGACGAGGAAGTCCAGTGTCGGTTCCTGGACGCCGACCCCGAGGGCCTCGAGCCGGTCGAAGAGCTCGTTGATGGGGGTCCGGACCGTCGGCTCGAAGACGCCGTAGGGGCGCCCGAATGGGTCAACGATGAGCGCCCCGGAGACCCCGAGTTCCAGGAGCTCGACCCGATCGCCGTTCGGCGCGTCATAGCCCAGCTCGAGGTCCGTATCCAAAAGTATCCGCAGCTCATTATTGGAGCGGTACAGGACGAAGTCGCCGGTCAAGCGCTGTTCACCGGCGTCGAGTCGGCCGGCGAAACGGATCTCGGCAAAATTGCCAGCCCGTAGGGTCTCGCCGGCGATCGGCTGAGCCGCCCCGGTGGTGTTGACCGCCAGCTGGACATCCGAGGAGCTGCTCAGCCCAACCAGCTCGGCGTTGCCCCGCTGTGTCACCGTGAACAACCCGAAGAGTCCGGTGCTGCCCAGGTTCATCCCACCGGCAACGTCGAATCCGTAGCTCGAATTCCCTAAGGTGAAGAGGTCTAGATCCGAATCGAAGGCGAGGCGCAGGTTCTGCGGGCTCTGTTCAAAGATGAAGCGGCCGTCGAAACGGAGCCCGGCGATGGTAAGATTACCTGCCGCTTCGAGGTGACTGGACAGGGCCGGGAGTGCGCGCTCGAAGTCTCGACCCTTCACCTCGTAGCTGAAGGTACGTTCGGTCAGGGTCGTATTGATGAAGGCCTTGAGCTCGAGATCCGAGGCAACGCCCGGGAGATTCGGCGCCCCATCGAAGTCCAGGTTGAGCAGGCCGCTGACCCCGTTCAGCTGCACTACCAAGAACCCGCGGCCTTGATAGTCGGCAACGGTGACCCCGCCACCACGGATCTGACCGCTGATGTCGTAATTCAGCTTAAGCTCGTCCACCCTCGCATCGAGGGTGAAATCCCCCTCGAACGTGGTGTTTCCGAACCCGATGGCCCCGTCCACGGCCACTCGGGTGTAGACCCCCGCTTCGAGGCCCTTGTCGGGACGGGCCTCGCCGGTGGTGTTGATCTGGAAGGCCACCTGGGAATCGCCGGTGAAGCCGAGCCGGTCGAGGCCCAACTCCTCTGGCGACAGATCGAGGGCGAAGGATTCCGCGACGTCGTATCCGGTCAGCGTCAAGGAGGTTGCGAGGGGTAGTGAGGTTAACGTTTCGCCTTCGACGATCACCGGTACCCGGCCGTCGATTCCCACCTCGACACCGGCGGGTGTGGCGATCAGCTCGAAACGGCCCTCGATCAAGAACGGGGTATCCGGGTCGAGGGTTTGTCCCCCGCCAACAGGAAGCCCCAAGGATCCGTCCACGACCACCCGGGCCCCGGCGAAGGCGGGCACCCCGTTCCGGGGGGTATCGGTCGTATTGACCGCGACCGACCAGACCCCGTCGAAGGCAATCCCGACTTGGCTGTTTAGAACATCCGGTGTCGCTGTGAGACTGCCATAGAGGCCGGTGGGCTCGACGAAGAGGGTGCCGGAGGCGTTGATTCGTGCGAAGGAAAAACCGCCGCCAGGCAAACCGAGCTCGACGCGGCCATCCACGTTGACTTCCACGGTGTCGTTGTCGGTGAAGCGGAAGCGGAAGGTCCCGTCCTGAGATAGCCCCGCAATCTGGGTGACACCCGTGGTCTCGATCTCGACGAAGGGCCCCGCGGCCACCGTGTCAATCTCCGGGGGCGCGCCGTTGATCTGCTGAAGGTCTTGGGCCTGATCCGTGGAATTCAGCCGGAGCTGGAAGGAGGCGCCCTGTTCGAAGGAGAAACCCAGATCCTCCAACACCGAGCGTGCGCTCTGATTGGCGAATTGGAGTTTCAGTGCGCCGTAAGCTCCGTCGTCTCGAACGGCGATCGCCCCCTGACCGGTGAGCTCGAACAGCACCTCATTGCCGTTGGAGAGACGCGTCGTTCCGTCAAAGACCCAATCCATCCCCCCCTGGGCGAACAGGATCCTCAGCTGACCTTCGTGTTCCAAGCGATTGAAGATATCGACCCGGCTTTGTCCCTGCAGCTCCGCGTAGGGTCCGAAACCGAATCCGGGGGGATCGTAGGGGATGACCAGCCGTTCCCCGCCGAAGAACGCGGGTAGCCGACTGGGGACCTCGATGATAACCCCTTCCTTGGGGTCGATGTTTCCGAGCTCTTGGGTGGTATTGGCGCGGAGGACCAATTCCCCGTTGGCAGCAATGTCCACGCCGGGTATATCCAGCCCCCCGGAGATCTCCGCGTAGAGGGCAAAACCCGGGCTGCGCTGGGCGTTAACGTTCAGTACCCCGGCGATTCGGGCGGTGAATCGGGTGATGGGGTCATCCGCCGGTCCGAGGGCCATCTGGGAAGAGCCGTAGACCAGTAATCGGTCTCGGTATTGAGCGGCGGGACCGCTGAAGTTGCCATCCCGCTCCAGATAGAGCGTGTCTTCGGCGGCGAATCCGGTATCGCTGAGCCCCACGAATAGACTGTTCTGGATCATGAAACGGGAGGAGTTCGGGGCGAGATCCACGACCTCCGGGTCCTGTCCGGGCACGTTCAGTGTGACCGTATTCGCCGTGTCCGAGGAGTTGAAGGCGAAGAAGACCGTTCCTTTCGGAACGATACCCGTCGAGATGATCCGGTCGAGGGTGTTAGCTTCGAAACGGAAGGCGCCGAAGCTCTGGAGCTCATCGTTGGCGTCGAAAGAGAACTCGATGCTGCCCTGGGCCCCGCTGATGTCCCCGATCACCACCGCGCTCAAGGAGCCCACGAAGTCCAGGCGGAGCTCGGGCGTGTTGGCGGCCACCTCGATCGTAATCGTCCCCGAGAGATCGACGAAATCGAAGGTTGTGGTCCCCAGGGTAGCGCCCCCTTCGACGGTGAGGCGGAAGGTCTCGAATGGGTTGGCCGGTGGGTTTTCCGGGTCAAAGGTCTCTCCGAACTCCAGCCGCGAGTTCCCGTAGAAGGTAACCCCGGCATCGGCGACGCCGGAATTGATCCGAAAGAGGCCGAGATATTGGACCTGGCCCTCGTCCACCTTGCTCAGGTCGAAGAACAGCGTGGCGCCGACTCGCGTCTCGTTCTTGGGGCTACCCGGGATCTTCACCAGATCCAGACCCCCCTTGATCAGGAGCTTGCCGGTGGAGTCGAGGATGAAGTCTCCATCCAAGGCGAACAGATCCTCACCGGTGGCGATGTGGCTCAGGGTGAGGCCACCTTCAAGCCGGAAAGGGGCGGTCAGCAGGTTGAAAACCGGGTTGTCACTGGCGGCGTTCTTGGCCTGGTTGGCCAAGGCATCGAGCAGTAGGGTTTCCCACTGGGTGAATTTCAGGTCCGCCGCGGGCATGAACTGGGGCGTCGTCCGTAGATCGAGGGCGCTGTCGATATCCGGGCTTGAGTTGTTGAACACCACCCCGGCTCGGAGGCCGCTTAGGATGAACCCGGTCTTGCCCCCCACCGGGATCGGGGCATTCGCGGAGACATAGCCCTGGAGCGGCCCGTATTGCGAGATCCCGAGGAATATCTCGAAGCCGCCCCGCCCGGCGATGAACAGCTCGGCATTCACCGCTCCAAAGAGCAGACGCTCGTCCACTTCGGTGGTGGTGTCCGCGTCCGGGATGACGTTGCCGTCGGCATCGATGCGTAGGCTGCCGATCAAGAAGGAGCCCTGGACCCGGTTGCCGCCGATGTCGCCGCCGACCCGCAGGCCGATGGTGCCCAAATCCGTGATGGGCATCTCGCCGTTCAGCAACCGTTCGCCGTCGATCCGCACGTTGGAGACGCTACCGGCCAAGGTGAGGTTGGAGCCGGGGAAGCTCTCGGCGTCCGCGGTGGCACTCAGGATGAGCTCGAAGGCCTCGGGATTCTGCTGGAAGTCATCCCAGCTGAGAACCAGGGTGTCGATCTGGATCGGGATGAAAGTGGGCCATTGGATCTGCCCAAGGGTTTCGTCGTTCGGGACGATCTCCGCTTTGAAGTTGGGCCCTGGTTTGATAGTGAAATCACCGAGGACGGTGAAATCATTCAGGTTTCCGGCGAGGTTAAAATCCGGTACGCGCAAGGCCCCGGTTTCAACAGCGAATAGCGGTTCATTGCCGTGAGCGAAGAGATCGATGGTGAGCTCGGTCGCCTCGAACCGTAGGGCGGATCCGACCTCGACAGTGACGGAACCCGCGGCGAAGCGGTCGACGGTGAGGCCGAGATTGGGTACCTTGGTGACCGGGTTGAGACGTAGACCGAGGCTCATCTCGAGCTCCACGTCCTTACCTTGGATGAGGGAGCTGATCTGCAGATCCGAAAAACGGAAGGTGGTCAATAGACCGAAGCGCAGGTCGTCGGCGTCGAAATTGCCTAGGACATCCACGCTGGCGGTGCCGAAGCGGAAGGCGTCCGACTGCTCCACTTCGTTTACCGTGAGGGAGCCCTCGACCCGAGGGTTGAAGACGTAATCCTGGTAGGCGCCGATCTCGATGGAGCCATCGACGATGAGCCGCCCTGCGATCTCGTAATCGCTGAAGGAGACCCCGATGGGGCCGAGATCGCGGGGAATGGCCAGGCCGTCTTCCAGCTTGACCTCGAAGCTGAAGGGCTGACTGCCGCTGGTGATGGCGCTGCCACCGATATCCAGGCCCACCTCGCCGGCGAAATCCGCGAAGCCACTCAAGTCGAAGGTGCCCTCGACGGCGAATTCGAAGGCCCCGAGCTCGAAGGTCTCGCCCGGGTCGATCTCGCCGTTGCGGTTGGAATCACCGCCGAAGATCACTTCAATGTGATCCACCTCGAAGGGGAGCAATTCGCCGACGATCATCCCCAGGTCAGGGGTATCGACGTTGAACCCTCCGAGCCGGACGTCGCCGCCCGTGGTGAGTTCCAGGTCGGTAAGTGTGGCCCCGAGATCGAGTGCAGGGACCGTTCCCCGGGTGGAGCCAACGCTGAGAAACGTCGCTGCTCCCAGTTTGAGTGCGGTATCGGTGAGCTCGAATTCCAGATAATCGGGCCGGCCGATGGCCAGCCGGTCAATCTCGACCGCCGGGAGGAGGCGGTCCGTTTCGCCGGTCCAGTCGAGGGCTAGCCGGAGCGTCTCGGCGTTAACGGTTAGCACGTCGCCGATGTCGGTGTCCGGCAGGACGCTCAAATCCCCATCCGCCGTGGCGGTAAGGGAACCCACCAACTGCGTGCCCCCGGAATAGATCATGCCAAGGCCGGCGATTTCCAGTTGCAGGGCTGGGAGGGTCGCGAGCCGGGTCCCGTCTTGGTGGCTTAACGTGCTGGCCCCGAGATCGATGGTCCGATCGGGCAAGACGAAGCTGTCGCTGTAGATCGCGAAGCCGTCTACGGTCAGGGTCTGACCGAGCGGCGCGATCGTCAGATCGACTCCGTCGATCGATGCGAGAAGCTGGCGGTCTGTGGCGGTGGGATCGAAATTGAGCGTGATGTCCCCCACGGCCAAGTCCAGCGCGTCTCCGAGGGCGAAGCCCAGTCCGGCGAGGTCGAGGCGATAGGCACCGGTTTTGAAATCCAGGCGACCATCCAAGCGGACGTCGGCCTCGACGCCGATGGTGTTCAGGAGTTGGGGGAAGAAGCCGGCGCTGTCCGCGGCGAAGACGAGCTCGCCGCTCAAATCCGCATCGACACCTCCGTTATACGTCATGGACACGCCCCGAAGACTGGCGCTGGCGATCTGATCGGTCTGCAGGAAGGTGCGCCCAATCGACTCCCCGAAATCGATCGTGTCCAGGGCCAGGTCGGTCTGGCCGACAGTCAGTCCATTGGTGGCTACGACCAGGTCGTTCAGGGTGACCGAGGTGGTTGTAAGCGGCAATACGAGGTCGGCGTTCACGCTGCCGAACCGCAGAAGTTCCTGGATGGCCGGGCCCGTCGGATCGTAGCTTAGGGTCAGGTTGTTCGAAGAGACTTTGAGGATGCCGCCGATGTCGAGGATGGATTGGTCCACCTCGATGGTATAGGCAGAGCTTCCGAGCTCCACGGTTGCGCGGGCGGCGACGGAGTCAAAAGCATCCCCTCCGTCGTTAAGGTTCCAGTCGAGGATATCCGATATCCCGGGGAAGAATTGACCGCTCGTCGCCTCCAGGGCGACGGTCCCTGCGATCTGGCCTTGGCCGATGTCTGCCACTAGTCCGCTGACGGCCACGCTAATATCCGGCAGCTCCAGGAAGGAGAATCCGAAATCTGTGCTCGTCGCAGCTCTGAAGTCCGTGAGGCTCAATCGGTCGGGGCTGAGGGTTAGACCGTCACCGGTGACCGTGATGGCGTCCTCCGGGAGGCCAGCCAGTCCGTGTAGTGTCAGCTCCACGGTGTCGGCCGTGATTACGTCCTGATTCGTCGATCCCAGGATATCGTAGGTCAGCTGGGCGCTGCTCGCCTCGGCCGCGAAGCGACCTGCGGCCGTGGCGGTGAATCGGTCGAGGGTCAGGGTGTAAGTCGCGCTCCTCAGATCGAACGCGCCACTCACCCCTTCGGC
>CAYFWJ010000146.1:0-6552 GCA_964346755.1 uncultured Ectothiorhodospiraceae bacterium
ACCCCGGCCGGGGTTTGAGGCAATCGGTAGAGGGTGGATAGCCGCCGCGAGACGATGTCCTGATGTGGGGAGAAGACGTCGTAGGGCAGGGTCTCCCAGTCCGGGAAGCTGAGCAGCGGGTAATCGTCCGCCGCGAAGAAGCCGATCTCGTCCTCCAGCTGGGCCGCGTCCTGCATGCCGGCACAGACGACGAGCGTCAGGCCCTGGTGGCAGCGAGTCCCCTGATCGATGGCTAGGGCCAGGGCACTCAGGGACAGATCCGGCCAAGCGACCGGGCGTCGGCGGCTGCTCGGGCGGGGAACGGCGACAGGGTTCTTGGAACGATTCACAGGCGGTCGGGCTCGGTGCTCGCTGAGGTGGATACAGGATAGGCGGTTGGGCTGCTTGGATCCAACGCGCGCTGGCGTGGCTGACGGACGGGCCCGCGTTCGACCGCGGATGGCCCCGACGAGCCCGGCCCGCCACCGGGGCAACGGCCCGTACCGGCGGGCTGGACCGACCCGTCGAATACGCCGTCCCCACCCCGCCGATGGGTCGAGCCGTGCCGGTCGCGTGCGTTCACTCCGAGGGTTTCGCCGCCTGGCGCCCGTCCCACCCGGTGGGGTCTTCGCCCGAATCGCTGAAGCGCCGCGTCAGATCGTTGTAGGCGTCGATTCGTCGGTCGCGGAAGAACGGCCACAAGCGCCGGATGCGTTCCGTTCGTCCCCGGTCCAGACTCGCGACCAGGGTCTCCTCCGAGCCGGCATTCGCCTCGGCCAGCACTTCCCCCTGGGGGCCGGCGATGAAGCTGCCCCCCCAGAACCGGATCCCGGGTCCGCCGTCAGGCGCCGGCTCCTGGCCACTGCGGTTACAAACGAGCACGGGCAAGGCGTTGGCAATCGCATGCCCGCGCTGAATCACCTGCCAGGCCTCACGTTGACGGGACTGTTCGCCGACCGGGTCCTGCAGGTCCCAGCCGATCGCGGTCGGGTAAATCAGCACCTCCGCCCCGGCGAGGGCCATGAGCCGAGCGGCCTCAGGGAACCATTGATCCCAGCAGACCAACACGCCGAGTCGCCCGACGGAGGTGTCGATCGGCTTAAATCCTTGATCACCCGGTGTGAAATAGAATTTCTCCTGATACCCGGGATCGTCCGGGATGTGCATCTTCCGGTAGCACCCGGCGATCCGCCCATCCCGCTCCAGAACCACCGCGGTGTTGTGGTAGAGGCCCGGGGCGCGTCGCTCGAATAAGGAGAGTACCAGGACCACACCCCACTCCCGAGCGATTGGCCCAAAGGCCTCGGTGCTCGGCCCCGGAATGGGCTCGGCCCAATCCGCGATGTCCACGTCCTCGTGTTGACAGGGATAACGCATCCCGTGCAATTCCTGCAGGATCACCAGATTGGCGCCCTCTTCGCCAGCGCGCCGGATCCCGGCCTCGGCCCGCTGGCGATTGACGCGGGGGTCCTCGTCACAGGGATGCTGAACGAGGGCGGCTTGCATGAGCGCCTGTCCCGTCACGACCGTAACGACCTCCGTCGGATAGAAAAAAAGAAGACCCGACAAGGCGGATTAAAGACCGCCCGCCCCGCGGGTTGTGCGTTGTGATCAGCGATGACTCGACACCCCGCCGGGGGGGGAGATTGGTTCCGCCTCGAGACCGCGAACCTCCGCGAGTGGATCGGGCGCATAAGCGGCTCGCGAGGCCGGCGCCTGCCCGCCGCAGCGTGGGATAGCCCCCGGATCCCAATGGGCCCGTGCCCATTGCCACACCGTCTCCCGATCGCTGCGCCCGAGATCGCTCGGTGGGCTTTGTCCGAGGAAACGCAATGCGGTCACCAGTGACGGCGCCGGATGGCGTGGGTCCACGGGCCGCGCCTGGGTTTGTTTACTGAGCTTGCGCCCCTGCGCATCGAGCACCACCGGTAGGTGCCGATAGGCGGGCACCGCGAAGCCGAGTAGCTGGTGCAGGAAGACCTGACGCGGCGTTGAGGCGAACAGATCGGCGCCTCGAACCACCTCCGTCACCCCCTGCCAGGCATCGTCTACGACCACCGCGAGCTGATAAGCGAACAGTCCATCAGCGCGCCGGACCACGAAGTCGCCCACCTCCCGGGCCAGACGCTGGGTCAGCCAGCCCTGAACCGGATCGTACAGGGTGATCGGCCAATCCGGGGCGCGCACCCGCAAGGCACGGATCGTCCGTCCGTCCGCCACTCCGTTGCGGCAGGTCCCCGGATAGATCACGCCGTAGATGCCAATGCGCCCGGCCCGGCGGATCTCCTGGCGGGAGCAGCCGCAGCCGTAGATCCAGTCCCGGGCCTCGAGCTCCGTGAGCGCTGCCTCATAGGCGGGCAGTCGATCGCTCTGATAGACGATCGGCCCCGTCCAATACAATCCGTGGGCCTCGAGGCTGCGCTTAATCGCCTCGTCGGCCCCGGCGACGCGCCGCGGCTGATCCAAATCCTCGATCCGGATCAGCCAGTCGCCCCCTTGGCGCTGCGCCTCGAGGTAGCTCCCGACCGCCGTGACCAGGGAGCCGAGGTGTAACTCGCCGGTGGGCGAGGGGGCGAACCGCCCGACATACCGCCCCTCGACCCGCGGGGTCGTAGCGGATGGCGGCGGCGCGATCGAAGCGAACGAACTGGCCATCAAAGGGTCTCCACGGCCCGAGCGACAGCGAGCGGAGGGACGGCAGACGAACCGTCTCGGGCGGATCGAGCCCCGCACGATGTCGCCGGGTTGTTAATCTAGCGGTATCGCTGCGGTGCAGGCAACCCGAGGGCGGGTCATGCCTTGGCTGGCCGACAGCTCCGGCGGCATCACGACCTTGGTTGTCCTTCCACATTGTTTACAATAGCCGGCTTCATTCGCCACCTATAGGAGCCGCCTCGATGCGCCTCCCCCTCTATGGGCTCCCGGTCTCCCTATTCGCCGTCGTGATGGGGCTCGCCGGTCTCACCCTCGCCTGGAAGCAGGCCGAGGCAATGTTCGGCTGGCAGCCCTGGGTCAGCGGCGGGCTGACCGGGCTGAGCCTGGCGGTATTCATCCTCCTCGCCTTTGGCTACGCCCTCAAGGCCATCCGCCACCCGGCCCGTGTCCAGGCGGAGATCCAGCATCCGATCAAGCTGAACTTTATCCCGGCCATCTCGATCAGCCTGATCCTGTTATCGGTGCTGCTCCTCGAGGCGCAGCCCGTCGTCTCCCGCGGGCTTTGGTTCCTCGGAACGGCAGGCCATCTTCTGCTGACCTTCTACATCATGGGCGTGTGGATCCATCATACGCGCTTCGAGATCCATCACATGAACCCCGCTTGGTTCATCCCCGTGGTGGGCAACATCCTGGTCCCGATCGCCGGGGTCGATCACGCCCCCCTGGAGGTCTCCTGGTTCTTCTTCAGCATCGGTCTGGTCTTTTGGATCGTACTCCTCGCGATCGTATTCAATCGGTTCTTCTTTCACCAACCCCTCCCCGCCCACCTCCTGCCCACGCTGTTCATCCTCATCGCCCCACCGGCCGCGGGCTTTGTCGCCTATGTCCGCCTGCAGGGCATCGACACCCCGGGGGCGCTGGATGTCCTCGGGCGTGTGCTCTACTATTCCGGCCTATTCACGACCTTGCTGATCTTGACCCAAGTTCGGATCTTCATGTCGCTGCCCTTCAGCCCCTCCTGGTGGGCCTACTCATTCCCGCTCTCCGCCATCACGGTCGCCAGCTTTCTCATGGCGGATCTCTTCGGGGGCCCCTGGTCGAACGGGCTCGCGATCGGGCTTCTGGTGGTAACCACCGGGGTGATCGCGCGCTTGATTGGCTCAACCGTGCGCGCGATGCACAGCGGGGCGCTGTTCGAGACGGGCTGAGGGCTCGGCCGGGGGCGAGGGCGACTCCAGCGGACACGCCGGCGCGACCCCGGGATCCTCCCGCGCTGCATCCTGTCTCTGTGAAGGGGATTCCGTCGTGCGCGTCGGATCGCTCGACCGGTGCGATGCCTCGACCCCGATCGCATGTCGTGCGGGGATGCCGCCCACGAGAACCCGCTGCCTCACTCATCGAAGGATGCCACGCCCTCCATGAAGCGACCATCGATTCCGTCTTCTGCCATCCTGCCCGTTGCGATCCTCGCGGTGGCTGTCCTGGCCTTTCTGGTGCTGCGCGCAACACGTCCGGAATCACCGCCCGTCGAACCCGAGCCGCAGATCTGGCGGGTCAGTGCCCTGACCGTCGAACGCATGACGGCCCAGCCGACCGTCCCCCTCTACGGCCACGTCGAGTCCCCGCGGATCGCCGAACTCGAGGCGGCCGTCGAGGCCGATGTCCGCGCGGTCCAGGTGCGGCGTGGTCAGCGGGTGAACCAGGGCGATCGCCTCGTCGAACTCGATGCCCAAGAACCGCAACTCGCCTTGCGGCAGGCCGAGGCGGATGTGGCGGAGATCGAGGCGGACATCGCCTCCGAGCGCACCCGGCATGAACAGAACCAGGCGGCCCTCACCCACCGC
Organism: uncultured Ectothiorhodospiraceae bacterium; assembly: GCA_964346755.1. Lineage (GTDB taxonomy): Bacteria > Pseudomonadota > Gammaproteobacteria > CAYFWJ01 > CAYFWJ01 > CAYFWJ01. The sequence continues at coordinate 4,479 of CAYFWJ010000146.1, forward strand.
AAGCGCCTCCTCGAGCTTGCCGAGCGGGGCGTGGAGCGCGCGGTCAACCTAGTCGACCGGGACCTCGGCTCCGAGTCCTCCGTCGATACCGCCCGCGAAGTGGTGGAGCAGCAGGCCTTGGCGCTGAACGCGCTCCGCGAGACGCTCAGCGACTTCCCCAACCGGATCGCCCGCCTCCAGGCCAAGCTGCGGCGTGCCGAGGCCCAGCGCGATCAGGCGGCCCTGGATCGGTCGCGGACCCGCGTCAAGGCCCCCTTCGCCGGCGCGATCACCATCGTGGATGTGGCCCCGGGCGATCGGGTCCGCGTCGGGGATTCGCTGGTGACCCTCTACGACCAGGATGCGCTGGAGTTGCAGGCCGTGGTCCCGGACCGGCATCTCCCGCGGATTCGCGCGGCCCTAGCCGACGGCGAGCCCTTGACCGCGACGGCCCATGTCCGCGCCGGGGGGGACGGCCCCATCGTCGTCCAACTCGATCGCCTCGGCGTCGAGGTGGAGCCGGGAAGCGGTGGGCTCGAGGCCCTGTTCACCGTCCCGGGACGCCAGGAGCTCTTTGCCCTGAACGACGTCGTGCCCCTGTCCTTGCAGCTGCCGCCCGAAACCGGCGTCGTGAGCGTCCCGCCGGAGGCCCTGTACGGCCAAAATCGGCTGTATCGGATCGTGGATGGGCGACTGGACGTGCTCGAGGTGGCGCGGGTTGGCGAACGCCGCGGTGCCGATGGCCGCGGGGGGCGCGTCTTGGTACGGGACCCAGCCCTGCAGGACGGCACCCGAGTGCTGACGACCCAACTCCCGAACGCGATCGACGGCCTTCAAGTCCGTGTCGATCGGCTCGATGGCCGCGCCATCGACGACGCCGCGGGGCAGTCGCTGGCCTCCGATCCGGGCGAGACCCCCTCCTAGGTCGCCCGCCCCACCCAGGTAACCCGAGGACTGGCCATGGCCTTTCGCCACCGCAACGACCTGATCGGCCGCTTCGCCCAGCACCGCGTTGCCGCCAACCTGCTCATGACCCTCATGATCCTGGCCGGGGTCTGGGGGCTGTTCCAGCTCAATACGCAATTCTTCCCGGATTTCGAGCTGGATACCATCTCCGTGCGGGTGGTTTGGAGCGGGGCCACGGCCGAGGATGTGGAACGTTCCGTCACCGTGCCCCTCGAGCAGGAACTGCGCACCGCCGACTATCTCCGCTCCATGACCTCCACCTCGGCGGACGGGATCAGCTCCATCACCCTCGAGTACGAGGAGGGGGCGCCCATGGGGGAGGCGCTCGACGAGGTGAAGGAGCGAGTCGATCTGGTCCGCAATCTGCCCGCGGACGCCGAGGAGCCGGAGATCAACCGGGCAATCCGCTACGAGCCGGTCGCCAAGCTCCTGGTCACCAGTGAGGATGCCCGGCCGACGGCGCTGCGTGAGCTCGTCTATGGGTTCGAGCAGGAGTTGTTAAACGCCGGCATCGCCAAGGTGGACATCGACGGCCTGCCGGATCTCGAGATGGCCATCCAGATCCCAGCCCTGACCCTCGAGCACCTGGGGCTCCCGCTCACGGAGATCGCCGGTCGGATCGAGTCCATGAGCCGAGACATCCCTGCGGGAACCGTCGGCGAGCGTGAGGTGGGACGCCAACTGCGCAGCCTCGATCAGGCCCGTAGCGAGGCGAGCTTTGCGGAGATCCCCGTGGTCGCCGACGACCCGGGGCAATATCTGCGCCTCGGCGATATCGCGACGATCAACGAGCGGCCCCAGGAAGGCCAGACCGCCATCCGCTATCGGGGGCAGGGCGCCGTGGAGATGCAGCTGCGGCGCACCAGCACCGCGGACAGCCTCAAATCGGCCAAGATCCTCGAGACCTGGTTGGCTGAGACCCGGCCAACCCTTCCGGCGGGTGTGAAGATCGAGGTCTACGACGAGACCTGGCGGCCCATCGCCGATCGCATCAATCTGCTGATCAAGAACGGGCTCGGGGGGTTGCTCCTGGTGATCCTCATCCTATTCCTATTCCTCAACGGTCGGGTCGCCTTTTGGGTCATGGTGGGTATCCCCGTCTCGTTCATGGCCACCTTGTTCATCCTCT
>CAYFWJ010000147.1:0-6483 GCA_964346755.1 uncultured Ectothiorhodospiraceae bacterium
GGATTCGACAAAAAGGGCGGCGACCGCAAGATCGCTGTATACGATCTCGGCGGCGGTACCTTCGACATCTCCATCATCGAGATCGCCGATGTCGAGGGCGAAAAACAGTTCGAGGTACTCTCAACCCACGGCGACACCTTCCTCGGCGGTGAGGACTTCGACAGTCGCATGATCGAGTACCTGGCCGACGAGTTCAAGAAACAATCCGGGATCGACCTGCGCGGTGACCCGCTGGCGATGCAGCGGCTCAAAGAGGCCGGCGAGAAGGCCAAAATCGAGCTCTCCTCGAGTCAACAGACAGAGGTCAACCTCCCCTACATTACCGCCGATCAGGCCGGGCCGAAGCACCTGAACCTGAAGATCACCCGCGCCAAACTCGAGGCGCTGGTCGAGGACCTGGTCAAGCGGACTATCGATCCCTGCCGGACGGCCTTGAAAGATGCCGGCTTGTCGGCCTCGGAGGTCAGTGACGTGATCCTGGTGGGTGGGCAGACCCGCATGCCTAAGGTGCAGGAGGCCGTCAAGGAATTCTTCGGCAAAGAGCCGCGCAAGGAAGTCAACCCAGACGAGGCCGTGGCCGTCGGGGCTGCCATCCAAGGGGGTGTGCTCGGCGGGGACGTGAAAGACGTCCTGCTGCTCGACGTGACTCCACTGTCTCTGGGCATCGAGACCCTGGGTGGCGTCATGACCAAGCTCATCGAGAAGAACACGACCATCCCGACGAGCAAGAGCGAGGTATTCTCTACCGCTGAGGACAACCAGAGCGCGGTTACGGTGCACGTGCTCCAAGGGGAGCGCGAGCGGGCGGCGGACAATAAATCCCTCGGCAAATTCGATCTGACGGGGATCCCACCGGCCCCGCGTGGTACACCCCAGATCGAGGTGACCTTCGATATCGATGCGAACGGCATCTTGAACGTCTCCGCCAAGGACAAGGCGACCGGCAAGGAACAGTCCATCGTGATCAAGGCCTCTTCCGGCTTGAACGAGGACGAGATCGAGCGGATGGTCACGGAGGCCGAGTCCCATGCCGAGGACGACCGCAAGTTCCGCGAGTTGGTCGAGGCCCGCAACCAGGCCGACAGCTTGATCCACAGTGCGGAGAAATCCCTCGAAGAGCTGGGCGACAAGCTGAGCGAGGCGGACAAACAATCGGTCCACGACGCGGTCAATGCCCTGCAAGAGGCCGTCAAGGGCGACGACAAGGAGCACATCGAGGCGAAGTCCAAAGAGCTCTCCGAGGCCTCCGGGCGAATCGCTCAACAGGCCTATAGCCAGGAGGGTGGCGGCACGGACCAAGGCGGGAGCAGCGGTTCGAGCGGCGGTGACGACGTCGTCGACGCGGAGTTCGAAGAAGTCAAGGACGACAAGAAGTAAGGACGAGACACCCGCGCGTCGGCCGGACCCCAATAGTCCGAGGTCCCCGGATCTCGGACTTTTTTGTTGAGATCTCTTCCGGCTGAGACGGCCACGGGTTATCGTCGGCGTATTCGATCGAGATGTGAGGCTGCGGGCGAAAAACGATGGCGAAACGCGACTATTACGAGGTCCTGGGGGTCGCTCAGAACGCGAGCGAGGCGGAGATCAAGAAGGCGTATCGCCGACTCGCCATGAAATACCATCCGGACCGAAACCCGGATGACGAGAGCGCGGCGGACTGGTTCAAGGAGGCCCAAGAGGCCTACGAGGTCTTGAGCGATGCCCAAAAACGCGCCGCGTACGACCAATTCGGCCATGCCGGCGTCGAAGGCGGTGCCGCCGGTGCCGGAGCGGGTGGCTTCGGCGGCGCCGCGGGTGGGTTCGGCGACATCTTCGGGGATATCTTCAGCGATATCTTCGGTGGCGGTCGGGGCGGCACGCGCGCACGGCGCGGGTCGGATCTGCAATACAACCTCGACCTATCCCTGGAAGACGCGGCCGCCGGTACCGAGGTGACGATCGAGATCCCCACACAAGTGACCTGCGAGACCTGCGGCGGCAGCGGCGCTAAACCGGGGACCGAACCGATCACCTGTCCCACCTGCCGTGGGATGGGTCAGGTGCGCATCCAGCAAGGCTTCTTCTCGGTTCAACAGACCTGTCCGCGCTGCCGGGGGAGTGGCCAGATCGTCGAAGAGCCGTGCCCCGCCTGTCAGGGGACGGGACGGATCCGCGATTACCGCAATCTCTCCGTGAAGGTCCCGGCTGGCGTCGACACGGGGGACCGCATTCGACTCGCCGGTGAGGGGGAGGCCGCGCCCCAAGGCGGTACCCCGGGCGATCTCTACGTGCAGGTACGGATTCAACCCCACGATATCTTCACCCGGGATGGCACCGATCTGCACTGCGAGGTCCCCATCGACTTCGTCACCGCGGCCCTCGGCGGCGAGCGGGAGGTCCCGACCCTCAACGGCCCCGTCAAGCTGAAGATCCCCGCGGAGACCCAAACCGGCCGTTCGTTTCGGCTGCGGGGCAAAGGCGTTCCGCCGGTTCGGGGTGGCCCCACGGGGGATCTCATCTGCCGCATGGTCGTGGAAACCCCGGTGCACCTAAACAAGCATCAAAAGGATCTGTTGCGTCAGTTCGGCGACGCCCTGTCCGAGGATCGCAAGCACCGTCCCCGTGAACACTCATGGCTCGACGGCATGAAGAAATTCTTCGAAGACATGAAGTTCTAGCCAACGCCAGCGGCGAGCCCCCGGGACCCGCCGTTCCAACCTGAGGTGATTATGATCGACGTGGTGATCGCCGGGGCCTCCGGGCGTATGGGGCGGCATCTGCTCGAGGCGGCTGTGGCCCATGACGCCCTGCGGGTCCATGGCGCACTCGAACGCCCCGGCAGCCCGACTGTCGGGCAGGACGCAGGCCAACTCGCCGGCCTCGGGCCACTCGGCGTGGCCATCACCGACACGCCGGAAACCACCCTCGCCGGGGCCCAGGTCCTGATCGATTTCACGCGCCCCGAGGCGACTGAGCACCATGGGACCCTGTGTCGACAACACGATTGCGCCCTGGTGGTCGGCACCACCGGCCTGAGCGGGACCCAGCGCGCGGGGCTCGGTGAGGCTGCCCAGACCGTCCCGGTCGTTTTCGCGCCGAATATGAGCCTCGGCGTCAATCTCATGTTCGAATTGGTCCGCACCGCCGCTGAGGCCCTAGGGTCGGACTATGATGTCGAGATCCTGGAGGCCCATCATCGACACAAGGTCGATGCGCCCTCCGGGACGGCGGTCCGTTTGGGGGAGCGGGTAGCGGAGGTGCTGGGACGCGATCTCGAACACGACGCGGTCTACGGTCGTCACGGGCGAACCGGCCCGCGGGATGATCGGACCATCGGCTTCGAAACGATCCGCGCGGGGGACATCGTTGGCGATCACACCGTGCTGTTCGCCGGATCCGGGGAGCGGCTCGAGATCACCCATCGCGCCTCGAACCGGATGACCTTCGCAAGCGGCGCTATGCGTGCCGCCGTCTGGGTTGCGGATCAACCGCCCGGTCTCTACGACATGGCCGACGTCCTCGGACTGGCTCAACCGCCGTCAAAGGCCTCGAACGACTGACGGGTCCCGGACGGGCCGACGGGCCGTGGACACCTTGGTCTAGCTGCGCGTATCATAGCGGCTAGGTTCAGTCGGGTGTACGATCCGGCTCGCGCGGCCCAGCCCGATGGGTCGTCTTCTCGCCGCACGCTCCGTTCCCCGAATCGCTCCGCGATCCGGCGGATCATCCGAAGCCTACGCTCAGCCGGAGCACGGGATGGGGTCGTTGCGCCCCATCCCCCCTTGGCCTGCGTATCCGTCATAAGGCGCATCCCGGCGGCGTGCGCCCATGCCCCGATTGGAGGTTGGATTGACTACCCAGGCGGTCTTGGTTCTCGCGGACGGCACGACGTTCCGCGGCCGCGGCGTCGGCGCCGAAGGGGAAGCCATTGGGGAGGTCGTCTTCAATACCGCCATGTCCGGTTATCAGGAGATCCTCACCGACCCCTCGTATTGCCGACAGATCATCACGTTCACCTACCCACAGATCGGTAACGTAGGGGTCAACCCGACCGATACCGAATCGGCCCAGATCCACGCGAGCGGGCTCGTCATCCACGAAAGCTCGCCGGTGGCGAGCAATTGGCGAGCCCAACAGACCCTACCGGAATACCTCACCGACCAGGGGGTCGTCGGGATCAGCGAGCTCGACACACGCCGCCTGACCCGCCATCTGCGGACCCACGGCGCGCAACCGGGCTGCATCATCCATGGGCCGACGCCGGATGTCGAGCGCGCCCAGCAATGCGCTCGGGGTTTTCCCGGGCTCTCGGGGGCCGATCTCGCCCGGGTCGTCTCCACGCCCTCGCCGTATACTTGGGATGCCGGGCTCGCAAACTTGGACGGAACGGCGCGCCCTACCGCATCGGAACCCCGGTGGCGGGTTGTCGCCTACGACTTCGGCATCAAACAGTCCATCCTGCGTCTGCTGGTTGAGAACGGATGCGCCGTCGAGGTCGTCCCGGCTCAAACCCCAGCGGCGGAGGTCTTGGAACGCCGCCCCGATGGGATATTCCTATCCAACGGCCCCGGGGATCCCGAGCCCTGTGACTACGCGATCGCCGCAACCCGTACGTTCCTCCAGGCGCGTGTCCCATTATTCGGGATCTGCCTAGGACATCAGATACTGGCCCTCGCGGCCGGCGCGCGGACCACCAAGATGAAGTTCGGGCATCACGGCGCCAATCATCCGGTCAAAGAGGTGGCCACGGAACAGGTCTACATTACCAGCCAGAACCACGGGTTTGCGGTCGACGCGGAAACGCTGCCGGCCAACCTTCGTGCAACCCATTTTTCGTTGTTCGACGGCTCACTCCAGGGGATCGAACACACCGAGCATCCGGCGTTCGGGTTTCAAGGACACCCGGAAGCGAGCCCCGGGCCCCACGATATTCGTCCCCTCTTCGCCCGCTTCGTCAAGCTCATGCAACGTTCCGCCAGCCCGATTCGAGCGCCGCATGCCCAAGCGAACTGACCTCCATTCCATCCTGATCATCGGGGCCGGGCCGATCATCATCGGCCAAGCCTGCGAATTCGACTACTCCGGTGCCCAGGCCTGCAAAGCCCTGCGGGAGGAGGGGTTTCGAGTCATCCTGGTGAACTCCAACCCGGCCACGATCATGACCGATCCGGAGATCGCTGATGCCACCTACATCGAACCCCTGATCTGGCAGAGCGTCGCCGAGATCATCGCAACGGAACGACCGGATGCGGTGCTACCCACCATGGGGGGCCAAACAGCCCTAAACTGCGCCCTGGATCTGGATCGCCATGGCGTCTTGGAGCACTACGGCCTGGATCTGATCGGGGCCCGGCGGGATGCGATCGAGATGGCCGAGGATCGGGAACAATTCCGTGTGGCCATGAACGGGATCGGGCTCGAAACGCCCAACGCCGCGATTGCGAATAGCTTCGAGGAGGCCGTTCAGGTCCAGGCGAGTATCGGCTTCCCGGTCATTATCCGGCCATCGTTCACCCTGGGTGGCACGGGCGGTGGGATCGCCTACAACCGCGAGGAATTCGAGCTCATCGTGAAGAACGGACTCGAGCAGTCGCCCACCACGGAGGTGCTGCTCGAAGAGTCGGTGCTCGGATGGAAAGAGTATGAGATGGAGGTCGTCCGAGATCACCGGGACAACTGCATCATCGTCTGCTCGATCGAGAATATCGATCCCATGGGGGTCCACACCGGTGACTCCATCACCGTCGCGCCCGCCCAGACCCTGACCGATAAGGAATATCAGACGATGCGGGACGCCTCCATCGCCTGTCTGCGCAAGATCGGCGTCGACACCGGGGGCTCCAATGTCCAATTCGCCGTGGAGCCCAGCACCGGACGCCTGGTCATCATCGAGATGAATCCGCGTGTCTCGCGCTCCTCGGCACTGGCCTCCAAGGCCACGGGTTTTCCCATCGCCAAGGTCGCCGCCAAGCTCGCAGTCGGTTACACCCTCGACGAGCTGCTCAACGAGGCCACCGGTGGCGCCTCGCCCAGCTCCTTCGAACCGACCCTGGATTATGTGGTCACCAAGATACCTCGGTTCACCTTCGAGAAATTCCCGGAGGCCACGGACCGCCTGGCGACGCAGATGAAGTCGGTCGGCGAGGCGATGGCGATCGGCCGACGTTTCCGTGAGTCCTTCCAGAAGGCCCTACGCAGCCTCGAGACCGGGGCGCACGGCTTGGATGAGGTGATCGACCCAGGACTCCCCGGTGATGAGGCCGACCTCATCCTCAAGAAAGAGCTGCGTCAACCGGGTCCGAGGCGTATCTGGTTCGTCGCCGAGGCCCTCCGCCGGGGTTACGCGATCGAGCAACTCGTCGAATGGACTGGGATCGACCGGTGGTTCCTGGCCCATATCCAGGCCCTAGCGGATCAGGAGGTCGCCCTTCGCGCCACGCGTCTGGAAGACCTTGACACCGCCGCGCTCGAATCTCTTAAGCGGCAGGGCTTCGCCGATCGGCG
>CAYFWJ010000148.1:0-1557 GCA_964346755.1 uncultured Ectothiorhodospiraceae bacterium
CCCTCAGCTGGAGCGGCCATGATACGACCCGGCTTTCATGGATCGTTGGGTTACTCATAAGCAATTATCGTGCCATAATGAGCAGCGGGCGAAAGAAACCGGTTCTCGCCGGCGACCGGGGGCCGCTCGAGTCAATGGCTGGGGCTTGTGGGTCTCTGGACTCAGAGCGCGAGTTGCTTCCCAGTTGGGCTGTCATGAGCCAGTTTTCCTAGCTGACGTAGGGTGCGAATTGGTGGAAGCGCCGGTCCGGTTTGAATGACTCGGCGATCGGTGTGACCGGAGGCCCCGGAAGGGGATCGTGTGGGGCGGGATTGGGGGCGCCCCCCCAAACAGGGGATACCCCTAGCGGGCGGCGGGCGGCAAGCTGCGGTCGGATAGCTTGCCTTCGGCTGTGGTGATAAACGGCCGACTCGTTGTACAACCAAATTCGCGAAGGCCCGACGTATGAAGTTCTCATGGTTACTCTTGCCCACCCTGTTGACCGCCACGCTGCTCCTCGCCGGCTGCCATAAAGATGATGACCCTTCCAACGCCGACGACGCCAACCCGTCCGTCAGGGTGACACCCAGCCTGGGCGTTGTCTTGAATGCGCCCGTGCGTGTCCTGGCCGCCGATGGCCAGACGGTGCTCACCAGCGGCGATACCGGCAGCCGTGGGACGGTGACCTTGACCCTCGACCCTACAACCGGTCCGGTGGTGCTGGAGGTGCGGGGCGATGCGGATGCCAGCTACTTCGACGAGGCAGCCGGCACCGAGGTCCCCTTCCCCGACGGCGAACGGTTGCGCGCCCTGGTGCCCGTCGCCGAGGGCGAGATCGCCATCACCCTTCTGACCGACCTGGCCTACCGCGAGGCGGAACGCCAGGACGCCTTCCCGCTCAGCACCGAGCAGGTGAACCAACTCAACGAAGCGGTGCGCGCCAGTCTGGCCCCCGGCTTGCAGAGCATCGTATCGGTACCGACCCGTTTCGATGGCAATACCACCCGCGGTGACCTGGATGACGATGAGCCAGGCCGTTACGCGGCGGTGCTGGCCGCCTTGGCCGAACTCGCTGCCGGTCGCAATGCACCCGCCCTGGCGGTGGCTCAGGCCTTGCGTGAGGACGCCACGGACGGGGCCATCGACGGCAGGAGCGGCGGCACTGCACTGGACACCCCCTACACCGATTTCCTGAACGAGATGAACGCTGCCCTGGCTCAGGTAGCCGAGGATTTCGGCAATGCAGCCCTGCGCGGCAGCGTGAACCGCCTCGGGCCCGAGGGGATCGAGCTGGACTTTGGCGAGCTGGACGGCGGCGGCAACGGCGCGGGCGGTGACTGGACCCTGACCATCACCGGCACGGCGACCACCAACGGCGTGACCACAGCCATCCCGGAGACCACCATCGGCAATACCACCGCGCCGACCACCGGTGATGAACAGGCCATCGAGGATGCCATCCGCGGCAATTTGGCGGGCCAGGGGGGCAGCGCCGACCAAGTTCAATTCGAGGTGGTTTCGGCGTCCGATACCGAGGTGATCGTCGAGGCGCAGCTGACCCTGAGCCGTCAAGGTTTT
>CAYFWJ010000148.1:1657-6476 GCA_964346755.1 uncultured Ectothiorhodospiraceae bacterium
CAACGGCGGCGACAATGCCGTAGCCGCGGTACCCGCCGCGGTGCAACAGCAGTACACCCTGGTTTACGCCGGCAACGACACCGCCCTGCTGATCGACGGCGAGCCTTACACGGTGAGCTTCAACAGCGACAACACCCTGAGCATTGGCGGCACGACCTTCACCGATCCGCAGAATCGGGATCTGTTCGATCAAGGCAGCGACCGCGTTGTTTGGCAGGCGGGCGATCTCGCCTACGAGCTATCCTTGAGCGGAGACGCCTTCAATGAGCTCAACGTCTACGACACGGCCAACTTAACCAACGGCTTCCCCCGCTTGGTCGGTCAGCTGACCGAGACCCATGGCGACCCAGGTAACGACGATGACACTCAAGCGGGCCCGTTCCGCCGCTGGCAGATGACCGAGAACAGCAACAAGGTCAACGGTGCCCTCACCGAGCAGTTCAACGCCTCCCGTGTGGACATCTGGACCCGGGCCTTCGTCGAGGACAGGGCGCTGCAATTGATGCCGGCCGCGACCGCGGACGACTTCACGATCCGCGAGCTCGAGCGCGGCGCCGACAAGAAGGTCTTCGAGGTCGTGGTGGACAATCCGACCTATCCGGGTGCCGTGGTCACCTATGCCTTCGAGGTCATCGCCGAAGACACCGGCGAGCACTCGGCCACGCCACCCTCGATGTTGACCGACCTCGCCGGCGACTATCAGGTGGCCGACACGGCCCTGCCCGAGATCTTTGGCACCATCGCCGCGGGTCACCTGAGCCTGGAACTGAGCATCGCCGCCAACGGCGATATCAGCTATACCGCCCGCGATGTCGACGACGGTTCCGTGGTCGCCTCGGCTACCACCGCCTGGGACGGTGAGCTCGACGAGCTGGACGACGGCATCCTGCTGATCGACAAGGCCACCACCGACGAGATCCAAATCCGCCCAGTCAATGAGTGGTTCGAGTGCCACATCTATCTGCCGCTGGGCACCGAGGGCGTGGGCAACAACACGGTGGACATCCAGTGGAACGTGCCTTACGCCGACAACGGCGCCTAGCCGGCCAACGCCCTCCCCGCATCTTCTCGCCCCACGGTCGATGGGCGCGGTGAATGGTACGACCTCATAAAACCTCGTCGGGGGCGTCATCGACGGCTACGCCCGGACGAGCCGACGGGCCGCCCGAGGCGCCATGCCCTGGATGCGCTGCTTCACCCCGCCCCGCGGCTTCCTGGGGCGGTCGTCGGGCCATGGAGCGGCCTTCCTCCAACACCACCTGCACCTCCAGCGTGACGCCTCCGGCCCGGGAACGCTGCCAACGGACTTCACCCCCGAGGTCCGCTGCTCGAGTACGAATCACCCGGGTGCCGCGGCCCGCTCGCCACTGCGCTGGATCCCCGCCCCCGTCATCACTGACCTCGAGGATGAGATCGGGGGGGCGCCAGGCGAAACCAATCCATAGCCGCTCAGGGGAGGCGTGTTTCAACGCATTGGTCAGGGCCTCGCGGAGGATACGCCCGAGGTTGGTTCGCTCACGTGCCGTCAGTCCCAGCGGTGGGAGGGTGTCGGACTGCCATTCCAGGCGGACTCCCGCCCCCTCGGTGCGGGTCTCCACCTCCAGGCGCCACTCCGCGAGGGCCTCGTCCAGGGGACAGGGCTGAACCTCCAGGGCTGAAAGGATGTCCCGCATGTCGTGCAGGGCATGACGGGCCAGCCGCTCCGGTTCACCGCCCAGCGAGAGGTGGATGAGCGACACCAGTTTCGCCCCGAGGTCGTCGTGGAGGTCCCGCTGGATCCGGGCTCGCTCAGTGCGAATCGCCTCTTCCCGGGCACGAAGGGCCTCGAGGGCACGCTCGGCCGCGCGCACGAGAAACCCCGCCAGGATCAGATCGTCTCGATTGAACAGTCGGTGGCCCCGCTGCGGATAGGCGAGACGGATGCCCCCTGTCTCCCCCAGGGCTGGCAGCGTGAGGTGTTCGCCGTGTTGGTCCAGGAGCGGGCCGGCAGGTCCGGCGGGGAGCGGCTCGAGCATCAGCGGCGCGAATTCAGCCCGGAGCACCCGATACCACGCCCCCTGGAGCTCATCCTCCCTGGAGGTGGAAAACAGGCTCTGGATCCGTTCGGCGAGCCGTTCCCGGCGGTCTTCGGCACCCCCATACAGGCGCCGCCAGGCCCATTGACGCAGCGGGAAATAGACCCAGCCGATCACCGCCAGGGAGACGGTCAGGGCCCCGGCCTGACTGAGCCCCAGGAAGGTGATCAGGCCCCAGTCGACCAGGATCACGGCGAGTCCCCCGAAGAACCAACTCCAGGCGGCGAACCACCAGCGATCCAGATCGAAGAGGCGGTATCGCAGGATGCCCAGGGTAATGCCGGCGAACATGAACAGAAACACCGCGAACATCCCCCCTTGGCTGGCCAGCGGCACGAGCCCGAGGGCCGAGGGGAGCAGGATGACCGCGGCGAAAAGGCCGGTGCCGAGGTAGATCGAGAGCAGGAACCACTTGAGGGCGGCACGCTCCACGGGACGAGCGCGCGTCGTCCGCCACTGCAGGGCGGCCAGGCCAAAGGAGGGGGCGAACAGGGCGAGGGTCAGGGTGTAACTGAACGACACGCTGGGCGTCCACTGCAGGACGTTCGCCAACCAGGCCATGCCGGCAAGGAGGAAAACCAAGCCATCCACGGGGAAGCGGGCGAGCCGCTGCGGGTAATTCCAGAGTAGGGCGACCAGGGCTGCGGTGAACAGGAATGCCCCGAGGTGGTTGGTCATCGAAAGGGCCCAGAGGCGCTCCCCCGCCATGGCCAGCTCGCGGGTGCTGTAGACGGCCGCCGCGTGGGTAAAAACCAGCATCCCGAACCCGGCCAGCGCGAAATAGACCGCGGCGGGGTCCCTCTGGCGAAAGGCCCAGACGCCGGCTGCCAATAGGAATCCCAGCCAACCGGCGCCCACCTGGAGCCAAAACGCCCCTGGCAGATCCCCGAGGCGCCGTTCCATCGGCACAATGGGCACCGCAGTACCCGAGGCGAGAACCCAGGCGGCCGAGCGGCTCCGTATTGCGGCCGCGACCTCGTCTTGGGCGGAGAGAAAGGCATTGTACACCGGCCAGCCCCCCAACTGATCCGGCTCCTCAATGGCTAGGGCGGCCGTCAGGGGGAGGCGCTCTCCGTCGTACCGGAGGGCGATGAGCCGGTCCCCGGGGCCAAGCGACTCGGCCGCCGGGGCGTGAGGCGAGACGGTGACCACCTCAAGGCCCTCGGCGGCCGGGGCAAGGGTGACCCCGGTCGCCGGCACCTGAAGGGCAAGCCCGAGCGCGCCCGCGGTGAGCAGGGCAGCGACGGGGGTGACCAGAAGCAGGGCTTTAAATGGGGCCACGGGTAGGGTTAGCAGCAGCATGGGCGCACAGGTCGGATGGGGGCAGGCGAGGTATGATGCCCGGGGGTTACCCGCATCACAAGGAGGCGGCCCCCATGGCTGGCCGTATCCCGATCCACACAACCAGCGCGGCGCTCGCCCCGGGGCGGGTGGCCCTCGGATCAACCGCTGCCTGGAGGGGAGCCGGCCCTTCCTCCAACCGACGCTAGGGGAGATGGTTCATGCAGCGTGGTCTTGTCATCGAAGATTTGCCTCCGTCTCAGGAGTGGCTGGTCCGGGTCCTGGCCGAGGCCTTCCCGGGCATTCAAGTCACCGTCGCCGATTGCCTGGGATCCGCCCATCGGGCCTTGCAGGACGGGGAGCCCGACATCGCCCTAATCGACCTCGGGCTCCCCGACGGGGACGGGACGGAGCTCGTTGCCCACCTGAATCAGGCCGACCCCGCGGCGGTAAGCGTCGTCACGACGGTCTTCGACGACGACCAACACCTTCTCGCGGCCCTCCGCGCCGGGGCCCATGGCTACGTCCTCAAGGATCAACCCGCTGAGCAGGTGCGCGAGCTCCTGCAAGGCATCGCCGCCGGCCAGCCACCCCTCTCGCCGAGCATCGCCCGGCGCCTGCTCGGTTTTTTTCGGGAGGCGGGCCCCGTGGATGACGAGGCCCGCCTGAGCGAACGGGAGCGGGAGGTCTTGGCCCTGATCGCCAAGGGCTGCACGGTCGCCCACGTTGCCGCGTTGCTTGGTATCAGCCGACACACCACGGCCGGTTATGTCAAGGCGATCTACCGCAAGCTCAACGTCTCCAGCCGCGCCGAGGCTACCCTGGAGGCGACGCGCCGAGGAATCGTGTCCGTGACACCGCGAGGTGGGGGCAGCCCCGCCCTGTGAGTCAGCCGCTTTTCGTGGAGCTCGCGCCGACTCCTCGCGGGATGCGCGAAGGGACAACCGTTCGGTTTGGTCGGCGGACTCAAGCGACGGGACGCGCCCTAGGTCGACACGATTTTATTGATCCGGCAATCGATTGCGGTGGCGATCTTACCTTAAAACGGGTTGATGTCACTGCCGACTGGACATAACTGCTCACCGGCATCGGTGTCCGCTACTGCCATACTCGCCTCCACCGCCGGTAACTTTTGGATCCTTTGTTAAACAGTGGCTTCGACCCCGTCGGCCGTTCGTTGTTTTTCCTTTTCGACCCAGCGATTCGTCAATCCCCGTCTTGCGCTCGAGCTCCGCTCTCCCTTCTCCATTCGGACCGGTGGTCATCCGTCATCTCGGTCAATATCGACCTTTGTCTCTAAGCACGGGCGCATGCTCAGGTCGTGGGTGCCGACACCAAGTCGTAAGTCCCGCTTCTGGTAAAAATACAATCCGCAACCGATCGCCCACATCGATGGGGATCGCTCCATTCCTAGGGCGTGTTGACGTTTCACATTGGGAGCCATAAAAAAACCGCACGCCAAG
>CAYFWJ010000149.1:0-6453 GCA_964346755.1 uncultured Ectothiorhodospiraceae bacterium
CGGCGGGCTCGTGTCCCCGCCTTAGTTGACCCGCGGATCCAGATCGCCGCTGAGGTAACGATCGACCATACCCATCAAACCCATCGGCTTGATCTTGGAGGCCTGACCGGCACACCCGAAGGACTCGTAGCGGGCCTGACACACCTCTTTCATGGCCTGGGTCGAGGCCTTGAGGAACTTCCGCGGATCGAAGTTCTTCGGATTCTCGGCCAGGTTTTTACGCACCGCGCCCGTGGCGGCCAATCGCAGGTCGGTGTCGATATTCACCTTCCGTACCCCGTGACGGATGCCCTCCTGGATCTCCTCGACCGGCACACCGTAGGTCTCGCCAATGTCCCCACCGTACTGGTGGATGATGTCCAACCACTCCTGGGGCACCGAGGAGGATCCATGCATGACCAGATGGGTATCGGGGATCCGATTGTGGATCTCCTTGATCCGCTCGATGGCCAGGATGTCCCCCGTCGGCGGGCGGGTAAACTTATAGGCGCCGTGGCTGGTGCCGATCGCGATCGCGAGGGCGTCGACGCCGGTGTTCTTGACAAAGTTGGCCGCCTCTTCCGGATCGGTGAGCAACTGATCGTGGCTCAGCGTGCCCTCGGCGCCGGAACCGTCTTCTTCACCCGCCTGGCCACTCTCCAACGACCCGAGACAACCGAGCTCACCCTCGACGGACACCCCGCAGGAATGGGCCATCTCCACCACCTTCGCGGTGACGTCGACGTTGTATTCGAACGTCGCGGGCGTCTTCATATCGGGCATCAGCGAACCATCCATCATCACGGAGGTGAACCCGCTCTGGATGGATCGAAGGCATACCGCCGGCTCGGCCCCGTGATCCTGGTGGAGGACGATGGGGATGTCGGGATATTGCTCGACGGCGGCCACCATCAGATGACGGAGAAAGGGCTCGCCGGCGTATTTGCGTGCCCCCGCCGAGGCCTGAATGATGACCGGTGAGTCAACGGCCTGGGCCGCCTCGAGCACCGAGTGGATCTGTTCCATGTTGTTCGCGTTATAGGCCGGCACGCCGTAGTTGTTTTCCGCGGCGTGATCCAATAACTGACGCAGGGAGATCATGGCCATAGGGTTGGCTCCTTCGGCTGGTTGTCATCGTTGCATAAGACCCATGGGGGCTCATCGGGCGAGAAGACCCGTGGGGCGGGAGGGGACGGCATCGAGGCGATGGACGGGCCGCGACCCGGCCCCCGCGAGTCCACAGGAATCGATGCCGGGTGCGCCATGACGGCTCCCCGTTAGACGTTCGGGATCGGCTCGGCCATCTCCCCGAGACGCACGATCTTGAAGGCGTTGGTCCCGCCATGCACCCCTTCGAGATCACCCTTGGTGATAATCACGAGATCGCCTTCGTCAACCATCCCGCGGGTTCGAAGCTCCGCGACGGCATCCCGATTGATCTGGGCGTGATCGTAGGTCTCCGGATGGAAGCGGATGGGGTAAACCCCGCGATACAAAGCGACGCGGCGGACCGTGTGCTCGTGACGGGTCAAGGCGAAGATCGGGGTTTCGGAACTGATGCGTGACATCCACAAGGGGGTCGAGCCGGATTCCGTCAAGGCGATGATGGCCCGGACGGAGAGGCGTTTGGAGGTGAACATCGTCGCGATGGCGATGGCTTCATCGACCCGCGTAAACCGCGAGTTGATCCGGTAATCGGAGACCTTGGCCCCCGGTTCCTCGCGCTCGGCACCGATGCAGATGCGTTCCATCGCCTCAACGACCCGGACCGGGTAGTGCCCCGTGGCTGTCTCAGCCGATAGCATCACGGCGTCCGTCCCATCGAGCACCGCGTTGGCCACATCGAGGACCTCGGCGCGCGTCGGGATGGGGCTTTCGATCATCGACTCCATCATCTGGGTCGCCGTGATGACGATCCGGTCCAAGCTGCGGGCCTGATAAATGATGCGTTTCTGCACCGCCGGCAGTTGGGCATCCCCGATCTCCACGGCCAAATCGCCCCGGGCGACCATGATGACATCCGAGGCCGCGACGATCTCGTCGATCGCCTCGACCGCTTCGGAACGCTCGATCTTGGCCACCAGCAGGGCATCACTCCCCGCATCGCGCAGGAGTCGACGCGCTTCCTGCATATCGCTTGCGTCCCGCGGGAACGAAACGGCGACGTAATCGGCATCGAGCTCGCTGGTGATGGAGATATCCTCGCGATCCTTGGCGGTGATCGCCGGTGCGGTCAACCCGCCCCCTTGGCGATTGATCCCCTTATTATTCGACAGCGGCCCCCCGATGACGACCCGCGTCTCGATCCGACGACCGATCACCCGCTCCGTCTGGAGCACGATACGACCATCGTCCAGTAGGAGCATATCGCCGATGCGAACGTCGTCAGGCAACTCCTCGTAGGTGACCCCGACCTGGGTTCGGTCCCCTTCGTCGTTACCGAGATCCACGTCGAGGGCAAAGAACGCCCCTTCCTGGAGCTCAATCGGTCCCGTGCGAAACCGGCGAATACGAATCTTGGGTCCCTGGAGATCCGCCAGGATCGCCACCGGTCGACCGAGCCGCCCGGCGACCTCGCGCACTCGGCGCGCGCGCTGTCGATGCTCGTCATGGCTGCCGTGGGAGAAGTTCAACCGGACGACATCGACCCCGGCCTGGAGGATGCCTTCGAGGGTCTCCAGGTCTTCCGTGGCCGGTCCGAGCGTGGCGACGATCTTGGTACGTCTCATGAGTGCGGTCTCTCTGGCGGGCGACTGATGGCGGCGCTATCGAGCGCGTGGCCCGCGCCGGGACACGGCGCGGGCCCTCCGATTTATCCCTTGGCCCGCTCTTCCAAGATGGCAACAGCGGGGAGCACCTTGCCTTCAAGGAATTCGAGGAAGGCGCCGCCACCCGTCGATATGTACGAGATTCGCTCGCTCACCCCGTACTTATCGATGGCAGCCAGGGTGTCACCCCCGCCCGCGATGGAATAGGCATCGCTATCCGCAATCGCATGGGCGAGGGCCCGAGTCCCTTCGCCGAATTGGTCGAACTCGAAGACGCCAACCGGCCCGTTCCAGAGGATCGTCCCAGCGTTGCGCAGGCGATCGGCGAGATGACGAGCCGTCTCCGGACCGATATCAAAGATCATGTCGTCATCGGCGACGGCATCGACCGGCTTCAGGTCCGCCTCGGCGGATTCCGAGAACGCCTTACCACACACGACATCGCTCGGGATGGGGATCGCCCCGCCGGCGGCTTGGGCCGCCTCCATCAAGCGCTTCGCCTCGGGGACGAGATCCGCCTCATAGAGCGACTTGCCGATGGGTTGACCGGCAGCGGCGATAAAGGTGTTCGCGATCCCGCCACCGACAATGAGCTGATCCACCTTCTTGGACATGGCCTCCAAGATGGTCAACTTGGTGGAGACCTTGGAACCCGCGACAATGGCGATCATTGGCCGCGCGGGGTTCTTGAGGGCCGCCTCCAAGGCTTCCAGCTCTTGGGTCAACAAAGGACCGGCGCAAGCGACCGGAGCGAATCGTGCCACTCCGTGGGTCGAGGCCTGGGCCCGGTGCGCCGTGCCGAAGGCATCCATCACGAAGACATCACAGATGCTGGCCATGCGCTTGGCCAACGCGTCGTCGTCGTCACCCTCACCCGCATTGAAACGAACGTTCTCGCAGACCACGACCTCGCCATCGGTCAACTCGACACCGTCCAACCAGTCCTTCACCAGGCGCACCTCTTGACCGAGGAGCTTACCGAGGTGGGTGGCCACCGGGGCCAACGAGTATTTCTCCTCGGGTTGACCTTCGGTGGGACGACCCAGGTGGGAGAGGAGCATGACCTTGCCTCCGGCCTCCATGGCCTTTCGGATGGTGGACAGGCTCGCGACGATACGCTGCTCGCTAGCCACCTGGCCGTCCTTGATCGGCACATTCAGGTCTTGCCGGATAAGAACCCGTTTACCCGCGAGATCCACATCGTTCAGGGTGAGAACGTTCATTGACAGCCCCTTGTTGAATACCGTGTCAGACGCGCGACGCGCCCCCTCCTGGGGAAGACGATCCGTACGAGAGATGGCATCCGCCACACTGGCGGATACGACCACGAGTCCAGCAGGCGACTCCACCGGGCGCTAGGCAGCGCCCATCAACGCCACGGTGGTGTCCAACATGCGGTTGGAGAACCCCCACTCGTTGTCATACCAGCTACACGCCTTGACGAGTGTCGTCCCATTGGGGCCCGGGATGACCTTGGTCAGCGTCGCGTCATAGGTGGAGGAGACCGTGGTGTGATTGAAGTCGATGGAAACCAGTGGGCCATCGCTGTAGGCAAGGATCCCCTTGAGCTCCCCGCCAGCAGCCTCTTGCATCATGCCGTCGATCTCGTCCTTGGTGACGGAGCGCGGGGCGGTGAAGGTCAGATCGACGATGGATACGTTGATCACCGGGACGCGGATCGCGAACCCCTGGAACTTGCCCTTAAGCTGCGGCAGCACCAGGGCCACGGCCTCGGCAGCCCCCGTTTTGGCGGGGATCATCGACGAGGTCGCCGAGCGAGCCCGTCGCAGGTCACTGTGATAGACGTCGCTCAACACCTGATCGTTGGTGTAGGCGTGGATCGTGGTCATCAAGCCGTTCTCGATGCCCACGCGCTGATCCAGCACCTTCGCCATCGGCGCGAGGCAATTGGTGGTACAGGAAGCGTTCGAAATAACCGTATCACTCGGCGTCAGATCACCGTGGTTGACGCCGTAGACGACCGTGCGATCCACTTCTTTGGCCGGCGCCGAGATCACGACCTTCTTGGCACCGGCGTCGAGGTGAGGCTGGCATTTCGGCTTGGTCGTAAAGATCCCGGTGCATTCCAGGACCACGTCGATCCCGAGCTCACCCCACGGGAGCTGTGCGGGGTCTCGCTGCGAATAACAACGGATCGTATCGCCGTTGACAACCAGGTTATCGCCGTCCTGCTCGACGGTCCCGTTGAACGGGCCGTGAGCCGTATCGTAGCGAGTCAGGTGGGCGTTGATCGAGGCATCCCCGAGATCGTTGATCGCCACGATTTGCACATCACGCCGGCCGGATTCGTAGAGGGCCCGCAATACATTGCGGCCGATACGGCCATACCCGTTGATCGCAACTTTAATCGCCATGAGTCGACTCCCGTGAAGATTCGATGTTATCAGTCGGTCCCGGTCGAGCGACCGCGTGGGATCGGAGCGGCGTGCCGCCCTTCGATCCCACGCGATCCGTCCCCGTCCCCGGTACCCGCCGTCGCCTTGAGCCGGGGCCCGCGACGGGATTAGCCAATCAGCTCCTGAACGGCCTGGCGTACGGTATCCACAGTGAACCCGAAGTGCTTCATGAGCGCATCGCCGGGCGCGGATTCGCCAAACCGATCGAGCCCAATGACCCGCCCCTCGAGGCCGACGTACTTGAGCCACCAGCCCGTGACCCCCGTCTCGACGGCCACCCGACGCCGCACCTGGGGCGGCAGGACCTGCTCGCGATAGGCGGCGTCCTGGGCATCGAAGGTATCGGTGCTCGGCATGGAAACGACCCGGATCCCGCGCCCGGCCTCGTTCAGTTGGCGGGCTGCATCAACGGCCAGGGCAACCTCGGAGCCAGTCGCGATGATAATCGCTTCCGGTTCCCCGTCACAATCCACCAAGATATAGCCACCCCGGCGGATGCCATCGACTTGCGCCGGGGTCCGCTCCTGATGGGGCAACCCTTGCCGAGTGAACACCAGTGAGGTGGGCCCATCGCGCCGCTCCACGGCGCACTGCCAGGCCACGGCCGTCTCGACCGCGTCACAGGGACGCCATAGGCTCATATGCGGGATCATGCGCAATGAGCTCACCTGCTCGATGGGCTGGTGGGTTGGGCCATCCTCACCGAGGCCGATGGAGTCGTGGGTGAACACGAAGATACTCGGGACCTGCATCAGGGCCGACATCCGGAGGGCGTTCCGGGCGTAGTCCGAGAAGATCAGGAAGGTCCCAGCGTAGGGAACGAAGCCCTCATGCAGGGCGATGCCATTCATCATCGCGGACATGCCGAACTCGCGGACGCCGTAATAGACGTAGTTGCCGTCGGCATCCTCGCGGGTCAGCGGCTTGGAATCGGACCACATCGTTAGGTTGGAACCCGCGAGGTCGGCCGATCCGCCGAAGAGTTCCGGGAGCACCGGGGCAAACCCGTTCAGGGTCTTCTGGGAGGCCTTGCGGGTCGCGGTCTTCTCACCGGCAGCGATGACCGAGTCGATGAAGGCGCGGGATTGCTCGGCCCAGTCCTCGGGCAGGCGGCCCGCCAGGCGGCGCTCCAGTTCCGCCGCAAGCTCCGGGTACGCCTCGCGATACGCAGCGAGACGCTGCTCCCAACCCGCCTCGGCCTCGACGCCGCGGGCGCGGGCATCCCACCCCCCGTAGACCGATTCCGGGATGACGAAGGGGTCGTGATGCCAGCCGAGCTGCTCGCGGGT
>CAYFWJ010000150.1:0-6371 GCA_964346755.1 uncultured Ectothiorhodospiraceae bacterium
GGGGGGCCTCGAGCCCGGATTGGGTTGAGGCTCGAGGCATGAGCTAACGCGCTAGCGGGGACTAAAGCTGCTTCCGGATCGCCCGGAGCAGCGCGTCATCATCGGGCGCAACTCGGCTCGGGAAACTGGCGACGAGTTCGCCTTCCCGGTTCAGCAGATATTTATGGAAATTCCATTGGGGATATTCCCCCGCTTGACTTCCCAAGCCCCGATACAGGGGACCGGCTGCATGTTTAGCCGCGTGGGTCTTCTCATACATAGGGAAACGAACGCCGTAGGTCAATCGGCAAAACGCTTGGATACGCTCTTCCGAGGCATATTCTTGTCCGCCGAAATCGCCGGAGGGGAAACCGATGACGGCGAGTCCTTGATCCTTGTATTCCGCGTGGAGGGCCTCGAGCCCCTCGAACTGCGGCGTAAATCCACATTTGCTCGCGGTATTCACGACCAGGACCACCTGACCTTGATAGGCGTCACAGAGACGGACCGGTTCGCCGCCATTGAGGGGCCTTTTGGTCACATCGAGTAAGGGGGGACAGGCCTGAACGCCTGTGGTGAGGAACAACATGGGTAGGATGAGTCGACTCAAGACCGCCGTGCGCATGGGCTTAACCTCGTGGATCATCGGGGTTTGGGATCGCCTGTCTAGCTATTGACGAATACATGTTTAGGACCGAGCTGCGTTGGGGGAGTTCGTATCGGCAGGCGGTTGAGCGGAGAGACGCTGGGGATCTCACTTGGTCTGTCTTGCCGTCGGTTTCAGCGAAAGGGGTGAGCGGTGGCGCCGGCGGGTCATTCCCCTTGAAGCGCCTCCTATCACGTGGGGCCATCAGCAGCCAGCCAGCCTCGGAAGTCAACCGGCCGGCGGCGATCGATCTCCGATCGGGCCAGGCGCAGTTCGGAACGAGACACGTGAAGCGGGAGGTTCATCGGTCGAGGCCGTCTTGGCGGTCCGTCTCGCAGCCCAGACCGCCTGTCGTCCCGACGGGCAGACTCCGTTCGTTGAGTGACACCTGTACCCCGGGTACCCCGCGCGCCCCGGGGAACGGGCGGAGCCCCGGGCACGGGATTAATGGCATCATCGCCTCCGATCGGGGTCTGGCGGGCGTCGGGTTGCGAGGCAGGTGGGGTCTCCTTCTCCCCGTCGCCCACTCCCTGGCGACGGGGTTCCGGCAATCCCTGCCGGAACGACGGGGGGCGGATCCGGACCGGAGGCGCGGTTCAACCCTTCATGCCCCAGCGTGGGAGGCGATTCGGGGCCTTGGGGTCGGGGGTGACGATCGCCGGCATGGCGACCGTCACGCTTCCATGGAGGGATTCACAGCGTCCCTCGACGGCGAGGCCCAGGGCGCCGACCCGCGGTGATCCCCAGCCACAGCGCTGGATGCTGACGCCTGGATGACTCCAACATTCGTGGGTCTTGACTCCCTGATCCGGCGGGATCCGTCCGGTTTGCAGCGGCCCCCTCCCCGACCGGCGCGTTTCGCGGCTGCCCAGGCGAACGAACCGCCCGGGTATTGCCGGTGTCGATCGGTTCACACGCCGAGCCCCGGGCACTAGAGACGCCCGAGCCGGTCGCTGTTGATCCCATCCCGAGGACCCCATCGCGCGTCGCTCACACCGTTCAACCGGCTGGATTCGGGAGGTTCAAGGGGAATCGGGGGGGACGCCGGTCCGTCGACGGCGGGGAGCCGGGGCGCCGGTGGACGACGATGAATTACCGGGCTCCAACAGGATACCCCGGTGGTCGGCGGCAAACCCGAGGGCCAGGAGTTGATCGTAGAGGGCGGTCTCGCGGATCGGCTGGCCATCGACCTGCTCGAGGGTGCGCTGGCGACCTTCCCGTCGGCGCACCTCGGTGAGCGGCTGCAGGGCGGCCTCGAGCCAGGCCCCCGTTTGACCGAAGGTGGTCAGGTGTTTTCCCCCGGCCGGGAGATAGACCACGGGGTCGCCATACACCAGCACCACCCACGAACCGACACTGCGTTTAGGCCGTGGGGCCTCGGGGCTTGCCGGTTCGGGCCAGGGCAGGAGGGCCCCGTACGGATTGGCGGGATCGACCGCGGCGAGCAGAAATACCGCCTCCTCGGCCGGCAGGTCCTCCGGGCCCAGGTCCTCCGGTCGGGCAGCCCGGAGCCGGTCCACCGCCCCGGGATGCCCGAATTGGGCGCCGGAGAGGCCCTCAACAAAATGCCCCCGGCGCACCTGCCCGGTCTCCTCCAGTTCGCCAAGGGTCTTGTACACCGGCCCGAACCCGCCGGGCAGGTCCTCGGCCAGCACCATCTCCCGGCTGACCAGCCCGTAGCGTTCCAACAGCCCGTGGGTGAGGGCCAGGAGCTGCTCGGTGTCGCGGCGGTCCGGCGCCCGGAGCTCGCTCACCCGGGACCAGCGGCCGCCGACCATCGGATCCCCCCGGCGGCCCCGGCGGCCTCCGCCGCGCGTACGACCCTGCCCGAGGGCACGCAGGGGCTGGAAGGTGTCGTTGGTGATCGCACCGGCCCAGACCAGATCCCACAGGGCCTCCTTGAACTGCGCCGCATCCAGGGCGGGGTCCGCCTGGCGGGCGGCGTGTTCGAGCTCCGTGTAGAAACTCGCCCCGCGGGTCTCGAGATGACCGATGATGGCCTCGTGGGCCGGTGTCTCCGGTCGCTCCGGCTCGGCCGCGCGCAGGAGGCGTGGCGCGGTCTCGCGGCGGTAGATGGCGATGCGTCCATCGCGGCTGCCGAGCGCCCCTCGCCCGACCCAGACGATCTCACCGCTGGCGGCGGCCCTATCGAGGAGATCGAGCCGGAAATCCCGGATCCGCGCCGGCAGGATCGCCATCGTTAGCGCCGACCAGGGCAGGGCCAGGCCCTCCAGGGGGACCAGGGCCTCCAATAGCCCATCGAGGCCCAGGCCGGGTTGAGTTAAGCCCTGCCACTGGGGGAGAAAGGCGGCCAGCGCCCGGGCGTCCACGGGGGCGATGGCCGCCCGCAACCGCGCCAGGGTCCGCCGTTTGAGTCGGCGCAGGACCTCCCAATCGCACCACTCCCGCGCGTGGCCCTCGGGGCGCAACTCGCCGCGGGTCAGGTCGCCTGCCGCCTCCAGGGCTCGGAGCTCGACCTCGACCCGACCGGGATCCAGCCCATAGCGGGTCGCCGGTTCCTCGCTCCGAAACGGGCCGTGGCTGCGGGCATAACGCTGCAACAGCTGGCGCAGCGGGGCCTCGGGGACGGCCAGGAAGCGCTCCGGCAGACCCGGTGGGGGCATCACACCCAGGGCGGCCTGGTAGAGGCCGGCGTCCTCGGCGGCGATCCAACGGATTTCCCCGTGGATGCGGACAGAGGCCGCACGGCGGCTCCGCGCCAGCTCATCCAGCCACGCCTGAGGGGCCTCGGCACAACGGGCCTGGAGCTCAGCCGGGGTCAGATCCCCGAGGCGCCGCAGCCGATCATGGAGGGTATCCGCGTCATAGGCCCGCCGGTCCTCGGCCAGCCCGGCAAGCTCCGCCTCCAACTCGGCCAGGACCTCCGGGTCGATCAGGGTCCGCAGCGCCTCCTGGCCAAGCAGATCCCGGAGGACGGACCGATCCAGGGTCAGGGCCTGGGCCCGCCGCTCGGCCAGCGGCGCGTCCTGCTCGTAGATGAACGAGGCGACATAGGCGAAGATCAATTGCCGCGCGAAGGGGGTCGCCATCGGCGTCTCCACCTCACGCACCCGGATCCGTCGCCCGCGGATCGCGCCCAAGACCTGTTTCAGGCCCGGGAGATCGAACACATCCTGGAGACATTGCCGGTAGGTTTCGAGGACGATGGGAAAGGCCGGGAACTGGCGAACCGTGGCAAGCAACTGCTGCGCCTTGATGCGCTGGGACCATAACGGCTGACGGCGTTTTGCGCTGCGCCGCGCGAGCAACAGGGCGCGCCCAGCATTCTCCCGAAACAGACCAGTAAACAGCGCGGTTTCGGCAAGCTGTTCGACGACCTGATCCTCGAGGGTTTCGGGGTCGGGGAACAGGATATCGGTACTCGGCAAGGCCTCGCCATCGGCGAACCGCAGGACGATCCCATCATCCGTGTACAGGACCTGCACCTCGAACCCAGCCTCCCGCTCCAGGGCCCGCTGCACGGCCATCGCCCAGGGGGCGTGGATGGGCGACCCGAAGGGCGTGAGCAGACACACCCGCCAGTCCCCGAGCTCGTCCCGAAACCGCTCCACGACCACCGTCTCATCGGTGGGCAGCACCCCGGCCTGGGCCCGCTGCTCGTGGAGGTAGTCCACGAGGTTCTCGGCGGCGTAGCGATCCACGGGATGATCGGCCTGGACCGCTTCGATCGCCGCCTCCCGATCCAGGGGCCCGAGCCGGCGGCTCAAGGCCCCGATGGCCTGACCGAGATCGACCGGCCGCCCGGGGCCCGTGCCCCGCCAGAAGGGCAGGCGCCCGACCTCGCCCGGGGCCGGGGTCACCCGCACCCGATCCCGGGCGATCGCCTCGACCCGCCAGGTGGAGGCACCGAGGGTGATTAGGTCCCCAAGCCGGGTTTCGAAGACCATCTCCTCGTCCAGTTCGCCGACCCGCGGGCCATCCGGGGCGATCTGAACCGCGTAGGTCCCACGATCCGGGATGGTCCCCGCGTTCAACCGACTGACCAGCGCCGCCCCCGGACGAGCGCTCAGGGTGTCTGCCGCGTGGTCCCATCGCAAGAGGGGCTTGAGATCGGCGAAGGCATCCCCGGCATAGGCACCGGTCAGCATATCCAACACCCCGCGATAGGCCGCGTCGGACAACCCCTGGAAGGGATAGGCCCGACGTACCCAAGCCAAGACCGCGACCGCCGACTGGGCCTCATGGAGACAAACGGCCACCAGATGCTGGGCCAGGACATCCAGGGGATTGCGGGGAACGCGCAAGGCCTCGATGCCGCCGCGCTCCATCCCCGCAGCGACCACCGTCGACTCGAGCAGATCCCCCTTGAACTTCGGGAAGATCCGGCCTCGACTCACCTCGCCCACCTGGTGACCCGCCCGCCCGATCCGCTGCAACCCCCGGGCGACGCTTCCCGGGGACTCCACCATGAGCACCTCGTCCACCGCCCCCATATCGATGCCCAGCTCCAGGGAGCTGGTCGCCACAATCCCCTTCAACCGACCCAGCTTGAGCTCCTCCTCGATCGCCGCCCGACGGGCCGGGGAGACACTACCGTGGTGGGCGCGCACCCACTCCGCCTCGGCCCATTCATTGAGCTTCTGGGCCAGGCGCTCGCACAACCCCCGGTTATTGACGAAGACAAGCGTGGTCCGGTTACGGGCCATGGCGGCGAGCAGCTCCGGATACAGACTCGGCCACAGCCCCTTCTCGTCGGCACCCCCTGCCCGGCCCTTGCGATAGAGCGCCCCGAGAATGGAACCCTCCGCCTCGTTCGGGTCATCCCCCTCGATCGACCCCGCGCCATCCCCCACCCCGTCGAGCAACCCCGGATCGGGGGCATCCGGGTCGAAGGCCTCCGCGTTCGCATCGACCCCACCGGCAGCCCCCCCGGGCCCCACGGGTTCCGGCGGATGGTCCCTATCCGGCACCGGAACGGTTACGGCCAGATCGATCTGCGGCCGCTCCCCCCGGTCGATGACCTGGACAGGACGATCGCCCCCCAGGAAACGGGCCGCCTCAGCCGCCGGCTGCACCGTCGCGGACAGACCGATGCGCTGCGGATCGGTCTCCGCGAGGGCCGCGAGGCGCTCGAGGCTCAGGGCCAGATGGGCCCCACGCTTCGTCCCCGCAACGGCGTGGAGCTCATCAACGATCACCGTATGCACCATCCGAAAGGCGGTCCAGCGACGCGTCCCCAGCATGAGGTAGAACGACTCCGGCGTCGTCACCAGGATATCCGGCGGCCGCCGGAGTTGGCGCTCGCGATCCCGCGCCGGGGTATCCCCGGTGCGGATGGCGACCTCGCTGCGCCGCACGGCCTCGCCGACCCGCTCTGCCTCATGCTGTAACCCGATCAACGGACCCCGAAGATTGCGCTCCACATCATAGACCAACGCCCGCAGCGGCGAGAGATAGACCACTCGAAATCCCACCTCGGCCTCCGGCGACAGCCGCACCAAGCGATCCAGCGCCCACAGGAAGGCCGCAAGGGTCTTGCCGCTGCCAGTTGGGGCGATCAAAAGGGCATGCTCTCCGCCAGCAATCGCCGCCCACCCCGCGGCCTGAACCGGGGTTGGCTCGGTGAACTGATTCGCGAACCAGCTGCGCGTGAGTGGACTAAAGGGCTGCATCATGACCGGCTTGGACCTGCGGGAGTCAGGTGGGGTTTGCGACCCGATCCACGAATCCCGTGACCCCCTATCTTGCCCACGCTACGAAAGGCGATTCGGGGTCTCGGTGTCGG
>CAYFWJ010000151.1:0-6365 GCA_964346755.1 uncultured Ectothiorhodospiraceae bacterium
GTACCTTGGTAATGTTCTCCGAGGAGATCTTGGCATCGACCGCCCCGAGGTAGTCGCCGATGTTGAAGGCCTGAAAATCGAACGACTCCGGGGCCTCGGCCTTCCAGAGACGCAACAGGATGGCGGTGTTCACGCGGTAGCCCAGGATGGGCGTATCGAAGGCCACCCCTTTGACGACGCGATCCGGAATCCAGCGGACGCGGTAATGCCCTTGGTCATCCGTGTACGGTTCCGTGTGGCCTCCGAGTTTGATATCGAAGGCGATCTCCGGTCGTGGGATCTCCCAGGGGTTGCCAAAGCGCAGCCATTTATCGGTCCGCTCGACTTGCCAGCCATCCACGATCTCCTGGTCGAAGATCCCGAATTCATAACGGATCCCGTAGCCGATGGTCGGTATCTCCTGGGTGGCGAGGGAGTCCAGGAAACAGGCGGCAAGCCGTCCCAAACCCCCATTGCCGAGACCGGGTTCTTCTTCTTGTTCCAGCAATTCATCGAGATCGAGCTCCAAGGCCTGCATCGCCGACCGCACCTCGTTCTGAATGCCCAAATTGACAAGATTCTTGCCCAGCTGGGGCCCGAGTAGAAATTCGGCGGAGAGATAGCAAACGGTCCGACTGGCCTCGGCGAAATAGGTGTGGGCGGTATTGATCCACCGGTGCATGATCCGGTCACGCACGGTATAGGCGAGCGCCATGTAGTTATCGTTAGGCGTCGCGACATCTCGAAAGCGACCCTGGACGTAAAAGAGGTTGGCGAGGAAATCCTGGATCAGGGCTTCGACGGTGAGATCGGTCCGGGGATCGCCGGCATGGATGGCGGGACCCGGCGTGACGGCAGATTGGGTGACGGTCATGGCTTTGCACCGAGGTGGGCGGGTGAGGGGGCGCATCCCTGTACGTGCGCCGACCGAACAGGCAATGGATTCGGTACGCGTCGAGCCACAGGACAACCGACCGGTGCTCGGGCTCGACGGTGAGTCGATCGGCTGCACGGGGTACCGAGCCTCATCGCTAGGTTACGCCGCTTGGCAGGCAGGAATCAAACAGTGATGAAGGCGAAATCAACCGCCCGGATCCGAGGGATGCCGATCGGGGGCAGCGGTGGCGTCATCGACCTGGGTGGCAGCTCGGCCAACCACCCGGACCGGTTGGAGTGCCGA
Source organism: uncultured Ectothiorhodospiraceae bacterium (assembly GCA_964346755.1). Lineage (GTDB taxonomy): Bacteria > Pseudomonadota > Gammaproteobacteria > CAYFWJ01 > CAYFWJ01 > CAYFWJ01. Next base: position 1,160 of record CAYFWJ010000151.1, read on the forward strand.
CGCCCGACCGGTCCGGGTGGTTCACACCCCGCGCTGGTTCCCAGGCGCAGGGTGCGGCTGCATTCGGAGTTGTCGTCTCCGACGGTGCGCGAGGCGATACCTTCCGAGGGGCTCGGCCGGCGATAGGCAGCGTTTTCCGTTGTGATCCGGGCTCAGGCTGGCCTAATCCGAGTTTCCCGCGGGAACGGCCTGACGTTTTCGACCGTGGATCATCCCGAAGATCAGATTCTCCCGGTGCGCCAAGCTCGCCACGAAAACCCCGACGATGTGGACAACGATGAGGAACAGACTCAGATTCGCAGCCAACTCGTGGGCTTCTTCGAGGCCCTCGGCATCGCCGGCACCGGGTCCCTCGTCGCTTGCCTCGTGCCCTTCCCCATAGGCCTCGGATGCCTCCTGCGCCTTCTCCTCCCAACCCGTGGCGCGCGCGGTATTCAGGACCTCGAAGGAGTCGGTCTCCCCCGTTGCGAGCACCGGCGCCAAGGGGCCTTTCCCCGTCTCGACGGCGAGGGTGGCCAGGCCCAGGGCCACGGTGGCCGTCAACGAGAGGAGCAGGGCGAGGGTCATGGCGGCGCCCGCGGGGCTGTGGCCGATGTGTCGTCGGGCAGTGCCTGTGACCAACCCGCGGAGGTAGCCGAACACCGCGCCCGGTCCCACACGCAAGCGGCTGAAGCGGGCCTCGCCCGGCCCGACGAACCCCCAAAGGATGCGTAGGATCAGCGCAACGGTGATTGCATAGCCGGCCCAGGTGTGTGCCGCCAACGGTTCGCCCTGGGTGAGGTAGGCGACGAGGAACCCGGCGACCAGGGTCCAATGGATTCCTCGGATCCAGGGATCCCAGACGCGAACCCTCATCGCCCCGGAGCCCGCTTCCGCGGGCTCGGAGGTTTCGGCGTTAGGACCATCCTTATCAATCGACTTCATCAATCGGCTTCCCAGAACTGGATGGCGCCGGTGTAGGGGTCAAGGTAACCTTCGAACTCCTGCCCCGCATCATCCCGAACATAGACCTCATAGGCCTTGTCCTCCCGCTCGACCTCGAGGACGGTGTAGCCTTGATCGGCAAGCTGTTGAGCAATCTCCGCGACAGTTAGCCATTGCCGGTCGGTGTCATCCCCGGCGGTTGCATTATCCGGCACGAGGGCGCCAGTGGTCGGATCCAAGCGGCCGGTCACCACCCGACCCTCCGGATCGAGTGCAGAAACCCGATAGCCGCTCGCCTTCCGCTTGAATTCGATCACGTGATAGCCCTCCGCCGTTAGGCGATCGATCAGGGTCGGGACCGAGAGCCATTGGCTCGGATCCGGCCCAGCCCCGCCGGGGTCCGGCTCGGCGCTGGCAAGACCGATGGCAAGGGCGATGAAGGGCGCGGCAAAGGCAAGGGTCAGGATCGATTGAGGACGCATCACAGGTATCTCCCTGTCACACAAAGTGGCTTGATGGATGGATTCGGGCCTACCGAACCCGCGATCGTGAACAAGCCTATCGCCCCCGAGCTGACCCCTGCCTGACAGCGATTGTCAGGCGATTGTCAGCAACGTCATGGCAAACTCGATTCATGATTCGCAAACCACTCCGACTCGGCCTGATCCTCCTTCTCGGATCCGCGTCATCGGTACACGCTGCTTGGGCCCGTAGCCTCGCCGACAACGGCTATCCTGCCTGGAAATGGGCGGCTGAAGTCGATCAGGGCCGGCCGTGGGCCTATCGACCGCCGCGGGATGAGGCAGCCGATCATGAGCGGGCTCGGCGGGCCTTGGAGGCGGGGCGTGTCCTCCCCTTGAGCCAAGTCTTAGAGGACCTTCGCCGCCGGGTGGAGGGGGACGTGATCGGTGTCGAACTGGAACGGGAAGACGGGCGTTTCGTGTATGAACTCACCCTGATTCGGCCATCGGGTCAGATCCACGAGGCGGTCATCGATGCCGAATCCGGCACCCTTCTGGAACTCGAGGTGGAGGACTGAATGCGGGTCCTGGTCATCGAAGACGACGCCCAGATCGCGGCGGACATCGCGCGGGCCCTGGAGGCTGCCGGCTTCCGTGTCGAACAGACCGATGACGGGGAGCAGGCCTGGTTCCTGGGAGATACCGAGGAGTACACGCTCGTCGTCCTCGACTTGGGGTTGGCCCGCCTCGACGGCCTCACGGTCCTCACCCGGTGGCGTGCGGCGGGCCGGACCATGCCGGTCCTCATCCTGACGGCGCGGGGGTCGTGGGTGGAACGGGTCGAAGGGATCGATGCCGGAGCCGATGATTACCTACCCAAGCCGTTTCAGATGGAAGAGCTGGTCGCCCGGGCTCGAGCCCTGGTTCGGCGTTCGGCCGGGCAGGCCCACGCCATCTTGGAGGCCGGGTCCGTCAGTCTAGACACCCGGCGGATGCAGGTCCGTGTCAACGGCGTCCCAACCTCGCTGGCCCCGATGGAGTACCGGCTGCTCGCCTATCTGATGCACCACCGGGGCCGGGTCGTGCCCATCACCGAACTCCTCGAGCAGTTGTACGGACTCGATGAGGCGCGCGATGCGAACGCGATCGAGGCCCTCGTCGCCCGCCTGCGACGCAAGCTCGGGGCCGCAACCATTCAGACCCGTCGCGGTTTCGGCTACCTCATCCCCGACGCGCCCCCATGAATCAGGGTTCCCTACGCCTTCGTCTGCTGTTCCTCGGGACGGTGTCGGTGTGGTTGGCCCTCGGGCTGGCCGTCCTCGGGCTGACGGAGCTCTTCGAGCGGCACGTGGAACGCCGGGCGATGGCGGAACTAGACACCCATCTCGGGCAGATCATCGCGGGTCTGGAAGGGGGGAGCGACGATCCGCTGATCCTCGCCCGCGCCCCGGCGGATCCGCGCTTCGCCAAACCGCTGTCGGGGCTTTATTGGCAGGTGACCCCCGCCGAGGGCCGCGTCCTGCGCTCGCGTTCCCTTTGGGATCAGATCCTCGAACTCCCCACGGATACCCTGACCCGAGGCGAGGTGCACCGCTACGACCTCCCTGGTCCGAACGATGCGGAACTGCTCGTCCTCGAGCGGCAGGTGCAGCTGCCGGAGCGGCTCGGGGGGCACACGGTCCGCGCCGCCGTCGCCAAGGATCGGCGTGCGATTCGCTCAGCAGTCCAGGCCTTTCGGGGGGATCTCATCCCCTATCTTCTCCTCCTGGCGGGATTGCTCACGGCGGCCAATGTCGCTCAGGTCCTACTCGGGCTGCGGCCGCTCAAGGCCGTCCACTCGCGATTGGCCGCGATTCGTTCTGGGACGGCCGACCGCTTGGGTTCGGATTTTCCCAAGGAGATCTTGCCGCTCGCGCGGGAGGTGGATGAGCTGCTGAAGGCGAGCGAGGCCCAGATCGAACAGGCGAGGCGACGGGCCGGGGACCTCGCCCATGGGTTGAAGACACCCTTGCAGGCCCTCGTTGGCGACGTAGCCCGTCTTCGCCAGCAGGATCAGCACCGGGTTGCCGCGGATATCGATGGGGTTGTCGCCACGATGCAGCACCACATCGACCGAGAATTGACCCGTGCCCGACTCAACGCCGGGACCCATCAGGCCACCGCGGCGGTCCGCCCACTGGTGGATCGGGTGGCCGCCGTCGTCGCCCGCACCCCGGAGGCCGAAGGGATCGCCCTAGACATCCACGTCGATGATTCGCTCGTCGTCGCCATCGACGGGGAAGACCTCATCGAGGCCCTCGGCAATCTCATGGAGAACGCCTTCCGCCATGCCGACGGTCGCGTCGTCATTGCGGGGGAAGCACGCGACCCCCAAACCGTGTGCCTGGAGGTGCGCGACGACGGACCGGGCATGGAGCCCGGCCACCTGACCCAGGCGCTCGACCGTGGTACCCGATTCGCCGAAGGTGCGGAAACGACCGGACTCGGCTTGGCCATCGTCGAGGAGATCGCCACGGCCTGGCAGGGTAAACTGACGCTGCGCAACGGGCAGCCCGGCCTCGTCGCTCGCCTGTGCCTCCCCCGGGCCGCCCGGTGACGGAGGGCTCGGCTGGCGTCGCCCGGCGCTCGACGACAAGCCGTCGAAGAATGCAACAACTTGCGTTTCAAACCCCGACACCCAGCGTGGAGCTCGGAGCCCGCCCGTGCCGGCGTTCACGCGTCAGCCGGGATGGCCCGCTGAACGAACATGCAACCCGGATGATTCACAGATAGGCGTTTAAAGCACGGATCTGCCAACGGATCAGCGTTGGAAACCGCGGTTGGGGCAATGCATAAGCCCGAATAGGGATTGACGGCCTAACCGGGCGCCCTAAGAGGCGGCCGAAAGCGGGCAATGGCCCCCGCAGGCGATTCTTTCGATACGGGCGCCCCCTAGCACCATCCGGCGCGGGCACCCGCCGGTTTTTCAGTAGACCCGATGGCGTGATCCGCCGGCCGACCGCAACCGGTCCAGGCGCTGGAACAGGGGCTGCCCGAGCTGCACTGCGGTTCGGGCGAGCACCACCTGACTCGGGCAGGCATGGGCCAGCACGCGAGCGGCGGTTTTCAGCACCTGCGCCCGCAGGCGCTTGAGGCTCCAGCCTTGCTTCGTAGCCCGCCCCAGCGGTACGCGCAGGACGTGCATGGCCTTTTAGGCCAGTAGGTGCAGCAGGCCAGGCTTCGTTGCGTGCGAAAACCTCATTGTCAGTGGCCATGCCCGGCGGGGTGGCCGATAATTGCCGTGTGAGGCGATCTTTTTTACCCATGGCGTGAGGTTTCTCCTTTGTATCGTGGGCTTAAAAAGGTCCGACTCTCATGAGAAAAAGCCTCACGCCATATTTGTGTCTGGGGCCGCCGGTGAATTAAGCCAGCTTAGACGTATCGGTTGGCGGCTCTGTGCCACCGCCGTCGCGGCTCTCCCGCACGTGTACCGCTTCTCTTTCGTTACATGCTGCCTGTGCTACCTCGGGGGATCCGGTGGAACGCTTTTGTTTCCCGGTTCCATCGGCAGCGGCCTTCCTCTTCTGACCACAGGTTAGTATCTCCAGCTTCGTGATGAGGTGACTCGCCGGTTCGCTTGCGCTACGGCCTGCAACTTCCCCCCAAAGAAACTCACAACCCTCGCGTGCGCGGACGCTACTTCCCGGTGCCAGAAAGGTATACAGATAACTTTTTCACGGAACTTTAAGCCGCAACAAAAAAGCCTGTTACGGCATATGATGTGGTAGCCGGCAACCGATGCGCTTCGCGGACTCAGCGCATCCTACGATGCGGACTCGGGC
>CAYFWJ010000152.1:0-6351 GCA_964346755.1 uncultured Ectothiorhodospiraceae bacterium
TGGCCCGATTGCAGCGCCAGCATAGCCGCAAACGCAAAGGCAGCAATAACCGTAACAAATCCGCCCTGAAAATCGCTCGGCTGCATCGCAAGATCGCTAACCGGCGAACCGACGTGCTGCACCCATTGACCAACCGCCTTACCAGGGATTTTGCCCGCGTCGTCATCGAGGACTTAAACGTCACCGGCCTGCTTAAAAATCACAAGCTGGCCGGCTCGATTGCGGATATGGGATTCCACGAGTTCCGGCGGCAGCTGGAATACAAGGCCAAATGGCGCGGCGGCGAAGGGGTTGTAGCGGATCGCTTCTATCCGAGCAGCAAGACCTGCTCGGCTTGCGGTGTCGTTGCCGAATCCATGCCGCTATCCGTGCGGCAATGGAGCTGCCCGCATTGTGGCGCAACGCATGATCGCGACCACAACGCGGCGGTCAATTTAGCGAGTTTGGCGGCATGAGCCGCGAAACTCGGGCGAGTTCCGCCCGAAGTCACGCCTGTGGAGTTGGGAGCGCTGGCTTGCTGGTGATCCAGCAAGTGAAACGGCCGACAGTGAAGCAGGAAGCCAACATCAAAGCGTTAGTTCGTTTTGAGTAAGTTTGGTGGAACGGACGAGCCCCCATCAACCGATCACTGCCCCCCCAGGCCCGATCGATCAAGGACGACCTCCGGGGCGATCGTTCAGGTTCCTCCCCTCGTTCTGACATGGATCGGATCGCCGGCCCGGGGCGACTCGGACGACGGGACTGCGGGTCCTCGCCGTGATCCGCTCCCCCGTCAGCCCAACGTCCGTGGCGCCGCCAACACGGGCGTTCCCGTGAACCCAGATCGTCACGGGGCGGGGGGCACGGGCTCCGTCCATCAGAACGGTTCCCCGGCCGGGTCTGCACCGCGCGGCTCCGATCCTTCCTGAGATCCCCAGCCCTCGGGCCAATCGACCTCGGTTATGCCGGCTGTCAGACGCAGGTGTTGGACCTCGGGCCGCTGCCGAACGGCGCCGGCCGGATACCCGGTCGGCGCCGCGACCCGCTCGACCCCGAAGCGGGCCATCGCCGGTACGGATAGGGCGTAATAACGCGGGACGCGATAAGGCGGCAACTTGCCGATCCAGGCGATCCGCCCATCCACGCCGAGCCGCTCGAAGAGCCTCGCCTCGGCGGTTGCGAGATCCTGGGCCATGGCCTTGGCGCGACGCCGGGCGGTCTCCCGCTCCTCCCCGTAACGCCGTTGCCGATAGGCCATATCGTCGCGCCATTGGCCCGTCGCCAGCAGATGCTGATAGGTCCCGTGCCAGGCAACGAGGCTATCCGGTGCGATCACCTGGCGCTGCCCGGCGGGGAAGACATAGTTCGCACAAGCCGACTGACAGACCCCGCGGACCTCGACGTCGAGCCGATGGTTCCGAACCCAATGCCCGAGGGCGATGCCGGCGCGAACCGATCCACCATTCGAGGTGATGCGCAGGCGGGTCATCACCGCACGGGCCGCCACCTGCTGCACGAACGCCATCTGCTGCGATTCGCTCAGCGCGCCTTGATAGACGACTGTACCGAGCTCGTGGGTGTCGCCGACCACGCCGACCCCGATCGCAAGACCGAACCCCAGGAGCCGCCCGGGGCGCCCGAAGGGACCCGCCATCAGCCGGTGGCGACGGGGGCTCAGTCTCATCCCGACAGACGGGGCATCCGGAACGGCAGCAACATCTGCACCCACGGGGCGCGGAAGCGCTCGAGGGATAGGCTCTCATGGACCGCCGTCACCGGCTCCCCCTCAAGCGTCGAGGCGACGACGGAGCGGGTGTAGAACGGAGTGTCCTCGAAGGTCGCGACCACCTGGGCCGCGCCGCCATCGCCTCGGGTCGTACGGGGCATGCGCCAGATCCGCCCCGGTGGCAACGGCGCCTCGGGCGGGGGCTCGAACGGGGTAACGCGGCCGTCGGTCCGCAAGCGCACGGCCAGGCTGTGGGGGGCCACGTCGCGCGGCTCGACATCGTAGAGGACTACCGTCGACCCATCGTTCAGCGCAGCCCGGGACCAGGTCCAGCGCCGGAACGAGGCTTCCAGCGGCACGTCACCGGCGTTGCTATCCAGGTAGGCCGCCCCTTCCCAGCTCAAGCGCGGCGCCTCGAGCTCCACCCGTAATCGGGCACAGGGGGCGATCGGCCACCAGATATGGCCCCCGGCGGCCTCGAGGGTATAGGCCGGCCCCGGGGGACCGGCGGGCTCCAACCGCAGGCGCCCGCGCACCGGCTTGGGCAGCGGCGCGCCCCGCTCATTGAGCGTCACGGTCAAACCGCCATCCTCCCAGGCGATCCCGCTCGGGCCAATCGTCAAATGGTCATGATCCGGCCGAACCGCCCGTCGCCCCCGCTCGGTCATGGCCCACCGCGCCCCTTCCGCCCCGTACAAGGCAATATTCACCGCACAATGGTCCCAGGCCGGGACGATGCCCTGGCGCCCCCGGCGCCACGCGTAATAAGGTGAGAAGACGCTCCCGATGAACACGATCAGGGTCAGGCCCAAGCGACCGTCGTCGCTCAACCCGTCGACATACCACCAGTGATAGCCGCCGGGCGGGACGGAGACATCGAAATGGGGGGATGAGGCGGGGCGTTGGGTCGGGCTGGCCGGCGACGAGCCATTGATTGCTTGATTCGCGTCAAGGGACGGGTGCGTCTGGGCCGCTCGGGCTTCGGTATCGCGTACCGAGGACCGATCCGACGAATCGGGAGTAACTTCACGCATTTCGGTGGCTCCGCAGAGGCAAGGCAGGACGCGGTCGGAGTAACTCGAGCACGGGGTGGCAGTGGGCCGCCTCGGTGCGCTTTTGACTCGCCGACAACGAGTGTCTATTCTACATGACAGTCTCATGTGACAACACGTCTTTACACCACGGGCTTCGACGAGGGGGCGCCACGATGAAGATGAAAACGCGGATTGAACGGGCCTTATACCGAGCCCTGAAGGACACCGACGCCGCCGATTGTCCGCCTCGCTTGGCGGCGGCAATCCGGGACGCCGTGTTCCCAGGTGGTGCCCGACTCCGGCCTCGCTTATGCCTGGCCGTGGCCGGGGCGTGCGGCGAGGACGACCCGACCCTGGCCGAGGCGGCTGCCTCGGCGATCGAGCTCCTCCACTGTGCCTCCCTCGTCCATGACGACATGCCGAGCTTCGATAACGCGGCATTCCGTCGGGGCAAGGTCTCCATTCATCGCGCCTTCGGCGAACCGATCGCGTTACTCACGGGCGACGCCCTGATCGTAGCGGCCTTTCGCAATCTGGTGCAGGAGACCCAGCAGGCGCCGGAGCGCCTCGGACAGCTGGTTACCGTGGTGAGCGAGGGCGTCGGGGTCCCGGGCGGGATCGTTGCGGGGCAGGCCTGGGAATGTGAACCCGAGGTTCCCCTTGCGAATTACCAACGGGCCAAGACAGGGGCCCTGTTCGCGGCCGCTACCCAAGCGGGCGCCGCAGCAGCCGGCGCCGACCCCAGGCCGTGGCGTACGTTCGGCGAGCAGCTGGGCGAGGCCTTCCAAGTCGCGGACGATCTCCACGACGTGGCCGCGGATCCGGACGAGCTCGGCAAACCGGTCGGACAAGATGCCGCCCTGGATCGCCCGAGTGCCGCCCGCGAGCTTGGCTTGCAAGGTGCGCTGGAGCACTTCGATGCCTGCTTGGACGAGGCCCTGAGGGGGATTCCGGCGTGTCCGGGCCGCGAGGCGCTCGAGGCCTACATCGCCACCCAGGCCCGGCAATTCCTCCCCACGGCCCTCGCCCCGAGCACCGCCTGACCGGCGGATTCGAACGATCGGCTCGTCGCATCCGAGGGATCACCATGGCTGCCTCACTCCCCCGCTCGCTCCCCCGGCTCACTTGGCCGGACCCCTGGCTGCGACAACGGGACCGGCTCCTGGCCAATCCGCAGTTCCAACGCTGGGCCGGTCGTTTTCCACTGACCCGTTGGTTGGCCCGGCGTCGTGCCCGGGAACTCTTCGATATCTGCGCCGGGTTCGTCTACTCGCAGGTCCTTTACGCCTGCGTGCGACTCGATCTCTTCGAGACCCTCGCGCCGGGCCCCCTGGAGCTGGATCGCCTCGCGGAGCGCCTCGACATGCCCCGCGCTGGAGCCGAGCGACTGGTGCGAGCCGCCGTCTCCCTGCGGTTGTTGGAGACTCGAGGGGCCGGGCGATTCGGCCTCGGCCCCCTCGGGGCTGCGATGCGCGCCAACCCCGGGATCGCCGCCATGGTCCAGCATCATGCCTTGCTCTACGGCGATCTTGCCGATCCCATCAGCCTACTCCGGGGTGAACCCGGGAACACGGCGTTGAGCCGCTACTGGCCCTATGCCGAGGCCGAGACCCCCCACGGGCTTCAGGGGGAGGACGTGGCGGCCTACTCGGATCTCATGGGCGCCTCCCAACCTTGGATGGCCTCGGAGGTCTTGGACGCCTATCCCCTCGGTCGCCACCGTTGCCTACTCGATGTCGGAGGCGGTGACGGCACCTTCCTGGCAACCGTGGCACAACGCCATCCGAATCTCGCCTTGATGCTTTTCGACCTCCCCGCGGTGACCGAGCGAGCCCGCCGTCGTTTCGAGGCCGATGGACTCAATCAACAGGTGATGATTCACGGCGGTGACGTCTTCATCGACCCCTTACCCACCGGGGCGGATCTGATCTCCCTCGTGCGCATCCTCCATGACCACGATACCCCCCGGGTACGCCGGATTCTACACGCCGTCCGCGCGGCGTTGCCGCCGGATGGCCAGGTGCTCATCGCCGAGCCGATGGCTGGGACCCCGGGGGCCGAACCGGTTGGGGATGCCTACTTCGGTTGGTATCTCTGGGCCATGGGGGGCGGTCAACCGCGACGTCCCGACGAGTTGAGCGCCCTGCTACGAGAAACCGGCTTCCGAGACATCCGGTTGGTCGGGACGCGAACCCCATTATTGACGCGCATCATGCTCGCTCGCCCCACGGCACCGCGATCCTCCAAGACGAAGTAAACCTTACTTGACACACTCGCTCGTCAATCTATACTGACACTAACGAACGAAGACGGTTGAGACCCGGCGATGAGCCAAATCCCCCTCCAAACCACCGCAGTCGTACTCGAGCAGCCAGAGCAGCTTGCTTTGGCCCAGCTCGACTTGACGGCCCCCGGCGCCGACGACGTGGTGGTGGATATCGAATGGAGCGGGATCAGCACGGGCACGGAACGGCTGTTGTGGGCCGGCACGATGCCCGACTTCCCCGGGATGGGGTATCCCCTGGTACCCGGTTACGAATCCGTCGGTCGGGTGGTCGACGCCGGTCACCAAACCGAGCGACGGATCGGCGAGCGGGTCTTCGTGCCGGGGGCTCGCTGCTTCCAATCGGTTCGCGGCTTATTCGGAGGCGCGGCCTCCCGGCTCGTCGTCCCGGGTTCGCGCGTCGTCCCGATTCCGGACGCCCTCGAAGAACGCGCCGTTCTCCTTGCCTTGGCGGCCACAGCCTACCACGCCCTAACGAGCGGTCCCACCTCCGAGGCGGCCCCCGACCTGATCATCGGCCACGGCGTGCTCGGACGGCTCGCGGCGCGACTGACGCTCGCCTTGGGGTATCCGGCACCGGCGGTCTGGGAAGCGGATCCCTCGCGTCGCACCGATGCCCGCGGATATACCGTCATGGCCCCCGATCCCGAGTCCGGCAACCGATACGACACGATTCTCGACGTCAGTGGCGCGGCCGATCTGCTTGACACCCTGATCGAACAACTGGCCCCGAGGGGCGAGATCATCCTGGCGGGTTTCTACAGTCAGCCGCTCCAATTTACCTTCCCGCCCGCCTTCCTGCGGGAGGCCCGAATCCGCGTCGCAGCCGAATGGCGCGCCGCGGATCTCACCAAGGTGACCGAATTGGCCGCGTCCGGGTCGCTGGACTTGGACGGATTGATTACGCACCGGCATCCGGCGAACGAGGCCCGCGACGCCTATCGCACCGCTTTCAGCGATGTCCATTGCTTAAAAATGATTCTGGATTGGAGCGAGGTCGTATGAGTGCTTCCCACCGCAAGCCCGAGGTCGCCGACAACGCGACGCCCCCATCCTCATCGGCCAACGCTGCGGCGTCCTACGATGCCGCGTCGACCCCGATGGAGAGTCCGGCTCCCAAGGAGACTCAAGTCATCGCCATCTACGGCAAAGGCGGAATCGGTAAGAGTTTCACCCTGGCCAACCTCTCCTACATGATGGCTCAACAGGGCAAGAAAACCCTGCTGATCGGCTGCGACCCCAAGAGCGATACAACGTCGTTGCTGTTCGGTGGACGCGCGACCCCGACCATTATCGAGACCTCCTCCCAGAAAAAGCTCGCCGGCGAG
>CAYFWJ010000153.1:0-6350 GCA_964346755.1 uncultured Ectothiorhodospiraceae bacterium
TAAGGATCCAAACCGAGGCCAAGCCGAGACACCCATGAGACTGGCTGCCCCATCCAACGCGAATTGCCGAAGGGTTTCCCCATCGCTGTATCGGGCCGAGGCGCTCGGCAAAGGGATGGTCTTCCACACGCGATGTCATGGCCCAGGGCATGGGTGACACGGCCGACGCGCCGGTGCATGGCAAGCGCATGCAGGCGTACTGCATTCAGACCGGCGGTTTCCACACAGAATACCAGCAGGCTGAGCGACAGGTACTCGGCGAGGTTGGTGTACACGGGCATGGCACGCGGCGACCCCGAGTCGCCGCCATCGCCGATCCCGACCTTCAGTTGCCGGTCAGGGGCCAGGTATGGATGCTGCCCGAGACGGACATCCGGGGCGGGATCGAGGTGTCGATCGATACGCTGGGTAGGATCCTGGCGTCGAGGGCCGGTTGACCGACGTGGCATGTCAGTCCGAGCCGACGGCTGCGGACGGAATCAAAAACGGTCATTTCCCGGGATGTTCAGATTGTTGATCCGACGTCGCCCGAGGAGCTTCAACAATAGGTTGCGACAGGCTCGCAGCACGGGATAAAGACGGGCGGCGACAGTATGGGAACGGAATAGCCAGCGGTTCTGGCGGTTGAAGATCCCGTGCGGGCAGCTGATGGCCGCCAGGGCATGGATGGCATCGGCGCCGTGATAGATGCGACCGTTCCGCTTTAGCACCATGCCTTCGTCGATATCCAGGCCCATCCGGGTGATCTCATCGCGGATGGCGCTGTCGTCTCGGGCATCGATAAGATGCAGTTCCCCAGCATCGTCCGAGATCCGAATCGTACGGCAATAGAAGTCGCAGGCCGGGCATTGCCCGTCGTAGACCAGGGTGACCTCGTCTTCGCTCATGATGAAATCCCAGGTTATGAGCTCGCCTCAGCCGCCATCGGCCGGCGGTTGCTTAAGGACCTTAAGCGCCACAGACTCCACGTAGCGCGCCGCCTCACCGGGGTCAAACATCCGCGGCACGTGGATGAAAGCGGCTGCCGCCCCGTTGCGGCGGGCCCAGTCCTCGGCGATCCACATGGAGAAGTTGCACACGTAGGTTCCAGCATCGCTGCTGACAACACAGGCGGGGTCGTCGGGCAGCCGCCAGCTCATGGGCCGCTGGCCCTCGGGCGTTCGGCTGTCGATCGGCCCGGGTTGCGTCTTAGGCTCGGCCATGGCATTGACCGTCCGGGACTCGATCCGCAGTTTGTCGCCATGCGGGGTCTGGCCGAGGCCGAGTAGGTACATCGGCTGGGTATCGGCAAACCTCCTCTCGAACATCGCCGCGTCGAAGACGACATCAAAGACATGGCTGCGCCTGCGCAGCTCGGGCAGGAGACGCCCGATCACCTCCAGGGTGATATTGTCCTCGAAGTCGAGGTAGGGACCGAAGCCGTAGATCAGGAGCATGGCCGGGGCGACACGCTCGAGTGGCTCAGTCCAGCCTGAACAAGCTGCCCAAAGGGCACGGCTCGCATTTCAGCCCCTCGCCCCTGACCGGATGGGATTGCGTTTCCCGCGGGGAAATCTCGCCTTCGTTGACCCCCTATTCGGTCGATCATGCCTTCGTAGATGATAGCGCGCTTGTGGGCCCGCAGGGACAAGCCGTCGAGGGGCTTTTCGTTCGCTTTGACTAAGTTGACAGCTATCATTGCGTACCGCCGGAGTTCATCGACCGTATCCGCCATTGCCACCTCCTGCACAACCGATTGGCTGACGCCGATAGTCCAACGTCAGGTGCTATGCAACCAACAACCCCGCCACATAGGGCAGGATCGTGAAGATGATCACCTGCTCGAGGCGGGCAGAACATCCTTTTCCGCGTCATAGGCGGTGGGCATAGGTCAAAAGGGTCCTCGGCCGAACCCGGGTCATAGCCGTCCGGCAGCCTCGGAGGGCTGCCGAGAATACCCAATGGCGGCGGTGCCTAGGTCCCCGTGACAGCCCCGAGGGACGAACGTCATCGCGCCCGTGCCGCTTCAGACTCCTTCGGCAGAGCCCTCGGGCTCCCCGGACCAAAGCCGCCCCGTTCCCCGGCTGGCCGGATCAGGCGAGGCGCATCCGTGTGCCGCGCCCGCCGGGTGGCTAGGCCTCACGCGGGGATCCCGACTGAGCATGAGCCCCGTCTCCTGGTACCAAACCCCGGCATTCGATCTCTGGCTTATGAGGGAGTCTCTCGATCGAATCGAGACGATCCTCCAGAAGCGGCTATGCGTCCGATGCCCGCCGTCCTTGCTCTCCTCGGGTCGTCCTGGAAGAACCCATCGGCACCTCCGTCATGACCTCAAATCGAGCAACAGCGGCGATCTGGGGTTAAAGCTCGTCGAGGCCGAGTTCGGTCCGTCTCTGGATTTCGCATCGATGGCGCGGGCTGCTGCTGGCCCCCGGTCCCGGCGCATGGAGGAATCCGAGCGCCTTGCGCAGCGGAACGATCTCCAGGACGATTGCCGGGATGTGCGCTACGGCAACCTCAAGCAACTGAAGGGCCGGTTGCCGCCCGGGTTGGCGAGCCGCGCCCGATTCGGTTCCGGGTGTTATCCCACGAGCAAGGCCGGTGTCGCCGAGCGTCCCGGTGCGCCCCTGAGGCCTGGGCGGCTCGGCTTCCGGTTCCACCATCGGGCCGGGGCGTGGTAGATCGTCGCCCGGTCCATCGACGAAGTTGGCGCCGTCATGCATGACTCCTGGCGGACAGCCTTAGCCCCGGGTTACCCCGCCTTGACCTTCTGGCTTGGACCCTCCATCTCGTCGGATAGCCCCCCTCGTCAGCCAACGGCAAGCCGACCGGCTTGCACCAGCGGTCAACCCGGGGCGTGCAGAGCCCACTGAATCCGGGGGAGCCATGGCCCGTCGGTCGAGCCCGATTTACATCGGTACATCCGGTTGGTCCTACGACCATTGGGAGGCGATCGTTTATCCGTCCGGGTTGTCCGGCGAACAACGCCTGCACCGCTACGCCCAGCGCTTGCCGGCCGTGGAGATCAACCACAGCTTCTATCAGTTGCCCGAAGGGGTCGCCCTTGCCCGATGGCGGGAGACGGTACCCGAGGGCTTCCGGTTTGCCGTCAAGGCGAGTCGGTACATCACCCACATGAAGAAGCTCAAGGACCCGGAGTCGACCCTTCCCGGTCTCCTGGAGCGGGTCGATCGCCTCGGCGATCGGCTCGGACCTTTGTTGTTCCAGCTCCCACCCCGCTGGCGTTTCAACGGGGCACGTCTGGAGGCCTTCCTGGAAGGGCTCCCGGCGGGATACCCCGCGGTTTTCGAGTTCCGCGACCCCAGCTGGCACAACGAACAGACCATCGAGCTCCTCGAGCGGTACGGGGCGGGGTTCGTGGTCTATGAGCTGCAAGGTTTTCAGTCCCCCCTCTGGGCCACCGGTGATCAGGCCTATGTCCGTCTCCATGGTCCGGACGGGGCGTATCGGGGGGACTACCCCGAGGCTACCCTGGCCACCTGGGCCGAGCGCCTCCAGGCCTGGGCACGGGAGGGCTACACGGTGTATTGTTTCTTCGACAATGACGAGGCCGGTTATGCCGCCAAGAACGCCGAGACCCTATGGCGCCTCTGTCATCGCGGTTAGGCGCGGGGCACCCCGGTCCACCGGGGGGTTCAGCGAGACACACGGGGAGGACCCGGGATGCTGTTGATCGATGCCCATTGTCACCTCGACGATCCCCGTTTCGACGGGGACCGCGAAGAGGTGGTCGCCCGTGCCCGCCGCCAGGGGGTGATCGCCCAGGTCCTACCGGCGGTCGCCCGGCGGGAATGGCCCCGCCTGCGAGCCGTCGTCGCGGCCTTCCCGGGACTATACCCCAGCTACGGGCTCCACCCCTTGTTTCTCTCGGAACACCGTCCCGAGGACCTGGAGGAACTCGCCGGTTGGCTGGAGCAGGAGCCCGCGGTGGCCGTCGGCGAATGCGGCCTGGATTTCTCCTCGGCCGGCGGGGATGCGGATACTCAGATCGATTATCTGACCGCCCAGCTCCGACTGGCCCGGGACTTCGATCTGCCGGTCATCCTGCATGCCCGCAAGGCGGTGGACTCCATCACCAAATACCTGCGGCGCTTCCCCGGCCTGCGGGGCATGGTTCACAGCTTCGCCGGCAGCCAACAACAGGCCGATACGCTGATGCAACAAGGCTTTTTCATCAGCGTCGGGGGGCCGCTGACCTTCCCCCGGGCCCAAAGGCTTCGGAGCGTCGTCAGCCGCATCCCCCTCGAGGGGTTGCTGGTGGAGACGGACGCCCCGGATCAGCCCGGGGCTGGCCACCGGGGCGAACGCAATGAGCCCGCTTACGCCCGGGGGGTGATCGACACCCTGGCCGAGCTGCGCGCGGAGTCCGCCGAGACGATCGCACGGACCACCGCTGAGAACACCCGCCGTTTGTTCCGTTTACCGACGGCGCTGACCGCCACGGGCGAGGCGCGCTTCCCGGAGCCGGCCCGTTGAACCGGATACCCCAGGCCACCAATCTTTGGTGAGCCGTGGGCGTGCGTCATAACAGATCTTCAAGGGGCGTTGTGGTCATGTCGACCGAGATTCGCGCCATCCATGCGGACATCACCACCCTGAACGTGGACGCCATCGTGAATGCCGCGAACCCCTCGCTGCTGGGCGGCGGGGGCGTCGACGGGGCCATTCACCGAGCCGCTGGCCCGGAGTTGTTGAAAGAATGCCGTCAGCTGGGCGGATGTGACACCGGGGATGCCAAGCTGACCCGGGGCTACCGGCTCCCGGCGGATTGCATCATCCATGCCGTGGGACCGGTTTGGCATGGAGGCAACCAGGGGGAGCCCGAGCGGCTTGCCTCGTGCTATCGCCGATCCCTGGTGCTCGCTGCGACCCACCGCCTCACCCGGATCGCCTTTCCCAGTATCAGCACCGGTGCCTACGGCTTTCCCATCGAACAGGCCGCCCGGATCGCCGTGGAGACCACCCGGGCGACCCTCGCCGAGATGGACCACAGCCTTGAGCGGGTCCTCTTCTGCGCGTTCTCGGAGCCGGATTACGCGATCTATCGGCAGTTCCTGGGCCAGTCCGCGGACCCGCACGATACCCACACCTGAGGCCCTGAACCCAGACCGGTATCCGAGGCAGCGACTCGTGAGGGCCCGCCAAATCTTGCCCACCCGCACCCAGGCGATCACCCGGCCGCTCGCCGCGGAGAACAGAAACGCCCATCGCCAAAACCCTCGGATCACCCGATTCGCACCGTGCGTCAATCGATGTCAAGTCTCGGGTGATCCGAGCCAAGGCCGAGGAACCGCCAACGGGAGCGGGTATCGAATCCGGGGGCGCTGCCGGCACGGACCCATGGGTTTGAGATTGTCTCACCGGATTGCAGCCGTCCGCTGGCGGCTTCACAAACCCCAGGCGGTCTATCGCTGACCAACGGATCGAGCCTTGATCCACGCAACAGGGCCTCCGGGGAGACCGGCGCGGGTCCGGATCGGTTACGAGCCCCGGCCTACCACCCCGACGCCCCCATTCATGCGCTCCGAGGTCAACACCCCGTTTGAGAGGCCATCCCCAGTGACTCGCCCCGATCCAACGCCTATCCTCCGCATCGCGGGGTTGACCAAGACCTACGCCTCCGGTCTGACGGCCCTCCATGCCGTCGACTTGGAGATCCCCCGCGGCGAGCTGTTCGCCCTGCTGGGCCCCAATGGCGCGGGCAAGACGACGCTGATCAATATCATCTGCGGTATCGTCACACCGTCCGATGGGACGGTCCACGTCGATGGCCAGGAGGTCCAGCGGGACTTCCGGGCCACTCGGGCGCGCATCGGCCTCGTTCCGCAAGAGCTGTACACGGATATGTTCGAGACCGTCTGGCACACCATCAGCTTCAGCCGGGGCCTGTTCGGCCGAGCACCTAACCCCAGCTACCTCGAGCGATTGCTCAAGGACCTCGCCCTTTGGGATAAACGCCATACCAAGATCATGGCCCTGTCCGGGGGGATGAAACGCCGGGTGTTGATCGCCAAGGCCCTCGCCCACGAGCCCGATATCCTCTTCCTCGACGAGCCCACGGCGGGTGTCGATGTGGAACTTCGCCGCGATATGTGGGCCCTGGTGCGGCGACTCCAGGCCGAGGGTGTCACCATCATCCTCACCACCCACTATATCGCCGAGGCGGAGGAGATGGCGGATCGGATCGGGATTATCCGGGAGGGGGCGCTCATCGTGGTCGAGGAGACGTCGGCGCTCATGAAGCAGCTCGGTCGGAAACAGCTCACCCTGCACCTGCTCGAGCCCCTCGAGGCCCTGCCCGACGAACTATCGGCCTGGCCCCTGGAGCTGACCGAGGCAGGGACCGAGAT
>CAYFWJ010000154.1:0-6272 GCA_964346755.1 uncultured Ectothiorhodospiraceae bacterium
CTCTCGGCCGAGAGGAAATCCTCGCGGTTGCGGGTCACACCCCCTTCCAGTTGGAGTTGAGGCAGGAGCCCGGAGCGGGCTTGAGGCCGACTCTCGAGGGCCGATTGATAGGCCGCTTGGGCCGCCAAGTACTGGGGATCGTTGGCGAAGGCATCCTCATAGACCTCGATCAAGTTCTCCGCCGAAGCCATCGTCGATAAGGTCAATCCGAGGGCGGCGAGCGAGGTCAAAAACAAGGGCCGACGGCCCGGTATGCCAATCATAGCGTGCTCTCGTGTGGCCGAATGGTTGGGGTATCGTTACAGGATGGAGCGCGTCCGTCGCCGGCCCGCGAGGCTAGAAGACAAACTGTTCGGAGACCGGTCGGGTGGCGCCCCGCAGCGGAGGGAGCACCGTCTCGAACAGGTCCTCCTGGCTCCATTCTTCCGGGCCGACCCGAGTGATGAGACGCGCCTCCATGGCCGGAGGCTCACCGACGATCGCGAACAAGCGGCCACCGATGTTCAGGGCCTGGCGATAGGCCTCCGGCAGACGATATACCGACCCGGTCAGAGCGATGACGTCGTAGTGAGCCCCCGGGGTCCAGCCCTGGGCGGCGTCTCCGAGGCGCAGATCCCAATTCGTGAGCCCGAGGGCGCGGAGCGACTCGATTGCCCCGAATTTAAGGGATTCGATTCGCTCGACACTCTGCACATGGAACGCAAGACGCGCCAGACAGGCGGTGACGAAGCCGCTCCCCGTCCCGATCTCGAGAACGCGCTCCCGGGGTGTCGGCGCAAGGGCCTGCAGCAGACGTGCCTCGACCTTCGGTTCCATCATGACCTCGCCGTCGCCTAGCGGGATCTGGATGTCGGAGAAGGCCAGGTGTTGATAGGCCTCGGATACGAACCGCTCACGGGGAACCCGAGTCATGACATCCAGGACGCGCGGGTCCAAGACTTCCCAGGGTCGGAGTTGCTGTTCGACCATGTTCTGCCGAGCGGATTCGAGGTTCATGGGTGCAGGTTATCCCGATTTAAGCACTCGCTGAGGTGGGGTTGGCCCGGGTAGCGGTTTCGTGGCACCGGGCGAGGAAGTGGTCGTCGCCCGCAGGGCCGACCGGGCCGGCCTGACGCGTTGAGGCGGGTTCCAGGGCGCGCCCTGGGCCGGGCGCACGGACCGAAGGCCGTTAACCGAAGCCGGGCGAAGCGGAACCCCGCGATTGAGCGGAAGGGTAAGGGGTTTCCGCGTGGGGAGCAAGCCATCGCGGTCGAGTCCCGTCTCTAAAGCGCCTGACCGGCTTGGCTTCAAATCGTTATCTGAGTTATCCTCTAGGTGAATCCGTCCCTCAAGCTAGGGGTGCCCCGCGTGCGATCGCCCGCGGGGCTGAGACAGTCCCTTAGAACCTGATCCGGTTGGTACCGGCGGAGGGAAGCTTGACGGGTGGGGTCGCTTCTCGACCGCCGCTCGTCCCTCCGTCGCCGGCCGAGGAGTTACCTCGATGAATGCCGTCTCCCCCATCACCGAACTCGATACGGGAACCCTCTCCGATGAGGTGACCCGTCCCTACCCATCCTCCCGGCGGATCTATGTGACCGGCTCGCGCCCCGATCTCCGGGTACCCATGCGGGCGATCGACCAGACCCCGACGCCGACGGCCGAGGGGGCTCGGGATAACCCGCCGATCATGACCTACGACACCTCGGGCCCCTACACCGATCCGGCCATCCCGGTCCAGCTCAGCGCCGGGCTGGCTGCGAGCCGTGAGTCGTGGATCGCGGAACGACAGGATACGGAGATCCTGGCGGGGCCCTCCTCGGAGTACGGACAGACACGACGCGCCGCGCCCGAGGGGGCGTTCACGCCCTTCCCCCAAGCCAACCGGATCCGTCGGGCCCAGGGTGCGGCCAATGTGACCCAGATGCACTATGCCCGTCGCGGGGAGATCACCCCGGAAATGGAGTTCGTCGCCCTGCGCGAGAATCAGCAGCTCGCGGAGATGGAGACGGCCTATCGGGCGGCCGGTCTCGTGAGGCGCCACGCCGGCGAGGCCTTCGGGGCCACGTTGCCAGGCTATGTGACGCCCGAGTTCGTGCGGGATGAGATCGCGCGGGGGCGCGCCATCATCCCAGCCAACATCAACCACCCGGAACTCGAGCCGATGATCATCGGGCGCAACTTCCGCGTGAAGATCAACGGCAATCTCGGGAATTCGGCCCTCTCCAGCTCCGTTGCCGAGGAGGTCGAGAAGATGGTCTGGGCGATTCGCTGGGGGGCCGACACCATCATGGATCTCTCCACCGGCAAGCACATCCATGAGACCCGGGAGTGGATCCTCCGGAACAGCCCGGTGCCGGTCGGCACGGTCCCGATCTATCAGGCCCTCGAGAAGGTCGAGGGCAAGCCTGAAGCCCTCACCTGGCCGCTCGTTCGCGATACCCTGATTGAGCAGGCGGAGCAGGGGGTTGACTACTTCACCCTCCACGCCGGGGTTCGACTGAGCTATATCCGTCTGACCGCGGATCGCGTGACGGGTATCGTCTCGCGGGGTGGGTCGATCATGGCGAAATGGTGTTTAGCGCACCACCAGGAGAACTTCCTGTACAGCCATTTTGACGAGATTTGCGAGCTCATGCGGGCCTACGATGTCGCGTTCAGTCTCGGTGATGGGTTGCGTCCGGGGAGTATCGCGGATGCCAATGACGCAGCCCAATTCGCTGAGTTGCGGACCCTGGGCGAGCTCACGCAAACGGCCTGGCAGCACGACGTGCAGGTCATGATCGAAGGCCCCGGCCACGTGCCCATGCAGGGGATTCAGGAGAACATGCGCAAGGAGTTGGAGGCCTGTCACGAGGCGCCATTCTATACCCTCGGACCCCTGACCACGGATATCGCGCCCGGGTATGACCACATCACCTCGGCTATCGGTGCCGCCCAGATCGGTTGGTACGGAACCGCGATGCTATGCTACGTGACACCGAAGGAACATCTCGGATTGCCGGATAAGCACGACGTGCGCGAGGGCATCGTCACCTATCGGCTGGCCGCCCACGCGGCGGATCTCGCCAAGGGCTTGCCGACCGCCCAGATCCGCGACAATGCCGTTTCCCAGGCGCGCTTCGAGTTCCGCTGGCAGGACCAGTTCAACCTCGGGCTCGATCCGGAGCGGGCCCAAGGCTACCACGATGCCACCCTGCCCAAAGAGTCGGCCAAGCTCGCGCATTTTTGCTCGATGTGTGGTCCCCAATTCTGCTCGATGCAGATTACCCAGGAGGTTCGGGAATACGCTAAGACCCGGGGTTTGCCGGAGGATCAGACGGCTTTGCAGGAGGGGCTGTCGGAAAAGGCCGAGGCGTTTCGTGAACACGGGGGGCAGCTCTATCACGAAGGCTGAGCCCTGCGATCCCGCGGCGTTCAAGCGGGTCTAGCGCGGCGATAAGGTGTTGTCCCCCGGTGTGTTACCCCATCGGTCGTCGCGCATCGGACCAGCTGAGGGAGTTGACCGATGACCTCGACCTGACAGTGTACCGTGACCTGGCATAATAGGATCCGTCCGGAAGCGTCGGTTAACCGATCACACCGTTCGTGTGGTCGGGGCATCGGTCGAGAGGTTCGCCACCATGCCCGCGCAGAAAAGCCTAGGCGGTAACGCCCTGACCCCGTTTCGCTCCCGTTCGTTGAATGAGGCGGTCGCCCAGATTGCCCGTTCGGCGATGGCCAGCGCAGCGCAACACTATCTCAGTCACGCGCGTCGCCGCCTTGCCTGGTTCAGTGAGGCGGCGACGCGGGGCCGTGACCGCTATGTGTACGAGGACACCGCTCGACTGCTCGAGTGGTATCGCGATTCGCTGTACACAACCCTCATCCAGTCCGTCGAGCCTGCCTTGCACGGCGTGTCCTTGGAGACACGCCTGGATCGGGACGCGGATGCCAGGGAGCTACGGCTTCTCGACGCGGAACGGACGGAACAACTCGTGGCCATCGCAAGCCTCGGCCAATCCGTTCGCCAGCATACCCAAGGGTTGCACGGCCTCGTCGAGCGTCGGTTGGAGTGGCTGCGGCGACGGGATGCGCAGGCCGCAAGTCCCGATCTCCTCGATCCGGTTCGACCGGCGCAGGCCATGGCCGAGTTTGTTTGGTCGCGCTCGGAGTGGCTGCCGCAGGGGCGTCTTTTGCTCCTCAAACTGCTTGAAGAGAGCTTGACGCAGACCCTGCCGGAGACCCTCGCGGAGCTCAATGCGGTCTTGGTCGATGCCGAGGTGCCCGCGGACGAGGCCGAGCTGCGGCCGCGGCTCGAGGGCGGGCCGAGGCGAAGCGCACCGGAGGGCTCGGTCGATCCCGCAGGTGCCCGGGTTCTGGAGTGGATCCAGCGTCAGGCCTCGAGCGGTGAGTCGACCCAGGCGCGAATGCGCCCCCGGGAGTTGGTGGATGCGCTGGAGGGTTTAACCCTTCCGACACCCCGCTCGGCCGAGATCGATACGGCGGTTGAGCGCGATCCCACGCCGGTTTTACCCCGTCGCCTCCGAGATGGGGTGCTCGAGCACCTCGCGAATCAGGCGTTTGCGCAGCAGCTCAGCCTGCACGCGACGGATCGCGACGTCATCGACATCGTGAGTGCCTTGTTCGATTGCATCTACCGTGACGAATCCCGCTCCGATGCGGCACGGGTGGTGTTGATGCAGCTGCAACTGCCCTACCTGAAGATCGCCTTGATCGATCCCTCGATGTTGCGTGATCCCCGGCATGTCACCCGTGGTTTCCTCAATCGGTTGAGCGAAGTGAGCCTCGGTTTGCGGGATTCGCGGGATCCGTTATACCGGGACCTCATCGATCTCCAAGCGCCGCTGACCGGAGATTTTCGGGGCGACCCCTGGATGGTGGAGTTGGCCCTGCAAGACCTGGAAACGATTGCGGAGCGGGAACAACGCGCGGCTGAGGCGATCGATCGGAGCGCTCAACAACAGCTCGCCGAGGAAACCCAATCCCGGTTGGCGCGCAAGGTGGTGCTCTACGAGATCAAGAAGACCCTCGGTAATCGGACCCTCCCGGAGGCCATCCAACCGCTGGTGGTTCGCGGACTGGCCCCGCTGCTCATGGGGGTGTATATCCGTTTTGGTCATCGCAGCCAGCCCTGGCAGGAGCTGACGGAGCTGACCCATGGTTTGATCTTCTGCGCCTTCCCGCCGCAACCGAAGGCCATGATTCGGTTGTTCGGGGCGTTGCCCGAGGACCTGGTGGATCGGGTTCGGGGGTATCTCCAGCGGTGGGGATTCACCCAACCCGAGGTGATGCATGCGATGCGTGCCTTTGAGCGGGATTACTATGAGGCCCGGCGCTTGGAGTACTTCAGCCACGACCCCAGTCGACGTCGCGATCCCCCGGAGTCGCTCGAACCGGTCACGTTGGAGGGCTTCCTCGAAGCCCAGGCACGACGAAACGGCCAGCCCCCAACGGTCGAGGCCTATCTGGCGGAACGGCGGGCGGCGATTCGCGCGCTACCGGATACGGTTCAGATCGGGGCCTGGTTCGAGCTGGATCGCCTCCAGCCGATGGCCCGTCGACAGGCCCGACTCGCGGTGCTCGTCCCCGAGACCGCCCGGCTCGTCTTCGTCGACCGGGCCGGCCGTCGAGTCACCGAGCGGGATGCCGAGCGTTTCAAGCAGGAGCTGGAGCGCGGGCGCGCGCGGGTGCTGGGCGAACAGCCAGTCTTCGACGATGCGTTAACCGCGGTTGCCGATCGCTTGCAGCGGGGGGATCCGCTTTGGGCGGCCTAGCGGCGTGGAGACCCGCCGACGGGTCGAGCCGCGAACGGCTGATGGGATCCGGCTCATCGAGGCGGGTTGGCCCTTGGGCCGCCCCCTCAGTTTGACGCGCGTATTCAATCGTCCCGCCTTCTGTCCCTTCATCACCTCGCTGAATGATGGCCGTTTGGGTTGGCCGCCGGACTCACTGGGCGGTACGAGCCCTCGGTCGACGTCACCTTCGCGATCTGGCCATCCATTGAGGTGGCTCGAACCCCTCTGAGGTCACACCCCGGGTTCACCCTCGATTCGGGCCCTCCCAGGTCATGTCCGGGGTGGACCGCATTCTGTACCACGCCAGGGTCCCGGCGCCTGTGATAGAGTACGCAAGAGGTTTTGCGCCGGGCGTTGGGGCGAATCGATCCGTTTCTCGAGGAGACTGGGGTAATGCGCGACCGTTGCAGCTGGGGGCGTTGTATTGCGATGGCTTGGGTCATCGGGATGATGGGGGCTATCGGGGGATGCGCCGACGAGGACACCGGTACCGATACA
>CAYFWJ010000155.1:0-6268 GCA_964346755.1 uncultured Ectothiorhodospiraceae bacterium
GCCGGAAAGGCGTCCGACCCGCGCCCGCCTCGTCCAGGCGGACCGGCCTGATGGGTGTCTCCAGGGAACCGGTCTCGAGGGAACCGGGCGGTGGCTCGTCGGCGATCTCGAGGCGTGCGTGTTCATCCGCCGGGTTCAAGCGTATCCCCCCATGGGGGGGGGTGCTCGAGCCGTTGCCGGGTCAATCCGCGATCGGGCCCGCCGGTTTCGGCGTGCCTGACGGGGCGCAAGGGGGCCGTACCGCCTCAGCGATCCGTTCACGCCTTAGCGGCTCGCCGGGTTTCGATGGGGCAAGCCCTGATGACGGGGCCTGGGGTGTGTTTCTGCCCTTGGATCGATGCGGTAGACGACGCAGGCCTCAGCCGATCGCCGTTTCCATCAACAGGGATTCGTCCCGGGCGGGGCCTCGATGCGGGGGCGACCCTGATTATTGATGATGACCTCCCGCCACCCCCGCTTCGGGCTGGCTCGGGTGTCACAGATCGTGATGGTGTCATTACCGGGCCCACCCGCGGGTCGGCCGTCCGAGCCATAGACAATATCTTGGTCGATGTTGTTACCGGCTTCGGCCCGAGTGATCCGGTTGGCGAGGGCGTCGTGTCGGGCGAGGATGGGTTCGTCCGGTGGCCCGTCCCAGACGTCGTCTCCATTGGCGTCGACGAAGACAAACCAGCCGGTCCGCCATTCGTTCCCACCCGTCAAACAGGTTGGATTGGCCGCCATGGGATCCGCGGTTGCACAGATGACGACCCGTTGATTGCGCGTGACCGCTTCGCTGCGCGCGAGGTAGATATCCGTAATCAGGGCGTTGGCGGCGTTGGACAGCTGGATGTCCAGGGTGAGGTTGCGAAATGAGGGCGCCGCGAGGCTGACCAGGATGGCGGCGATGACGAGGGTGATCAGCAACTCGATGAGGGTAAAGCCCGGCGTTGCGTGGGGGTTGGGGTGCGTCATGAGTCAGTCCTCGCGTCGATTCGATCACTCACCAGCATTCCTCCACGGTGCCGAATTCCGCTCCCTTGCGCCCGGTGAAATCATAGGTCAAGTCGCCGCAGTCGGGGTCGCCGTTCATCGGGGGACCGGAGACGGGTTCGGCTATTAGTGCAAAGGTGTTCGCGGTTGCGTTATCGATGCGGAGGTCGTAGGTCTTGGGGTCGCTTCCGTCGGCGGGGCAACGGTCTGTGAAGAGGGTACTCGCCGGAGGGCATGGCGGGCCGCCGCTCGCGCAGATCGCCGGATTACCGCTCGTGTAGTACACATTGTTCGCCGTGCGAAATCGCTCGAGGGCGCTCGCGAGTTGCATCAGGGAGCTGGCGCATTCGCTGCGGCGCGTCTCCAGGACATGCTGGCGGTACGACGGGTAGGCGATCGCCGCCAATATGCCGATGATGGCGACAACGATCAGGATCTCGATGAGCGTGAATCCAGGGTTCCGCATGGGGCTACCAACCGTGTTGAACGTCGGGTGATTGAAGGATGGGGGTGTTCCGTCGGACCGGTTTCGAGGCGGGTCCGACACCCGTCGGGGCCGTCCTCTGGCCACACCCCGCTTGAGAAGCGGAGGGTCCCCGCCTCGTTGCCTAGCGGAGGATCTCTTGCCAGCTCGCACGGCCGATGGCGGCATCCAGTTGCAGCGTATTCTTTTGGGGCAACGGCGTGTTGGTCCCACTTGTGTAGCGTATGCTACCGATCAACGAACTGGCCGAGGGGAGGCCCCCATCGAACTCGATCCCGGTGGGGGCATCGCCCCCGATCGTGTCGCTGCTATCCACGTCTTTGTCGCCGTCTAGATCGAAAGCGGGCTTGTCGAGGCTGCAGGTTGTATAGTTCATCGACATCAGGAAGCCCGAACCGCCCCCCTCGCAGGGGCTGTTGCTCGGGATCGTGGTGTTGAAGAACACCAGGTCCGAGATAACGAGCGGGTCCGTGACGGAACGTTCGCCGGCTCGGGGCAGCTTGAGGAAGCATCCTTTGTCCGGGGACGATTGGTCGTAGTCCACGGTGTTGTTCGTGAGGGTACGCGCATCGACGCGGTTGCCGCTCTCCGTTGTCCCGTTGTCCACGAAATCCGTGACGCCCTGTTCGACGAGATCCGACTCCCCATAGGCGGCTGACGCCAGCTGCGGGTCGCCGTTGTCCCACACGGAGTAGAAGCGCTGGGTGCACGGGCCGGTTGACGCGGACCCCGGTGGACAGGCATCGAGGTTTTGGTCCCCCTGGGCCAGGTATTGTCCCGTGCCGAACATCACCATGAGGTTCGGTTCATTGCCGCTTTTCGGCTGATTGGGATGAAAGGCGACATCCGGCTTGGTGGTGATCGGATGATCCGTCCCGGGGAGCGCATCCCCTGCTTCGAAGAGGACGTAATCGTGTTGCCAGTTCGACGGATTGGGGTCGGAGACGTCGAACGCATGCATCTGGCCTTGCAGATCGCCGGCGTAGATGCGGTCGAAGACACGATCCCCGTCGGTGTCCACCGGGGTGGGTGATCCCAGCCCGTTACCGGTTCCCCCGGGGGCTTGGATGATCCTGAGGTCGGTACCGCTCCAGGTCCCGTCGATGCCCGCCTCGATCTTCAAGAGAATGAGCCGAGCATCACCGAAGGCGGCGCTGTTGTAGCCGTTGCCGATGACGGCGTACCACGCCCCATCGTTGAACAGGCCCACGGCGGCCTTACTGAAGGCGAACCCGAGGTCGGGATCTTGGAACTCCCAGAGCACGGTGTCACCGGGCGCAGCGCAGGCACTCCCGTCGCAGGTGCTACCATCTTCCGAGAAGGCCTTGGGATCCGTGACGTCGAGGGCGAATAGGCCACGACCGCCCCCGCGGGTCCCACCGATCAGCACCGTTCGCCATTCGGGGCCGTTCCCGACGTCGATGAAGACATCCCGGGCGGTGGCGGACAGGTCGACGTAGAACTCGTGGTCGTAGCTCGGGTTGCTGAGGAAGTGCAGGCCGTGTTGATCGCCACTGGCGTTATCCGAGAACACGGCATTGGGGATATAGCCGAGGATCTCCTTGCCCCCGTCGGTCCCGTTGTCGGCATAGAAGCCGTGGAGCATGCCGTCGTTGGCCCCGACGTAGACGGCCGGGCGGCGGTCTTCCTTCGCAGCCTTGAACCCGCTGTAGGCGTTGGACCCCGTTGGAAAAGGGGCCGCGTTGGGCCAGGGATCCTCGGGGGCGCCGACGAAGACCGCCTGGGAGTTGATGATGTCGCCGAGGCGGCTGTCGCGGTTGCGAAAGCCGAGACCACTGCCCTCGTTGCTGCGATCGCCGCGGATATAGTCCAGTCGGGCGGGGCCGTTGCCGTCCGGGTTTTCGTTTCGATCGAGCGCCAGGTCGTCCTGCTGATCCGATGTGAGATCGCCCCACTGGAAGGGGATGCCGTCGCTCCCGTCGTGGGTCAGGATCACCCGGGGATCCGTGCCCAGGGTGCGGCTGTCCAGCAGCAGGGAGGCATCCCAGGCCTCGGCTTCTAAGTCGCCGGTGATGGGGTTCAAGCCGAAGGCTCGGAGCCGGCCGCGCCAGTTGCGCGAGTTGATGAGGGTGGTGTAAAGCAAGGACCCGGCCTCAAGACGCCCCGTATTGAAGCTGACCGCCGCGGAGGAGCCGATGGCGGCGATGATGTCGCTCAGGGCCGTGTTGAAGGCCTGGGCGAGGTCGGCCGGATTGTCGGCATTCTCGAAGCTGCCCCGGCCATTGATGGCGGCGTGGTAGAGGTCGTCGATTTGTCGCGGATTTCGGGTTGTGCCGGGATTGGCCCAGCTGGGCGGATTGCTGTAGGCGTCTTGCACATCGAAGTGGGTCTGGCCGACGATCTCCCCTTTGGCGCCGAGCCCGACCGTGTAGGTGTTCATGTGCAGATCGTCGTTACAGTCCAGGGGGTTGGGGGCCGTGACCGGACAGCTCGCCGGGACCGGCACCTGGCTGTGGGGCAGGTTGGGGTTGAGGTTGTCCGTATCCCCGGCGAGGTAGCCGTCCATGGCGATGTCGGCCAGCGTGTCATCGTGATTGTCCTGATAGGGGGCGAGCGGGGTGGGGTACTCTCGGCTCGCGTCGGACTGTCCATCGACGTTGCCGACATTCGAGCCTTCGGAGTTGAAGCCATCGGTGAACAGAACGGAGAAGTTCTGTTGACATTCCTGCTTCAGCGGGGCATCCGGATCCGACGTCACATCCCGGCGATATTGGTTGCGGGCGTGCTCCAAGGCCCCGCGCAACGGCGTGCCACCCGTCGCTACATGCCCATAGTGATCCTTCAGGAACTCCGAGGGGTTGCGATTCTTGTCGGCATCCCAGTCCCACATCTCGCTGCCGCCCGGGTTGCCCAGGTCGAATTTGATGTCGCCCCGGCGATTGTTGATCCAGAACAGGCCGACGTTGACACCGCCGACCGTCTCCAGGGCGCGCGCAACCCCGTTGCGCATCGCCTGGTGGCGCTTGCGATAGAACTCGAACCAGTTGGCGAAGTTTTGCATCTCGGCTGTTCCGGCCCGGATCTCGTGCTTGCGCAGGCAGCGCCCGTCGGGGCCGATCGCAAAGTCAGCCGGCGAGAAGCTTGGGTTTCGGAAGGTCGCGCCGCTGAGGGACGGGAAACCGGCGAAGTTACCGAAGTCGGTCGGGTCCTGTTCCCAGGTGCGGTACAGACGCCGGCCGATGGCATCGGTGGGGTCGTAGTTGGCGCAGTTGCAGGTGTAGATACCCCCCGACTCGGTGCAGAAACCGGCTGTGGGCCCCGTCCCGCCGGTGTTGGCGACCCGGATGTCATCGATAAAGAACGATTCCTGTCCGCCAGTCGTCGTGGTGTTGGCACGCACCCGGATCTCGAGCGTTGAGCCCAGGAGCCCATCTTCCACCACGGTGGCGTCCACGTCGTCGGATTGGCCATAGGCCCGCTGCCAGGGGCCGCCATCGACCCGATAATCGACCTCGATCCGGTCCTCCCATTGACCCGTGCCTTCCATGTCGCCGTCGGCCTCGATCTCCAGGGAGAAGCCCGCGCTGCTGGTGGCCGAGCGGATATCGATTGCCTCCGACTGCCATGCGACGTACTCGGTGAGGGGATTGCCGCCATTGCCATCCCCGCTATCGCCCATTCGGAAGCGGTTGTTGTCGACTTCCGCCGTTGGGTTCGACCGTTCTGCGTTGCTAATGTCGCGGCTCCACGCGGTGGTGGGACCGGTGTCACTTGTGGTGCCATCGCCGAGTCCGGCGAAGTCCTCGACCCAGAGGTCGACGGAGCCGGGCGGCAGGGAACCGCCCGCACCCGTAGCGCCCAGGAGATCGGCCGATGCGATCTCGAAGGTCCCGCTCGTCGCATTGTCGTAGTAAGTCGGCACCCAAAACGTGATGGTCTCGTCATCGGAATCGCTACCGGACGGGCCCCCCTCGCATGACGTTGAACAGCTCCCGCCTTTTAACTCGGCGGGGCAGTCGTTATCGCAGGCCATCCCCTCTTCGATGTAGTAGTCGAGGGATTGGGGGGTGGTTAGATCCACCTCGGCCCAGTTTTTGCATTGCACAGGATCGGCGGAGGTGTTGGCGGTGTCGAAGGGGTCGTAACAGGCCGCGTTTGGATCCGCATCGTCGAAACGGTAGCCGCCGTAGCTTGGCCAGGGGGTGTAGACGGTGGCTGGCTCGTAGTAGGAGGCGTTGTACAGCGCACTGCGGAGGAATCCGTAATGCCGGATGGGTGGGACGCCGCTATCGTCGCTGCCACCGCGCCAGAAGCGCAGCACGCGGTTCTTCTTTTCTTTCTCCACGCTGCTGCGCGACGGGCTGTCGAAATTGAGGTATTGGGTCTCGGGATCCGTGGGATCCCCGAAGCTCTCCCGGTCGCCATCCCACCAGATCGCCCCGTCGTTGGTCGGCATGAGCATCGTGAAGTCCATGCTGCCGGAATCATCCAGGATGAACATCAGGTTGTGTTTGACCAATCCTTCCGTGAACAAGGGTTGATCGGGGATGGTTCCCGGGCCGGCCGAGATCGATCCCGTGAAGAGTCCGAGTAGGAGGGTTAAAAGCCCGCGTTTCATCAAGGCACCTCGGTAAAGCGTTTGGAATACTGACGAACTGGACCGCACCGGTTATAGGCGACTACAAACCGCTGCAAGGAGCCGTTAGCACGGTTTGTTGCAAGATGACCTCGCTTCCGTTCGTTGAACCCGGTGGGGTGCCGGGGCCGAAGGCGCGCACGGTGATTCGGAACGTCTGGACCGGGATCTCTTGGGTGGTCAGCGTGGCTTCGTTGAAAAAACGCTGCACGCTC